>NZ_JAAXPW010000015.1 GCF_012396605.1 Ureibacillus thermosphaericus
GGTACTCACCTCTTTCGTATGGTTTGTTTGGTTACTTACCATTATAACGAAATTTGGGGAGGTACCCATTTTTTATTGTCTTGAATCCCTTGAAAATCAAGGGGTGAGAATTATGAAATTAACTCAATTATAATTCAATATCTACATATTTTAAATAAATGTAACCTAAGTTATCCGGCTTCATGTTTTTCACATGATCCTTTGCAACATATAGATTTGTGTAGTAATAAATTGGAGCTACTGGCATTTCATCAATAATAAGTGCTTCTGCTTGTTTAAGCATTGCAAGACGTTTTTCTTCATCCGTTTCTTGATTCGCTTCTCTTAATAGTTTCGTATACTCTGGGTTTTCCCAACCTGTATCGTTGTTGCCGTTTTCTGCAGAATCATATGGCTCTAAGAATGTGTATGCATCCTTAAAGTCTGCAATCCAACCAAGACGTCCAACTTGGTAATCTAAATTTGAAAGTTTGTCTAAGAAAACTTGCCATTCTGAATTATCAATTGTTGAGTTAATTCCTAAGTTTTTGCGCCAGTTTTCTTGAATGAATTGTGCGATTGCAGAATGCGCTTCACTTGTATTAATTGAAATTTTAATATTAATTTCGCTTGGATCTTTAATTCCTAGCTCTTTCATACCTTCCTCTAGAGCTTTTTTCGCTTCTTCAACATCATTATCTTTGAAGTAGCCGCGATCTTCTTCAAATCCTTTAATTGCTATTGGTACCATACCTAGTGCCGGTTTTTGTTCACCTTTTGTTACATTGTCGATTAATGATTGACGATCAATTGCAAGAGCTAAAGCTTTACGAATATTTTGGTTTTTCAGAAGTTCATCTGTTGTATTGAATTTGTACAAGTAAATGGCTGCATAGTCTTCGATATTTAAAATTCCCTCTGCTTTATATTGATCGATTGCATCCAACGCTACTGTTTGGTAAGGAGAACCTATGAAATCAATTTCACCATTATCAAACATTGTAGCTGCTGTTTGTTCAGATTCAACCATTGTTATATTTACTTGATCAAGTGCGACATGTTCAGCATCCCAGTAATCTGGATTTTTCTTTAATTTAATGTCTTTGTCGTGGTTCCATGAATCTAATAAGAATGGACCGTTTGTTACATAATCTTCTCCAGCTTCTGTGTACCATTTCGGATTTTTCTCCGCTACATTTTTATTTACTGGGTAATATGTTTTAAATGCAACTAATTCCAAGAAATAAGGTATCGGTTGTTCCAATGTTACAACTAAAGTTTTGTCGTCTTCCGCTTTCACACCAACATCTTCAGCTGTTGCTTCACCTTTATGGTAAGCTTCTGCGTTTTTGATTGGGTAAAGGATTGAAGCATATTCGGAAACGTTTTCAGGATTTAATACCCATTTCCAAGCGAATTCAAAATCATGTGCCGTTACAGGATCTCCGTTTGACCATTTATTATCACGTAATTTGAATGTATAAGTCAGTTGGTCATCGCTGACTGTAATCTCTTCTGCTGCTCCATTCACAACTTCTCCATATTTGTGAGTTGTTAACCCTTCAAATACATTAATGAGTATTGCACTAGAAGTGTTATCAGTTGCAAGTCCTGGATGTAATGAAGGCGGCTCAGAAGGAATCACTAAATTAATTTCTTTTTTCCCTGAAGAATCGCTTCCTTCCTCTTTGTTGTCACTTCCGCTACATGCACCTAGCACAAAACTAAGTGTTAATAGCGCTACTAAGAATAGCAAATACTTCTTTTTCATATTTTCCCCCCACTCATTTTTTCAATATTTCAGAAAAAAGTAATCATCAACATTTTTCTGAAATTTTGAATTTTCGATATCATGATATCAAATTTTTTTATTAAAATAAATAACTTTTTTTATTTTAATACTTAATTTAATATTATACTGATTTTAAATCGTTTTAATTGTACGAATATTCTTTTTTAGAAAAAAATTAAGTTTCTACTATAACATTTTTCAACTATAAAAATATTACATCATACAAAATGTTACTCTATTTCATTTTAATAACAATCTTAGCTTAATATGCTTATTTCTAAAAAATTCCTTGGAACATAGCTCTAGCTAATAAAAAAGTCAACCATGATTTTTCTTGTCATGATTGACTATTTTTTACGGAAAAGGTTGTTCTCAGTTATAAGTTTTTGGATTCCAAATGCTATTTTGGATTTCACACAATTTTCAGTCCGAGGGAAATCGAAAGTAAAAAGAAATCGGCCACGCATGAATAACCACAAATTAAAAATACACTACGAGAGGAAAAACCGGTTGAAAATGTAAAAGGAGAGTTGTGTTAAACAACTCCCCTTTAAATTAGAGGTTGAAAATTCTTTTATCTCAACCTCTTCTTATCTATTCAATATAACTCTATACAAATTGACGATTATTTACTAAACATCTTCACTAAATTAATGAGCGGTCGGTAGTTTTTGCCCGCAAGACCTATTACTTCTACAAACAATTCAATGGCAACTAAAATAACAGTGATAAGAAGAATTGCTCCCCAAAGTTTTGCCATAGAGAATATGATAGATGCAATTCCAAACATTACTGCAATTCCATAGATAATCAATACCGTTTGTCGATGAGAGAATCCCATTTTCATTAAACAATGGTGCAAGTGAGATTTATCTGGATCCGACCATTTTTGCTTATTGCGTACGCGACGCACGATTGCAAAGAATGTATCTGAAATCGGCACACCTAACAAAATAACTGGGATAATGAATGATACTAACGTTAAGTTTTTAAAACCTAACAATGAAAGCACAGCAATCATAAATCCTAAAAACAGTGCACCCGTATCGCCCATAAAAATTTTTGCCGGATGAAAGTTAAAGAATAAAAATCCAATCGTACTACATGCTAATATTGCAGCAACGGCAAGTACAAATCCATTGCCCATAATATAGGCCATCGTTGCAAGAGTAATTAATGCAATCGTTGACACGCCTGCTGCTAGTCCATCTAAACCGTCAATTAAATTTACCGCATTCGTAATTCCAACAATCCACAATAGTGTTAACGGAATACTCAATAATCCAAAATTTAAAATACCGTTATCAAAAGGCAAGTTAATGAAGTCAATTTGCACACCGCCCATAAAAATAACAATGGAAGCGGCAACAATTTGCCCTAACATTTTTGCCTTTGCACTTATTTGATATTTATCGTCTAAAATACCAGTAATAACAATTACCAAAGCACCTAATACAATCGATAAAGGCATTAATGAACTTTCATATCGAGGACTTTCCGGTCTTAGTATCGCTAGTCCTATTAAAAAGGATAAAAATATAGCTAAACCACCTAGACGTGGCATTATTTTTTGATGCACTTTCCGATAATTCGGTGCGTCCACAGCACCTATGCGAAACGCTAATCGTCTAACAATCGGAGTCAGTATTATGGACGCGACTAGCGCCACTGCTAAAGACACGTAAACCATGTCTATCCTCCTTAGAAAAAGAATTCCATTTATTATTAAACCTAAGATATTATAGCATGAATAAATAAGAAAACCTAGTCTTTCCTTTAAAATGTAATTAAATATCCAATAAAAATGAATCATCAATCAAATTACTATAAAAAGACAATATTGGAAATACTAATGATTACAATATCTTCATACTTATTTTCCCCGTGATTGAAGTAGTCATACATTCAAAAGTTTGATAGAATAACAAAGGTGTCTATATTTATTTAGACCACAAAAGGAGCGTAAAAAAATGTTCTCAATTTTCAAAAATAAGGAAAGAACAAGTAAACGAGAATTAAAACATTACTATAAAATAGTAGAAAAAATTAATCAACTCGAAGCTACATACTCATCGATGTCTGATGATGAGCTTAAAAATATGACTGTAAAATTTAAAGAACGCCTTGCAAATGGTGAAGATTTAACAAATATCATACCTGATGCCTTTGCTGTCGTTCGAGAAGCATCAAAACGCGTCCTCAACATGCGACATTTTGACGTTCAATTAATTGGTGGTCTCGTTCTAACAGAAGGAAATATTGCTGAAATGCCTACTGGTGAAGGGAAAACTTTAGTTGCTTCTCTTCCTTCTTATGTGAGAGCCCTCGAAGGAAAAGGGGTTCACGTTATCACTGTCAATGATTACTTGGCAAAACGGGACTTCGAATTAATTGGTCAAATTCACAAATTCCTTGGCTTAAAAGTTGGTTTGAACTTGCCAATGATGGATTTAGAGCAAAAGAAAAAAGCTTACAATGCAGACATTACTTACGGTGTCGGTACGGAATTTGGCTTTGACTATTTACGTGACAACATGGCTCGTAATGTGGAAGATAAAGTGCAGCGGCCATACCATTTTGCCATCATTGATGAGGTAGACTCTGTTCTAATTGATGAAGCAAAAACTCCACTTATCATTGCTGGAAAAACTCCTTCTCAAGAAGAACTGCACCGTATTGCTGCCATGCTTGCAAAAACCTTCAAAAAAGATGAAGATTATGAATTCGATGAAGAAACAAAAGCTACTTCTCTTACAGATCAAGGAATCGACAAAGTTGAAGAAGCTTTCGGCGTAGATAATTTATATGATTTAGATCATCAAGTATTGTACCACTACGTCATTCAAGCGGTACGTGCCCACGTGATGTTCGAACGCGACGTGGACTACATTGTGAAAGATGATAAAATTGAGCTAGTCGACATGTTTACTGGCCGAATCCTTGAAGGACGTTCTTTATCAGACGGTTTACACCAAGCCATTGAAGCAAAAGAAGGCGTCACGATTACTGCCGAAAATAAAGCACAAGCTCAAATTACCGTCCAAAACTACTTCCGTATGTACCCTAAACTTGCCGGAATGACTGGAACTGCAAAAACGCAAGAAAAAGAATTCATTGAAGTATACAACATGCGAGTTGTTCAAATTCCAACAAACCGTCCAGTCATTCGTATTGATCAACCAGACATCGTTTTCGAAACGCGGGATGCAAAATACGAATACGTAGCACAAGAAGCAAAACGACGCCAAGAAAAAGGACAACCAATACTAATCGGAACCACTTCTATTCTACAATCAGAAGAAGTGGCAAAATATCTAGATAAATATGGACTAGAATACCAACTACTCAATGCGAAAACAGTTGAACAAGAAGTGGAATTAATCTCTCAAGCAGGACAAAAAGGGCGAATTACGGTCGCAACAAACATGGCGGGTCGCGGTACTGACATTAAACTCGGAGAAGGTGTTCCAGAGCTTGGCGGTCTTTATGTAATCGGAACAGAAAAGCATGAAAGCCGTCGTATTGATAATCAGCTTCGCGGGCGCTCCGGTCGACAAGGAGATCCTGGTGAAACCCGCTTCATCGTCTCATTGGAAGACGATATGTTCCGACGTTTCGCTAAAGAAGACGTTGAAAAATTCAAGAAAAAAATGGTCGTTGATGAGAAAAAGCAAATTCAAAACAAAGATGTACAAGAATTAATTGACCGTACACAGCGGATTGTTGAAGGCGCTCACTTTGCATTGCGTGAATACAACTTAAAATTAGACGACGTCATCAATGATCAACGAAAAATATTGTATACTTTAAGAGATAAAGTTCTACACGAAGAAGACATTATCGAAATCATTCAAAAAATGCTCTTTGATGCAATCGACTTTGCTGTTCGTGATAATGCTGATGAAGAAATTGGCCAAGAAGAATGGAATTTTGATGCAATAGAAAATACATTAAACTCCTTCTACTTAGAGAAAGTCACATTAGACCGTACAGTAGTAAAAGTCAATCACATTTTTGACCAAGTAGAACCTGGTTACTTGCAATTAAAAGAATTTATCCAATCCTTCGAGAACGATGAAAGAGTGCTAAGCATTTCACAACAAGTAATGCTCGGCTTCATTGATCGCATGTGGGTAAATCACTTAGCACAAATGACATATTTAAAAGAAGGCATCGGCTTACGCAGCTATCAAGGTGAAGATCCAATGCGAATCTACCAGCGAGAAGGACTCAAGTTATTCGGTAAGAACTTCCAAGAACTTCGCGTCCAAATCGTTTCAGAATTGGTGAAATTTATGAACATTCGCCGAAAAGAGGAGGAAAATGAATAATGGGGCTTTTTGATTTTTTTAAGAAAACCGATAAAGTTGGAACAGACAGTGCAATCGACTCAAGTAATTTAATTGAAGGAATTGAAGAATCATCCGAAAAAAAATTAGTGAAAACAAAACTATCACTTCATCCGGATTGGAAAGTACCGCAAGAACAAAAATACGTGTTCAGCTTTTTAGCAAATCAATTAGTACCGTTACGTCCAAATCAATTGTCTCTTGCTGCCATTGATATCGATGAAGATAAAAAAACAGGAACTTGGTACGTGCGTGCGTTCTTCCGATCATCAATTCCCCACAATATTGAATTAGGGGAAATTGGACTGCTTATATTAGATAAAAACAATAAACGCTTAGCTGGAAAAATATTTGATTTTAAAGAATTGGGTACTCTCCCTCCAGAAAGCTGCCGTCCATGGGTATTCGTTTTTGAAAAGAAATATATCGAAACGGACGAACTTCCTGGCGAAGGTTGGAAAATTGTCTTTAACTTGAACACATTAAAAGAACATACACTGGATTTAGATGAATCTTGGAAAAAGCAACTTTCAATCGAACAACAAGAGTTGCTTGCAAAAGTTGTAAGTAAACTGCCAGAACTAGGCCATAATGAAGTGAATATTACAGGTTTACAAGCAAATTTACATGATGATAAGAGCTTATCTGTATCCATCTTCATTCGAAATGGAAATGATCGTGCAATCAATGTTGAACAATTACCGTTAGAAATAATTGACGCGAACGGTAAAAAAATTGCAAAAGGATCATTTACAATAGATCCTCCTTTAACTGTTAAAGCTCGTACAACGAAACCGTGGACATTTGTCTTCCCACCTGAATTAGTGGATGCAGAAGGTGCAGATTTATCTCGCTGGAAAGCTGTCGTACCACAATAAAAAAGTAACGCGTAGAGCAATCATGCTTCTACGCGTTTTTTGTATTGTATTATATCTTACAGCTAATAACATTTTTACACGGGTTAAAATTTAAACTTAATTTTAATAGGATTTGTTTCCGCTCTTTTGCTTTTCTTCAATTTATCTTTTTTCTAAAATTTTATTTTTGAACTTCTAAAGGTTTTTTGTATCTTTTCTTTTGGCGTTTTAATCCATTTCCTTTCTGTATTGATGCACTTTTTCTGAGATTAGTAAAATATTTCTAAATTTAGGAGTAGTTATTTACAGACAATTAAAAAGGGGAACCCACAAAAATAGGTTCCCCTCTGCTTTTTATTTTCCTAAAATAATATATCTATAAAATTTTAATTTCCCTCAGAAATCAACTCCACATCCGCCACACGCTTAGCCCCTACGAAACGGTCATACCAGTAGTATTGATCAAAGAAGTTCGATAAACTTACCCCTTCTCCTGTTTGAGCATGTATCATTTTACCATCACCATAATAAATTGCAACATGGGAGATTCCTAACCCTGATGTATTATAGAACAATAAATCTCCTGGCCGAATTTCACCAATCTTCACTGGCTCCCCAATCTCATACATTTCCTTTGCGGTACGGGGCAATTCTATCCCTAAATCACTAAATACTTTTCTGACAAATCCTGAACAGTCAAAGCCGCTTGTTGACGTTCCTCCATACAAATATCTTATCCCTAAATATTTAATTGCAGTCTCCCGCAATTCCGTTGAAGTAAAGTCTGTTGAATCCTTTTCCGTTGCACCAACTGCTATAGGAGAAAAACAAATGACTACACCAGCCACAGTTGCCAAAAGCAATTTTCGAATATTCTTTTGGAAAATGATAGTACCCTCCATCGTGAAGTAGTCAGAAATTTCAATCATAAAAAGTGTAACATGTGAGGGTTTGTAGTAACATTACAGTTCATTTACATTCACATTACATCAAACATTCACGATATCGGCTGTATAAAACTTGTTAACCGAGGCATTAAAGCTTCTTACTGTAATGAATTTGTAAATCTATTTTACGAATATATCAAAAGAGAATCTAAGAAATCCTCTATTATTGCGTAATATTTGTAACTTGAATTTTTCTATAATATTAAAAGGGTATTTTTCTACTTTGATAGAAGAAATACCCTTTTTAAAAACACGATAAAATTGTCAATTAATTCCTTTAAACCGTTTATATGTCACGAAATGTTTCTTCCAATAGTCATAATTAACGTTCGATACTTCTACTCCATTGTCTCCTGCATGGATGAATTTTCCGTCCCCTAAATATATCCCCATATGAGATATGCCTGTTTTGTACGTATTTTTAAAGAAAATCACGTCGCCAGGAACTGGGTTTTTTACTACAGTCGTATCTTGGTTAAAATAGTCTTCACTGCTTTTTCGCTGAATATCCAACCCTGCATTAACAAAAACGTACCGTACAAACCCAGAACAATCAAATCCTTCTGGTGTATTTCCCCCAAATAGATAAGGTACACCTAGTTGAGCATTAGCAATTTCCAACACTTTGTTATATATAGCTTGTCCTTTTTCTGAAGGATCCTTATCAATCATCTGTTCTTTTTCTAACTGTTTTTTAATTACTTCATCAACTAACAATTCATCATGCGGGGGATTCTTCACTTCATTCTCGATATTTTGGTTAGGTAAGTCTCCCTGCTCCTCATGATTTGGAGATTGAGAGGATGAATAAATTGTCAATATTTGTCCAGCATATATCACATCAGCAGAACTTAACTGATTCCAATTCATAATGTCTTCAACAGTCACATTGAATTTTTTGGAAATTTTTGTTAAAGTATCACCTTTAACCACTTTATATGTAATTTGAGAAGCAAGTTGTCTATCTGGAATATTTAATTTTGTCATTCTAGCTTTAGATAAAGTTTCTTTTCTCGTCTTAGAACGGTCGATATTCGAAAAATTATTAGGTAAAACGTTGTTTTTTATGTTAAAATGTTCAAGTGTTTTTTCGCCGCTGCTTTTACCACTCTCAGTAGATGCATAAGCACTTTGGGCGAAAATACAACTTGCCAACAAACCCGCACTTATTAATACAATCGACTTTTTTCGCCGGTACACCCTATCTCCCTCCTTATAAAAAGATTAACTATATCATACTTAATATTTCGGATAAAAACTAATAATTTTTTAGAAATAATTAAACATTAAGTAAGGAATTCTTAAAATATCCAAAAATATTATTTGTCTTTTTCGACGATAGATGATATAATTCGACATTGTTACCGTTCTAATTATTTATTATTTTTAGAAATTTTCCGCTATTCGAAAATAAAGGAGAAAATGCAACTATGAAAAACTTAGGAGATCTTGTAAAAAACAATTTAGCTGTGGGATTTATGTTATTTGCTCTATTTTTAGGAGCTGGTAATATTATCTTTCCGCCACTATTAGGGCAACAGGCAGGAGAAAACATCGTACCTGCAATGATTGGTTTCCTTATAACTGGAGTGGGGTTACCACTTCTAGGTATCGTAGCTGTTGCAAAGAATGGCGGGGATTTGCAAGAAGTAGCTAGTCGTATTCACCCTTGGTTTGGTGTAATTTTTACATCAGTGGTTTATTTATCAATCGGACCGCTTTTTGCCATTCCTCGTACAGGAGCAGTTACATATGAAATCGGTATTGCTCCGTACTTATCTGATGCACAAGCTGATAGCTGGGTACCATTATTTATAAGTTCATTTATTTATTTTGCTATTAGTTTATATTTAGCATTAAACCCAACAAAATTAGTTGACCGTATTGGTAAAATATTAACACCAGCATTGTTGATTGTCATTCTGTTGCTTGCACTAAAAAGTGTGATTACTCCATTGGGTGCTCTTCAAGAAGCAAATGGAGATTATATTACAAAAGCCTTTTCAAAAGGATTTGTTGAAGGTTACTTAACAATGGACGTGCTCGCTTCCCTTGTATTCGGAATCGTTGTCGTGCAATCCATTCAAGCAAAAGGAATCATAGATCGTACTAAACAAGTAACCATTACAATTTTTGCAGGAATTATAGCAGCCATTGGATTAGCATTTGTTTACGTTTCTTTATCATGGATTGGAGCATCAAGTCCATCAGCCATAGGCTATTTTAATGAAGGTGGTAGCGTTATCTCTGCTGCATCCAAAGCATTGTACGGTAGTGGAGGAAGCATCATTTTATCATTAGTCATCATTCTTGCTTGTATCACTACTTCTGTGGGATTAATTACAGCGAATGCCACATATTTCGCTAAAATCTTCCCAAAAGCATCTTATAAATTATTAGTTGTGATTTTTACAGTATTTTCATTCTTCATTTCCAACTTTGGATTAGCGAAATTAATCGCGATTACTTTACCAGTTTTATTATTTATTTACCCTATTGCAATCGTACTCATGTTTATGGTGATGTTCGATAAAGCTTGGAACCGAGCACCAATCGTTTACAGTCTTGCTCTAATTGCCACTGCTTTTGTAAGCTTATACGATGGAATTCAAGGGGCAGGATTTGAAATTAATTGGTATGCAAATATTATAAGTTCATTACCATTACACAGTCAAAGTCTCGGATGGTTACTTCCTGCAATAGTTGGATTAGTGATTGGTTGGGGGATTCATTTAATTACTAAATCTGCAAAACATGCTAAATAATTAAACTGTCTGAAAATTCATATTTAGATAAATCCTTTGCGGTGAGACTACCGCAGAAGCAAAAATTTAGTAAAAATCAAGATATTGAAAGAATAAGGGTGTTTAGAAAGTTTTAGGCTTTCTAGACACCCAATTTATTGTTACAAAAATATTTCAAAAACAACGAACTTTTCGTTTTAATTACACTTCAATGTACATATGGTGTATTAAAGAAGACAAACTATTCTATTCTTTCATATACATATAAAATCCTCAATTTCTGTCTTTTCTCCACTAAAGATTTACATAATCTACGATGTTAAATTATTTATATTTCGTTTCTCTTGGGAAGGGCATCTCAATCTATTTCCTCATTATCCTTCTCACTCACCAAGAAACAACCAGACTCTATCAAAATTTTACAAACGTATTAAAATTCAATTCTATTACGAAAAGTCAATTGCTATAATGGATATATCTAGAAAGAAGGGGTGTGCTATATGAAAAAATGGTTTCCAATAATCTCTATGATTTTTCTATTTCTTGCAATGCCATTCAATGTACAAGCTGCAACAACATTGCAAGAAATAAAAGAGATTGTCAAAAGTGAATATGTGGGCGAAATAAATGGAAATATCGATCAAGCGAATACCATCAATGAAATAATGGAAATGCTTGATCCATACTCCAACTATTATACCCCTGAACAATATGAAAGCTTTATCAAAAGCGTTGATATGAAGCAAATCGGTATTGGGGTTGTGATTCAAAAACATGAAAACGGATTGTTAATTACGGACGTATTAGAAAATGGAAGTGCTTACGAACAAGGGTTAGTAGTTGGAGACATCATTACAAAAGTCAATTCAATATCCCTTAAAGGAAAATCAGTTGAGGAAGGCCAGTCATTACTTTTAGGAAAAGAAAATACAACGGTAAAGCTTGAAATTTTAAAAGAAAATGGTACAACCGTTGTAAAGCAATTGACACGTAAAGCTTTCTCAATACCAAATACCACGAGTCAAATTCTATACGGAAATATTGGCTACATACAGCTTCAATCATTTTCTGAAGATGCTGCTGACCTTGTCAAAAAGGAATATGAAAAATTAACCCAAAAAGGTGCAACTTCCTTTATTCTCGATTTGCAAAATAATGGCGGCGGTTATGTAGAATCTGCCGAAGAATTAATCGCTTTATTTAAAAACGCAATGTTTGCATACAAAGTCAAATATCAGGAAGGCAATACACAATATTATTTATATTACGATCGAGATCATTATAAATATCTATTAGAGCCAGACGGTACTCTGTTGGTAAACTTACCTTATTTTGTGCAACCAATTTTTGATAGTAATACGAAAGTACTTGTCAATCGTTATAGTGCAAGCGCTTCTGAAATGACAGTCGCTGCTTTATCGGATTATGACGCTGCTGTTGTTTATGGTGAAAAAACTTATGGAAAAGGCACGATGCAAGGGTTTTATCAATTATCAGATGGCAGTTATTTAAAATTAACAATAGGAGAATTTTTCGGCCCAAAAGGAACAGTCATTCGCGATCAGGGAATAATGCCACATATTAACACAAATTCAAATCCTATTTATCAAGCACACTTCGATGCAATTGCAGAAAATCTAGTAAACTATAAAGAGTTGAAAGCATTATTAGATGTTCCGACGACGAAAACATTTAATATCACATTAAATCGTCCATTAGGTGCTATAAATGAAAAGGATGTTGAATTAGTTGAATTAGGTGGGAATAAAGTAGATGTTAATATATTAACGGATGGGAATCAATTAATTGTGACACCGAAAAAACCGTTGAATGAAGGTGGAGAATATATGCTTCTCATTCATCCAACATTAAAAGACAATCAAAATCATCAACTGAAAAAAGGTGCTTACTTGCACATAACAGTAAAAAAAGAATTTTAAAAGGAACATCTAAAATGAGTCATATTTATTGGAGCGGAAAATAAATAATGGCTCATTTTTTATGTTTATTTAAGGAACCAAAAAAAATAATCCTTAAAAAGTTAAACTTTTTTAAGGATTCCAATTGATGAAGCAATCTAGTATTGGCAGAACTTTTCTATTAAGGTCCATCATGTAATTTATCTTTATCTACATATTAATTCTTTAGCAAAATAAATATTAATGAGTTCGGAAGCTAATTGCTCCGGCTCTTTTTCTTTTGTAAACAACATCGTTAGTGTAAGCCGCTCAATAGCACCAACAATACTGTTTATAAAAATACGAATATCATGATCCGAAAATTCTACTCGTTCTTTTAATTTTTCCTCAAGAATTTGTGAAAAGATGTTTTTTAATTCCTCCGACTCTTCTGTTTGGTAGAAACCGATTTTTGTCAGGTGTGGATTACTGGCGAAGAATTTAAAAAGAGCTGTAAAGTTTGTTTGTAATTTTTCGATGAAATTATCTTCATTCCCCACATTGATACGATTTACATTTTCTAAAAATTCATTTCTAAATTGTAATATCAAATCATTATATAGTGATTCTTTATTTTCAAAATAAAGATAGAATGTAGGTTGTGTTAAATTAGCAGCCTTTACGATATCGCTAATTTTAGTTTCATGATACCCAAATTGTGAAAATAATTCTATCGCCTTTTCTTGAAGTAATTTTTTACTTTTTTCTCCACTAGAGTTGACTTTTCGACCCCTCGGCAACTGGACTACCCCCATTCCAAAAACGGTGTGTTGAGTGTTGTGTAAGAATGAAATCGGCTCTTACGGAATTATATTCTTTTAAGAAAAAAGTCGTTTGTTGACAATATTTCCACTACGTAAAAAGTGTTTTAGTAATATAACGTTTCGAACTTTTCGTAAGAGGCATTTCATTTTATTATTAAATCAAGTTCATTATAAAATGGAAATACTTTAAATTGAAGATATTTATCATAATAATACAATTTTCAATCATAAAAGTAGATAAAATCAAACTATGTTTAAAAAATAATGCAAAAATAATCTAGTATTATTATCACAATACATTAGGTATTATGTATTAAATGTATTTTAATATTTTATACCTATATTAATAATAAAACATTAAATTTCTTATTCTTCCATTTAATTACTTACTAATAATATCTTAATATAACTTAAATTTCGACAATTAATGTTAGCAAATTTCATTTATCCTACAATAGCAAATAGTAGGCTACCGTATTAATATGTCACCATTAATAAAAAAGTGGAATTTACTATAACCCATCGGGAATTGTTGGATCTTAAACAATCCCGATAAAGTTAGTAAATTCCACTTCTTATTCATTATCCAATTAATTCACTGAGCATTATAACCTGTGATTTAACTTTAAGATTGAATCTAATTAATTTAATTACTTATTGCTAAAATACTTCTTTTTGATTCCGTTAATATAGTCCTCAACTTCTTTTATTCTAAACAGCATGAATAGACCAATCGTACTTACACTGAAAATAACCAATCCTGTAATAAATGTAACCCACTTATAATCAAAAACGAGATATTTGCTCGATAAATACGTGATACAACCGATTAAAATAAGCGGTATGGATAGTTTGAAGAAATCCTTTAGTTTTCCATTACCTAGCTTCAATCCATATCTAAAGTGTGCATAGATAATTAGCAACACTGTATTGACAACTGAACTGATTAACGTACCCCAAGCGATAGAATTAACTCCTGTTGAATCGGCAAGTAAATACATCACCGCAATATTCACGATGAATACATTGACGATGCTGAAAATAACCGGAGCGATCGAGTCTCCTTTTGCATAATAGAAACGAGTAATATACGTATTCGCAGCTAAGAAGAACATAGATAACACGAAAATTTGCATTACTGGTGTCGTTAATTTAGTTCCTTCTTTAGTAAAATTTCCGTACTCAAAAATCACTTGAATAATATTTTCCGCGTAGAAATATGCAAATATGGATACAGGAATCATCAACAATACTAAATAACGTAACCCTCTGCTATATAAACTTTTAATGGATTCATGATCATCTTCTGCTTCTTTGCGGCTTAATATTGGGTAGATTACCGTCGTCACCGCTGTAATTAAAATCGTTTGTGGAAACTGTGTTAAACGGGAAGCATAGTTTACAACGGAAATCGCACTTTCTCCAAACCCTAAAAGCTGAGCAAAGAAACGTTGCAACATGGCATAAATCTGAATTGTTCCACCACCAATCATGATGGGTACAACCATTATCCATAAGTCTTTTGTCGTCGCATCTCGTTTAAATGAGATTCCGATTGGATGTGAAGAATCCAGCTTGCGATAACCTACAATTAAGAAGTAAATCATAATGATGGAACTGGCAAAAGCACTTATACCGTAAGCGATTGGACCAATCACAAAAGATAATGCGACTGCAATAACTAGAAACGCCACATTATATATTAAAATCGAAAAACTGGATAAATGAAATTTATTATGAACATTTAGTAAACCGCTATAA
The DNA here is from genome assembly GCF_012396605.1 of Ureibacillus thermosphaericus. Lineage (GTDB taxonomy): Bacteria > Bacillota > Bacilli > Bacillales_A > Planococcaceae > Ureibacillus > Ureibacillus thermosphaericus. Next base: position 15,152 of record NZ_JAAXPW010000015.1, read on the forward strand.
TACGATGCGAGAATTAAGAAAATTGATGAAGGCATCATCCAGTAAAATAAATGCTTCGTTAATTCAATTGCATCAGGTGCAATGTCTTCATTATTCTCAAATAACATTTTAATAATTGGGTCGGTAAATAGGAGTAATACCGCTGTCATGACGATTCCAGAGGTTAACACAATCGTGAAGGACTGTTTCACAAATTCCGATTGGTTCGTCGTTTTCCTATTATATAGAGAAATCACAGCTGTCGTAAAAGCACCGCCGACTACTAAATATAAAAAGTTCGGCACCATATAAGCGGTAAAAATACTGTCCGCTGCATAGGAAAATCCGTACTGGTACCCAACGGCCATTTCCCGGAAAAACCCGAAGATGCGGGCTGCTATATTAATGATAGCTACCGCTCCAACGATTTTTAAAAATTTATTCATAGGCTAGAACCTCCGTTCACCGCAGATTCATATAGCCTAATGACACGTTTCGTAATTTCATCAGCATCATGAATATGCAAAATCTCATCACATGCCTCTTGATTGGTATACTGTTCTTTTGGTGTCGTTAGAGCATTGAACATTTCATCAGCCAGCGCTTTCGGATTTTTTGGCTCTACTAAATGCCCAGCACCATCTTTTAATAAATAAGTTAAACCTCCAACATCCGATGCAATGACAGGCGTTCCGCTAGCTATTGCTTCTAAAGCCACTAAACCGAAGCCTTCTAAATGCGAAGGTAATACAAACACATCGCTCGCTTGATACCATTTCACAAGCTCGTTTTGTTTCATTGGTCCATACATTAGCACGTCATCATCCATTAATGGCGATAGACTATTCACAAAACTTCTATCTCGTTGAGAACCAATGATCACAAGCTTTACTTTTCGATTCGCCTCTTTTTTCACTTGCTGGAAAGCAATTAACAGCTCTTCTACACCTTTTTGCTTAATGACATTCCCAACAAATAAATAGATAAAGGCATCATCATCTAGATTTAATTCTTTTCTTACTATTTCTTTATTTCCAGGTTTGAATTGTTGCCTATTCACACCCATACTGCAAACTAGAATTCGATCACGAGGAATCCCATAATCCTTTTCAATTTGATCTGCTAACACTGGACCAACGGCAATTACATAGCTGCTTTCTTGTAAAATCTTTTCTGTCCAATTGCGAATGCTGGCACTTTTCTTCGCCATCCGTTCAATATCGCCACCATGGGCAGTCACCACATACGGAATATTGAACATTTTCTTCATCATGAATGAAAAAACACCGGATGGAAAAACGTAATGAGCATGCGTAATGGAAATTTCCTTTTTATATTTTAAAGCTTTCGAAAGAACCTCTTTTGCCCACTTACTATATTTCAATATGGTATTTTTCTTACCTGTCTTTGGATTATCATTTGCTGCGACAATTACATCAATATTCGAATTTCGCAGTGCTTCCACTTGATTTTTTACGAAAATACCAAACGAGAGATGTTCTTTTGAAGGATACATATTGCTAATTACAAATACTTTTTTCATTTGTCCTTCACTGCCTTCATCATCAATTCTTTGCCTTTACTCGCCTCTTCATATGCCTTTGCAGCAATTTTTTTCGTTTCACTCACAACTTCTTTCCAATTTTCTCGAATATCGCTAAAGGAACGGGATATAATCATTTCATCCTTTTGAATATCTTCAATCGTAAGACATCTTTTTTCGTTTCCTGTTAATCTCATAAAATTGGTTACTTTTGGATGATAAGAAATCGCAATCACTGGAGTTGCAGAACATGTTGCAATAATTAAGGAGTGCAAACGTGTACCGATGACTGCATCGTATTTACTCACCACATCAATTAATTTCATCGGTTTTAAATTCTCATCAATAATTTTTGTCTTCGATTGATGCTTCATTTTCTTTTGAATATCCTTCGTCACATAGACATCTTGAGGATATTTCGTAGCGAAAAAGGTAATATTGACATGTTCCTTTTCGATTAAATGATCTAAATTTTTAGCCATTCCAGTAGTGTAACTTTCATATTTGTCGACGTCACCAAATGGCCAATAGTTCGCGTTATACATTGGAACACAAGATACGGCGACTTCCTTTGGCTCGTTAGAATAGCTATCTTTTGGACTGTATAAAGTAAAGGCAGGATCACCAATCACTTTAATTTCTTTTTTGACACCTATTTTTTCTAATAGGTCTTTTGATTCTGGATCTCTCACTGAAATATTGAAGGCATGTTTACACATTAATCGAATCATTAGGCGACCGGTAATGGTATCGAGAGGACCAGCACCACAGCCGTAAACGATATATGGGACTTTCGCATGCTTTGCCATCAGTGCATATGTGCTATATAGGTGAGCTTCACGGCGATAAAAATCCATTAAAATCCCGCCGCCACCAATAATGAGTAAATCAAATTGAGAAACATATTTTTTATTCGATTGATATGTAGTATAAAAAGTTTTATATAAATTTTTGCGTTTATAATATAATGGATAGCTTTGAACTCCATATTGTTCACTCGTTTGTTGAGTGTTATTGCTAAAAACGGTGATATCTTCACGGGAGATATTAAATGCTTGCTCAAGCTGCATAATGATGCTGAGCAAAATCGATTCATCCCCGTTGTTATCATTACCGTAATTACCTACGATTCCGATTTTCATGAACCTACATCCTTTATAACTTAATAATGAACAATTATATCATATAAAAACTCTCCTCCACATCAAAGTAGGGGAGAGTTTTTTTATGATGAACCTAGATTTCCCATTCTATGATTTTTCTATTCAAAGGGATATGCCCCTTTATAGATAAGGTTGGCTATTCAACGTTAAATGACAAAGTACAGAGCTACCATTCTACTAACTTCAATTAACGATGAATAGCACGATATACGAATAGAACAAAATGTTGACGATTGATATTTTCATTTGGTTTAAATGTTCCATCTTCGTATCCCGTTGTGACTTTGCTATAAGCTAATGCATCGATATAAGGATATGCCCAATGATTTGTTGGAACATCTTTAAATTTTGTTGATTTACTTTCTGAACCATGCAATTCAAAGGCAATCGCTAAAATTTTCGCCATTTGTGCACGCGTCAGCTTACCTTTAGGATCAAAAGTGCCATCGTTTTTACCGCTCACTAATCCGTAGTTTGCTGCCGCTGCAATTTCTTTGTAATAAGGATAATTCGTTGGAACGTCTTTGAAGTTCGGATTTTGAACATTTGTCGTATCTAATTTCAGAACTCTCGTTAAAATGACAGCTGCATGCTCCCGGGAAATATTTTCTGTCGGTCTAAATGTGCCATCACTGTACCCTGTGACGATATTGTTTTTTACGCTATAACTAATCTCATTGAAATATGGGTGATTTGTAGGGACATCTTTAAAGATTACTTTCTCTTTTACTTTTACAGGAATTGAAACAGTCTTTGAACCTAACGTTGCAATAATTTTACCGCTACCTGCAGTCGTTGCTTTAAATTGTCCTGTAGAAGTAATGGTTCCGATATTTCCTTCTACCGACCATTTCACTTGATTTGCATTATAAATTAAATTTTTACCTTCCGCATCTTTTGCTTCAACTGTATAATTCTGCGTTGCTCCAACGACTACTTCTTGTGCTCCTTTAATTGTCATTTGACTTGGTGCATCAACAATTGTCACTGGGAAAGATTGAACGACTTTTCCATTATACATAATGTAAATACGATCTTGTCCTGCTTTTGTTGTTGTAAATGTCGTACCACTAATCGTTAAAGTTCCATTTTGTGATGCTAGACTAATAGAATCAGGAGTAATTGGCAGCGGATTATAGTACTCGTCCAGTACATATTGTACGCTGACAGTGGAACTTGTTCCTTCCAACATCGTACCGACATTTGTACGAGTAAATTTCATTATTTTCGCCTCTCCAAGCGGTGCAGTGCTAATTGCTTCTAAAATCGCATGTACTGCACGTTGGGACCCACCTGATGGTTTATTCACGACAACTACATCATTGCTTCCATATTTACGCATTGCCATTGTTGTTGAACCGCCACCATCAAGGTTAATGGCCGTATCTACTCCTAAAGAAACTAGATAATCTGCAAGTTCTTTCATATTCATCCCTTTACTGTGGGACTGTCTTCCATCTACAGTAATGAAATGAACGGTTTTCTTATCTTTACTCACTGCTACAACTGTTCTAGGCGCTACTTCTCTTGCTCGGCTAGAAGCAGTGCTCATCATAATATACGGTTTACCATCGCGCACTAAAAAAGGCCCTGTTGCAACAATAAATTGTGCATCTTGCCATTTTGAGTCGATGGAAAAGTTCACATCAATCTGTTGACCAATTTGTAAACTAGACAACGTTTTACTTAAAGGTGAGCCGCCTTGGACAGATAGAATGAAACCATTTTTCGGAATAGGATGTTTTGATTCCCCATAAGGAGCGATTTCTTTCACTACCCCAGAAATCGTATCTCCGAAATATATTTCTCCGATTGGTGTATCTCCTTCAACAATAATGTCGAATCCATATTGATTATTATCTGTATAGCCTTTGTAATAGTTCGGTGTATAAACGATGGCCTCATTGCCATTCCGAACACGGTCCATGCCAGTCAGTTGATACGATTGGCCATTTGTCGTCATCGTAATTTGAAAATCAAAATAATCGATAATGCCTTGTCCGTTTTTATCGATACCGAAAGCTGTTGGAACGTTCAAATATTGATCCGCACCTTCAGAGATCGCCCCACCGTTAATAATGCGATTATTTTTTGCAATTAAAAACAATGGAACCCCATCGCTCATATTGAAAAATGCAGCATTAATAGCTCCTACTACTCTATTACCATCTTTAGAGTCTCGATTTGCTATTGCCGTTACCGTTTCTCGCTTATTGTAAGCACTAGGTAAGCCAATATCTACTTTCGTAAATGGATCATTTAAATTAATTGATAGATGATTGATTACATTTGTTTTTGAAGTTTTATATGTATATTGACTATACACCACTCCAGAAGACACTGGATATTGCTCATTGACTGATTGATTCGCTTGAGCAGGTGCCACAGTCCCAAACAAAAGCACAAAAGCAAATAATATTGAAATAATTTTCTTCATTTGATTTTGCTCAAAAAGAGCCCTCACCTTCCTTCCCCCCATACTTTCATTTCTTTTCCATTAAATCATATTAAACTATAAATATAAAAGGAAAAACACTAGAAATATAAAATAATACTTTTTTCACTATTATTATTATAAAATTCATATAATTGACCATTTATCCTATTAATAACTTAATAGAAATTTGTTAGTATGGGAGGTAGAGAAAGGAGAAGGTACTACATGAAAAAATTTCTATTAATGGCTTTCAGTATTTTGCTAGTTTTTTCGCTCTGTTCAACTGGCAAAGTACAAGCTGCAGACGATGTAACAGGCAACTATCATGAACGGGGATTACGCTATTTAATTATGAAAGGGGCTTTAACGCCTGATGCGAATGGCAATTACAATCCAAATGCTACTGTAACACGCGGCCAATTCGCAGCGTTTATCTCCAGAGTGATCGGCTTACCAAAAGCTGAAGAGAATATTGATTTTAAGGACGTACCAACAAATAGTCCCTATTATCAAGATATTCAAAACGCCGCAGCATCAGGGATTATTACCGGATATGAAGACGGCACATTCAAACCGAATGATCCGATTACTCGCCAACATATGGCTGTCATGATTGAGCGAGCAATGAAGCATTTAAAGATTCCTACGAGCACGGCGAAAGATTTGCAATTTAAAGATAAACATGAAATTTATAAAGAATATTATTCTGCGGTTGCAACAGGTGCAGAAAAGGGAATTATTCAAGGTTCCACAATGCCTGATGGCGTGTATTTTTATCCATTAAAAAATACGCCGGTATCACAAGCTGCAACGTTCATCATTCGGATGATGGAGGTAGCTGGTAATCAAGAAGCGATAAACTTTGGACCATATGAATTAAAAGATATTCAAGGTGGACAACTCGTTTCTACAAAAATAACTTCTTTTGATTACGACGCTGTATTAAAAAGCGTTTCAAAAGACACTCATGTTATTACAAAAAATAACAACATCGTATACATGAAACCAGGTTCTGGTTTCGTCGTTGCAAAATCTTACACGGTTTTAGACTCTGAAACGGTAAAAGATAAGATCAGCGTAGCTTCAGAAACAGAAATGCAATATCTTCAATCTGAAGGCAACCGTGTGAAAGTGAATTTAGCAGGACAAGTTGGATATGTGGATGCAAACACTGTATCATTAATTCCTTTCTCCTTATCAAAAGGTCGCCACTATTACTTAAACGTTGGCGGAGAAATGAAACACGTCCTAGTAGATCACAAAACAGGAAACGATAAAGCAAGCTATATTTATGGAAAAGCACCAAGCCAAATGAAACCTGGGGTAAAATACTACAGCTGGGACGGCATTAATTTCTACAATGGTGGGGAAAAGTTTACATATTACAATTATTACCAATTCCTACCTGTTCACTCAAAAACACAGTATTCAACTGAAGAAATCGACAAGTACATTCAATACGCATTAGCAGAGCGAGAAAAAGCTGGCGGCCGTTATGTTGATGCTTCTAAGAAAAGTAAATTGATAGGATTAGGTAAACAGTTGAAAGCCATTGAAGAAGACTACGGGATTAATGCGATGATGATACTTGCCCTTGCAATGCACGAAAGCGACATGGGGATGAGTGATTACGCGCAGCAATACAACAACTTATTCGGTTTGTATGTGTATGACACTGATCCATTAAAGGTGAAATTCGATTCTCCTGAAGCAAGCATTCGTGAACTGATGGAAAAATTCTGGTGGAAAAACTACATTCCTGCAAATGCACCATTCGCTCACGGTCCTGTATTCGGAACAAAACGAATCGGATTTAATGTGAAATACGCATCCGATCCTTATTGGGGTGCAAAAGCAGCTGGCCACTACTACCGTGCAGATAAATATTTAGGGTTTAAAGATGCAAATAACGCATATACAATCGGATTAACGAATATTGAAGGATTAAATGTTCGTTCTGTAGCGACAACTTATAACAACACGCCAATTTATCAATACAGCCGGACAAATATTCCAGTCATTATTACAAGCACAAACCTTGCAGCAAACGGTTGGTATGAAATCATTCCAGACAGCCGTGACCATAAAGTCGCATACGTAAGCTCACAATACATTATCATTTTGGATACTGTTAAATAGAAGTAAGGATTGCTTCGAAATTAAAAAAGTGAAATCGACATAAACGAGTCGATTTCACTTTTTTTATCTTATAGACACTTTGCGTTTACATTCGGGCGAAATACAAACTTGATAGAGAATCTTGATTTTTTGGCTTTGGCTATTATTTTATCTAGATTGACTATTATCTCAGGTGAGTTGACTATTATCTCTTTGATTTTGACTATTATCTTATCTCTGCTGGAGCGAATTTTTAGCTTTGGCTATTATTTTACCTAGATTGACTATTATCTCGGCCGAGTTGGCCATTATCTCTTTGGTTTTGACTATTATCTTATCTTTACTGGAGCGAATTTTTGGCTTTGGCTATTATTTTATCTGGGTTGACTATTATCTCGGCCGAGTTGGCTATTATCTCTTTGATTTTGACTATTATTCCATCTCTGCTGGAGCAAATTTTTGGCTTCGGCTATTATTTTATCTAGATTGACTATTATCAAGGGCGAGATGGCTATTATCTCTTTGAATTTGACTATTATCTTATCTTTACTAAAGTGATTTCTCGGTTTTTACTTACAATTTTTTCTTATTTAGATACACTCCATATATCTATTCGGAATTCGTTCAATCGTGTGGTTAGCTCATTTGCTGGAATAGAAAAACATCTTAACCCTTTCTCTTGTGCACATTTACATCTAACTCGAGTGGATAAACCTCTTCCTTATGTAAATATATCCCCTGCTCGGGCAGATCCCCCTTCTCATGTGTAGATTAATCCCCTACTCGTTCGAATAAACTCCCTACTTGTGCAGATAATCTCCTAACTCGTTCGAATAAACTCCCTACTTGTGCAGATAATCTCCTAACTCGTTCGCATTAACTCCCTACTTTTGCACGTGCGGATAGCTCCTCATGCTGCATATAATCCCTACCCTTATCTTGTCAGCTAATCCAACCAACAATCCGTGCAATTAAAAAACACCCTTTGAATGAATCGCTTCATTCAAAAGGTGTCAATACACTCAAAACACGAGTATAAATCTATTCGTCCAAAAACTACCTAAAGCTATAACATTACCCGATCCTTATCAGTCTTGCTAATTGCTGAAGCAAGGATTACGAAGCCTAGCATTAAGATGAAAATTAAATCTAGTAACCCTGTATGAATGGTTACGGTAAATAAAGTTAATACAAAAGCGTATGCAATTGTGTGGAAGCTTTTTACGCCTGCTTGTTTCACCTTATTATAAAGCATTGATACAAGTGCACCATAAAGCAAGAAGCCAATAATTACAAGTATATAGCCGCCATCTAAATACAATTGTCCAATGAATGTTGGGGTTGTCGTTCTACCAGGACGAGTAATATACTTCCCTTCTTCAACGCTTAAGGAGTTCACTACTTCAGTTACTTGCATACGAGGTGAAATTTGTTCACCTGGTAATACTGTACTAAAAATGCCTTTATGGATTTCTCCACCGAGATACCCTTCTTCTTCGGTATACTCAATAATTTTACTTAACACAATATGACCTGTAACCATTTCACCATTTAAAGCTAAAATCCATTTTGGTGTCGCATTTACTCTGTCTTCAGCAGTTAATAACTTCTCTAATTCATCTTCCTCTAAATGCTCGCGATCTGGTTGTTCTCGCGTATTAAATTCTTGTGATGTATCTTCCATTACAACTCGGAAAAATCCGAATAAAGCAAATGATATTGCAACAACTGTAAGAAACGTAAGGAACCAAGTGAGCTTAACTCGCTTCACCACATAATGGAATACGATAAAGCCTGTAAATAACATTAACGCTAATGGTGTTCTATATCCCATTAATAAAAATAGGAACATCACTACACCATATAACCCAGCATAAACGAATGCTTTTTTCATTGTCATGTTTTTTTCTTTAATCATTTTATAAGAAAGGAGCAACAATACCCCGTACCATAATAAATGGCTGAAGAAATTTAATTTCGGGTCTAAATTTCGACGAACAGATTCATCAGAAAGCCCGATCATTCCTTGGGCAATCATCAATACGTACGCCACTAAACCGATTGTAGTTAAGATGACAATAAAATGAACAATAAATTTACTTAACTTAGACAGCCCAAACGTTGGCAATGTCCAATTTCTTCGGTCAGCAATATATACACCTATGTAATAACAAAGAACGGACAAAATGACTGCCGGCCAAATCGATTTTCTAACATTAAATAAATCAAATCGCCAGAAGTCAAATAAACTAATGACAAAATAAGCCATTAAAATAAAAGGTAAAAAGAAATATGGCGAAAAAGTATCTATTTTATTTATATTCTTTACGGTTGCTTTTATCCTATCTTTCATAAACCATTGCGAACATCGATTGCAATTGGATGCTCTTCATTTCCCTCTCTTCATTATGTATTTTTTTCGACAAATCAAAGGCTATTATAGCACAATAAAGTGCTTGATTCATTTCTATCAAAAAATAAGTAGATTTCAATGCATTAACAATTTCAGATAGCTCACTAGTCCCTCATCCACATTCATGCATTTTACATTAGATAAAATCGATTCGCAAATGTATTTTCGATAGAGGCACTTGGTAATACTAATGAGTTGAGATAAAATATGGCAAATAGGAAGTTATTATGTTTAAATAATAATTCCTGTCTGCCACAACATTTTCTCTTCTAACTTTCTAATTTCAGTATGGCTGAGCTTGAAACAATTATGAAAAGCAAACGATGCAAAATTTATTCATTTTTTAGATAAACATTCATATTTCGGTCATTATACGCTAAAACAACGTAATCTGGTTGAATTTCCAACAAATATTCAATTAGCGGCTTATCAAAATAGCGTAAATCAATCACCGTCAACTGACGGAAATGAGAAGCCACATGAAATTGAATTGGATTAAAATAAGAATCTTTAATCACTACAAGATGCTTGTCCACTTGAGGTTTTTCATTAAAAATATTCAATTCTAAAAAGTCGCGACTATATCCCTCGCTATAGTTGACTGGCCGTGATTCGTCAAACCCCTTTGCCACTCCATAAATTTGCTCTACATCCACTTGAAATTCTCTCGTAGCCGTTCTCTCATAAATCGTTAAAATCTCTGAAAAATCAATTGGCTCATTGTAACAAATTTGATCATCATGCTCTACCGTCATCGCCAAAATTTTATTCCAAGAACCTAAAAATTCATTTTTCAGACATACATTGTTGTTTTCATCATATGGCATTGGGGATAGAGCCCAGTCCATTCTTTCGTTTAACGTTCGAATCAATGCTTCATAAGCCGCATATGCTCCTCTCATCGTCCAATGATGATCTGTTTTAAAATACATTTCTTCGACCGAAATTGTATTGTCTATGTAATCTATTAAACGAACTTCATCTACATATTGTTCCTTCAATAATTCATGGACTTTTTGATTTCTTACTTGTCCAACATCCTCTGGCATATAGTCAGGAGCTTTCAAAATATATGTGGCTTTTGCAGGAAAAGAATAATAAGTAAAAGGTATGCCCGCTGCTGTCAATTCTTTGGAAATGTCCGTTAATTCATTGACGAAATTTCTAACCGATTCATCTTCCATTTCCACTACTGGTTTAGCAGCAATCCAACCATCTTCTTCCACATAATACTTATCATTAAAATAGACTTTCCCAGTAAATTTTTGTAATAAAATATAATTTTTTAGCCATTCGTCTCGCTTTGGAAACTGATCCGTAAAATACTCCTCAAGATGTTTCGAATATTCGCCTGAAAAGATTTGTTCCATTGTTGGCTGTTTATTTAGCACCGTCAAATTACGGTTTTCCATTTCAGATACTTTTTGATCCGGAATGAAGGCATGCCAGACAAACACGCCAAATATAACGATGAAGAAACTAATGGGCAACAGCAATTCTAATTTTTTCATCTTATCACCTAGCATCTATGCATTAATAAACAAACTTGCAAGCAACGATTAGAATCTAAAATAAATGAACGGATTATGTGTTGAATTCACTAAAAACATTGTAACAATCGCAACGATGATTAAATAATACACTGTCTGTACGAGTTGTAGTGAAATATAATAACCGCTGTTTTCCTCGGCCTTTTGTTCACTCCATTTTAAATACAATTGATAAATCGGCATTGAGAAGATGATTCCAAGTGCAAAATAAATCGCATAATCATTCAAAAACAACAATGTTTGATAATCATACAAAGGAACATCATTTAAAAAGAACATTGTTTGAATGTACTCAAAAGAATAAGCAAAATCATCTGCACGGAAAAATACCCAACCGACCATAACAATCAGTAAAACATATACATGGCGGAACACTCTTGGAATTTTGTTTAACCATTTCAATAAAAACCACTTTTCTAAGCAAATTAATACTCCGTAATAAAATCCCCAAGCCATGAATGTCCAGCTGGCACCGTGCCAAAATCCTGTTAATGTCCATACGACTAATAAATTTCGATACACTTTCCACTGGGCATCGACGCGGCTTCCACCTAACGGGAAGTAGACATAATCTCTAAACCAATGGCTTAACGAAATATGCCATCTGCGCCAAAATTCTGTTATCGTTTGACTAATATATGGATAATTGAAGTTTTCCAAAAACTTAAATCCAAAAATGCGAGCTAATCCAATGGCCATATCGCTGTATCCAGAGAAATCAAAATAAATTTGTAGCGTATAAGCAATGATTCCAATCCAAGCTGTCCCTGTCGTTAAGCTATCACCTGAGAGTGCGAAACATTGGTCTGCAACAGCGCCCATTGGATTGGCGATTAACACCTTTTTCGCTAACCCTTGAATAAACCTGCGAGTACCAATCATTACATCTTCATTTTGTATAATTCTGTGCTTAATTTGATCAGCAATCGTTTGATAACGTACAATTGGACCCGCCACAAGCTGAGGGAATAAAGAAATAAATAGAGATAAATCAATTAAATTTCGCTGGGCTTTTACTTCTTGTCTGTATACGTCAATAATGTAGCTCATCGCTTGGAACGTGTAGAAAGAGATTCCAATCGGAAGAGGAACTTCCTCAAATGCAATGTCTACATGGAATAAATCTTCCCATATCCCAATGAAAAAGCCCGCATATTTGTAATAACCTAAAATCGCAATATTGATAACAAGCGTCAGAATCAACAAACGCTTCTTCTTAGCTGAAGGTGGCGTCTGATCAATGACAATCCCCATCACATAATTCACCAGTATGGAGATGAGCATTAAAAAGACGTACCTAGGTTCCCCCCACGCATAGAAAATCAAGCTCGCAATCAATAACAATATGTTGCGAAAACTTTTTGGGAATAAGAAATATGCAATGATTATCAAAGGTAAAAATAAATATAAAAACACTAAACTACTGAAAACCATGGTATTACCCCAATACTTATAAAATAGTGTTTAGTTTTTTCGTTGAAATTCGTCATAACCTATTGACTTATGTCAAAAATCTCTACTTTGTTCATTGTAAACTAAAGTCTTCATCAGTGCTATCTTTAATTATATAGGTTGGTGTTTAAAGAAAAAATCAGCAAGAAAATTCCTGCTGATCTTTAATTACTATAATAATGAACGATTCCTTGATAAATAGCGTTTCCAAATACTTGTTGATAATTGCTATTTACAAGTTTTGAAAGGTCCTCGTTATTTGTGATAAAACCTAATTCTACTAATACAGAAGGAAAGACGGAATGTCGAATTACATAATAGTCAGCTCGTTTTACTCCTCGATTTTGCATATTCGCTTGCTTTACAATTTCATTATTAATATTGGTTGCAAGAGCGCGATCTTCTAATTCGTTATCATTCGCTGAAATACTATAATAAGTTTCCGTTCCTTTAGCGCTAGAACTTGACGCTGAATTTACATGAATGCTGACGAACATTTCGGCATAGTGTTTATGAGCAAAATCTACTCGATCTTGCAATGTAGGATATGTATCTCCTTCGCGCGTCATATAAACAATTGCACCATCATTTTCTAACTTCCGCTTCACAACATTGGCAACAGCTAAGGCTATGCGTTTTTCTGCGTATTTCCCTTTTACTGTGCCCGGATCTTTTCCACCATGGCCAGGGTCAAGGACAATAATGCGATTTTTAACTTTAGAACCGCTTTGGCTTAACAATTTTAAATAGGTTTTATGTACATATCCAATAGAACCTTGGTAGTTTACTTTCGCCCACCAACCATCAATTGAAATGACATATATTTCATCTCCACGATTCAATTTCCCAATTATCTCGGAACGATCATTCGCTTCACTTCTAACATTTAAATTATTTACTGTTGCTCGACCAATCGTATCTGTTTTTTCTGGAGCTGTTTGATGTTGGCATGGATTTTGAGCGTTGACAGGTTTTACGGTTAAACGGAATTGCTTATCCATTGCCCGCGCAACAAATAAAGAAAATTGCATTCTTGTTAAATAACTATCTGGGTTAAATTTTCCTTTACTTCCTTGAGAAATACCATTGTAGTATAGGGCATTAATATATTTAAAATACGGATGATCCGAAGTAATATCGCAGAATGGTGATGGATAAGAAGCATATTCTTCTAAATCTAATTTGAAAGCAGTTGCCACAACTTTACTCATTTCTCCTCGAGTAAGTGGTGTGTGCGGTTTAAATCGTTTATCCGGTACCTCGTTAAATAAACCTAGACTCATTGCCCTTTCAACATATCCAGACAATTCCGGTTCTGTTTTTGGATCAATGTCGATAAAGGAAGATTGTGTTACTTTCAATGGTTTATAACCTGCACCTAATACAACCATTTTTGCAGCTTGTCCACGGGTAACATGTTGATATAATTTGAACACTCGTGTCCCATTTTCTGAATACCCTTCAATGATGCCCCTATCTTCCAAATAGTTGATTTGATGAAATGCTTCGTGGGTTGAAGGGACGTCTGCAAATCTCTGGCTTGCATATGCCTCTGAACTGAATATAGCAAATATTGCAATGGCTAAAAATGAAAATAGAATACTCGTTTTTTTCAAAGACATTCCTTTTGTATTCCTCCCTCCAATTAGTCCAAAATGTTATCCACTATTACCATTGATAACATTTTTTTGATGAAATTTAAAGCAATCACTCCATTTTTTTGGAATAAAAAATAGATTATTAGTATTTTTTCATAAGAATTTCCTCTCGATTTAGCGGTCTATTTCTTCTTTATTGCACAATATTTCTTAAAAAAATTCCTTAATAAACAAATTTCTGCACTGCTTCAATAAAAGAGAAGAATTTCAAAACCAATTAAAGTTCTTCTCTTTTCTAGCAATGCAGAACCACTCAAAAATTATTTACTAACCGCACGCTGTATAAAAGTCTCCAACTGTGTAAGTGTCACATAGTCATTCGGTCCATATAAGCCATTTCCTTTTCCAATCGTAATGCCATGTTGAGCTAAAATTGTAATATAGTCATATGCCCAATGATTTTGATCCACATCCCGGAATTGCACAGTGTTTTTTCCAGTTGGTTTTAAATTGAAGGCAACTGTTAGAACCTTCGCCATTTGTGCGCGAGTAATTGGGGAATTCGGATTGAATTTTCCTTGCTCATTCCCTTCAAAAATTCTCAATTTATTTAGGGCTGTTGCGGCTCCTGCTACATAATCTGTCGACTTTACATCGATAAATGGAGAGTTCGTATCGGAAGTATCAAGCCCTAGTCCTTCTGCCAATCGAAGAGCTACTTTCCCGCGAGAGGCATAAAAGCCCAAATCAACCGATGCATTTTTCACTTCAGAAGCTTGTTGCTTCGAAAAATCGATTACTCGTTTTGCACCAACATAGCGATTTTTCCAGTAGCTATTATCCAATGAAGCAATGCTTACCCCTTTACTTGAAGAAGCGTTAATAAATTGATTGTTTCCTATATAAATCCCTACATGGGAAACACCTTGTCCTGATGTATTAAAGAATACTAAATCTCCAATTTGTAAATGTTGTTTTGAAACGGCTGTCCCTTGAGCAAATTGTCCAGCAGATGTTCGATTTAATTGGTATCCTAAATCAGCAAATACTTTTTGCGTGAATCCAGAGCAATCAAATCCACTCGATGTAGTGCCGCCCCAAGCATACGGTACGCCTATGTATTGTTTAGCTGTTGAAACCAATTCTTGTGGTGTTGCAGCTTCTGCATCAATCAAAGGAGATGTAAAAATCATGAATGATGCAAATACTGGAATTAACCACTTTTTTTTCACTGTCAATTCCTCCTTCAATTTCCTCTGTTCGCAATCTATTTCGAGCCTACCATAAATCCTGTCCCTGTGATTTTTCATTTATGTAACGTTTTATATTTCGTTATTGCAGAAATAAATCGATTAGAAAAGAAAATTTGATCATTATAGAGAAAATTGTTATTTTCGAGCAGCATTTGTAATCTAGATGTAATATTTTTTTGATAATAATCAAAAACCAAAGAGGATAATGTTGGATTTTTATTAAAAATAAGGGTTGAATTCCAGGTAATAATAAAGTTGTCTTGAAAAATAAAAAAGCGAATTGGAAAACACATCGTTTTTCTCAATTCGCTTTCTTGAATTTCTAACGCAAGCCCAATTATTATTTTTGATAATACTCTACGATTCCTTTATAAATTGAATCACCAAAGATTTCGACATATTCATGATCTGTCAATTTTGCACGGTCTTCAGGATTTGTAATAAATCCTAATTCTACTAACACGGAAGGAAGAATCATATTGCGAATTACATAGTAATCTTGCTTTTTCACACCACGATCTTTCATATCTGCATTTTTCACAATTTGATCGTTAATGGCTTTTGCCAATGTTTCATCTTCTTCAATATTCACGTTACCCGCAACGCTATAGTACGTTTCTGTACCTTTTGCACTCTCATTTGAAGCAGAGTTTACGTGTATACTCACAAACACTTCCGCGTAATTATTAAGCGCAATTTTCACACGATCTTCTAACGTCGGGTACGTATCTCCCGTTCTAGTCATAATAACTTTTGCACCATCTGCTTCTAATCTATTTTTCACAACTGTTGCAACTTTTAAAGTTATTTCCTTTTCCACCGCTCCGTTACTTGCTGCACCTGGATCTTTACCACCGTGCCCCGCATCAATAATAATCACGCGATCTTTTACTGGACTACCTTTTTGATTGATAAGTTTTAAATACGTTTTATGCACATAGCCTTTCGTGCCATTTTTCGTTGTAATATTTGCCCAGTTCCCACTAATCGAATGAACAGCCACTATTTCTCCTTTATTTAATGTTCCAAGAGAATTAGAAGTAGCGTCTGCTTTCTCTCGAATATTTAATGCATTCGTTGTAACACGACCAATTGTGTTAGTCGTATAAGTAGGTGTTTCAACAACTGGGTCTTTATCTACAGGATCTTTCACAGGCGGCGTTTCTACTGGATCTTTTACAGGTGGATCAACAGGCTTCTCCACAACCGGTTGTTTCGTAGCAGAAGCTTGAACGTATCCAGGAACCCCGTCCTTTTCTGTTAAATACCAATCACCTACTGTTTTATAAACCGGTATTTGCTCGTCAGCGTTAAAAGAACCTATCACTTTTGAATTGGTATTGCTAGATTTATAAACGTTCACTTTTCCAACTGCAATCACATGTTTCTGCACTTTTCCGAGAGGTTGTCCAGCCTCATCCACTACTTGAGCGTAATCTCTTGAAATATAGGCATATTGATCTTTATACATCACTTTAAACCAACCAGGTTGAATTTCAAATAAAGGGAGTTTAGTTCCTTTATTGATTTGGCCAATTCGATTAGCGTTTGTTGATGTATCGGTTGAAGTGCGGACATTTAAGTAATCAACTGTCGCCGCCACTGTTCCAATAGCATCTTTTTCATTCGGAACTTGTACGCCTTGCACTGGTAATTCTAATCGATATTTTTCCTCTTTTGCTCGGGCAATAAAGGAAGCAAATTGTCCACGTGTAACGGAAGATTCCGGCATAAATACGCGTTCTTTACCGGAAGGACTCCCTTTCGTAATACCGTTGTAATAAATTGCAGAAATGTATTTGTAATAAGGATGTTTCGGACTGATATCTTTAAAAGGTACCGTTAAGTTTGCGTACTTCTCCACATCTAATTGAAAGGCAGTTGCTAAAACTTTCGCCATTTCTTGGCGAGTTAAGTTAACGTAAGGACCAAATTCTCCATTTTTAAAAGCTGAAAAATATCCTTCTTTTACTGCTCTTTCCACATAACCTGAAAGTTCTGTCCCAGTTTGTACATCTTTAAAAGAAGATTGTTTTACTTTCAACGGTTGCAACCCAGAAGAAATGACTACCATTTTGGCAGCTTGTCCTCTCGTAACTGGTTGATGTGGTTTATAATATGTTCCATTTTCCGTTTCATACCCTTTAATAGCACCTAAGTTAATTAAATATTGGATTTCTTCATAGGCATCATAAGATGGTGGAACATCGACAAACTGAACTTTTGCACTAGTTGTATGTATATTGAATAAAGATAAACAAAGTATAAAACCTATTAATAAACTTATTTTTTTTAAAGACAATACATTTCCCGCCCTTCTAAGATAGTAATTTTATTCTATCAAAAGAATTATTTTCATTCATCAGTCTTTTCTACCTGTTTCCCTAAATTTATCCTTATATAATCTATTAACGATTCTGGAATGAAGAAGTTCTCGCTTAATGATAAAAAAAGAGAGGTTCGTTAAACCTCTCTACTTATAAATTTATTTAATTTCCTACAAGAAAAGTTGGTAGCTAATATGGATTATTGTGCATTTTTAATACGTTCAATGAAAGTATCCAAGTGTTCGAAAGTTGCGTATTCGTCTACTCCAAATGTTCCGTCTTCTCTACCAGTCGCAATGCCATTGGAAGCTAAAATAGCTACATATTCGTATGCCCAATGTTCTTTAGAAACATCAGCAAATGTTGCTGGCTCACCTTTTAATTCTAAACCATACGCTATCACTAATGCTTTTGCTAATTGACCACGAGTAATCGGTGAACCTGGGTTAAATTTTCCATTTGAATCTCCAGTAAAGATATTTAATTTATTTAAGGCCGTTGTTGCACCAGCATATTTAGATTCTGGCTTCACATCAATAAATGGTGAATTTTGATCAGTTGTATCTAAGTTTAATGCTTCAGCAAGTCGGATTGCAGCTTCACCGCGGGATACAACAATGCTAAAATCGATTGCAGCTTCTTTTACTTCCACTTTTGCTTGTTCAGCTTGAATTTTTTCCACATCTTCAGTTGTAAATTCCGCAACACGTCTTGCACCAACATAACGGGAGCCCCAGTAGTACGGATCGTTTAGACTATCGATTTCCACTCCGCCAGATGTAGTAGCGGAAATGAACTTGTTATCCCCCAAATAAATTCCGACGTGGGAAACTCCTTTGCCTGAAGTATTGAAAAATACCAAATCTCCAGGTTGTAAATCGCTTTTGGAGACAGCTGTGCCTTGTGTGTATTGTTCTTTGGAAGTGCGCTTTAATGAAATGCCTAATTGGGAAAATACATATCTTGTATATCCTGAACAATCGATCCCCGTTTTAATATTCGTCCCACCATATTTATATGGCGCTCCTATGTATTGCTTCGCTGTATTTGTTAATTCATCCACTGTTGCTGCTTGTGCTGTGCTGTTTGCACCGAAACCTGATACAAGTAAGAACGATGTAAAAATCGATAACAACCATTTCTTTTTCACGAACACTCGGCCCCTTTCGAACATTGCTAAATCCGTTACTATATACTCACAGTTAATAGACTATCATAGATTGGACTCTAGTAATTTTTCAATTGTGTAACTTTTTTGCTATATAACAGAAAATACCGAAATCCTTACCTTTAAAGGAAATTCGGCACTTCTAATAGAAAAATTATGAAATTATATAACAGGTATTGTAACATTCCTGTAATAAAAGATACTAGTTTATTACAGTTATTTGCTAGAAAATAATTGAACCCAATAATAGTTTCCTTGAGAATCTGACTTTATTCCCACGCCTATATTCGTATAATTTTCTTTCAACATATTTTCCCTGTGCTTTTCTGAAGCCATCCATGCATTAACAACATCTTTTGGTTGATCAAAATTACGTGCAATATTTTCACCAAATCTCGTAAATTCATAGTCAAAGAGTGTCGCCATATCCCAAGGATGCCCGTAATAAGGAGAGAAATGATCAAAATATTTTCTCTGTATCATATCCTGTGCCTTAATAATCGCCAATTGAGTGAGTGCTAAATCTTGTTTCAAAGGAGGGACTCCAACTTTTTTACGTTCTTCATTTACTAAATCAATCACTTCATTTGTCCAATTCACTGCACTATTGACCGTAGAAATATAGTGTTTCGACAAATAGTCATAAGCTAACTGATAAGATTTTATTTTATTTTGAAATTCAATGCCTCTATAAACGAGAACTGCCAACTGTGCTCTTGTTACATACTGATTAGGTGAAAAAGTAGTAGGTGTTGTACCTTCGATGATTCCTACATCTGCTAGCGATTCTATATAATCTCTAGCCCAGTAATCCTTTTTGTAATCTTTAAATGAAGTTTTATTCACATGGTCTACTTGAACACCATAACTAAGAGCCAACATTTTAGCGATTTGTGCTCTTCTTAGCGGTTCTTCCGGACGAAAATGCTCACTATTTTGAACAATCCCTAGTTCTGCGAGCTTGCAGATTTCTTGATAATATTGATGGCTGGGTGATAAATCTTTTGCGTTTAATTCAAAATCCGTTTCGAGGGGAATTTCTAACGATCTCGCTATAACACTAGCCGCTTCCGCTCGGGTTGCATACTGATTCGGTTTAAAGGTACCATCTTGATAGCCATCCATGTATCCTTTTTCCTTTAGTGTTAAAATTGGTGTTGCTGCCCAAAATGAACTGCTTATATCTTGAAAGGGAGTTTGCAGTTCT
This sequence comes from Ureibacillus thermosphaericus, assembly GCF_012396605.1. GTDB lineage: Bacteria > Bacillota > Bacilli > Bacillales_A > Planococcaceae > Ureibacillus > Ureibacillus thermosphaericus. The sequence continues at coordinate 35,360 of NZ_JAAXPW010000015.1, forward strand.
GTTGATTTAACACGCTCTTCTCCCGCCATTGCATGAACTCGATTATGTAAAAAACCCCCATTTAAAAACAATATGATAGCGGTGGTTATTATGATTGTGTTACGTTTCATATATTCTCTCTCCACTTCAATAAAACTTAAAATAACTACCTTTTTTTATGTATTCTCTATTTTTATAATAATTACCTTTTATTTTCAAAAAGTTCATGATTTGTTAATAGAGAAATATGTTTTGATAAAAAAGAATTACGTTCTCAACATCAAAGGTATCAGATAAATTTTCTATTAATATCTTCAATAAAGTTAGGTAATCATTTAAAAAGCATTATCTCGAGCAAAAGTCCCAAGATAATGCTTTACTTTGAAATATTATTCAACGCTAATGACTTGGAAGCCTAGTCCATCCGTTGCTTCAAGAGCTCTTTTAATAAAAGTTGCCAATTGCCCTCGAGTTAGTGGAGAAAAAGGACGAAATGTTTCAGGAGTTGTGCCTGTTGTAATTTGATAATCAATCAACGATTGAATATATTGTCTCGTTTCCAGATCATTGATGACATTGACATCTTTAAATGGTGTCGTTGTATTATTCGATACTTGCAAGCCAAAACCTAATGTTACCATTTTTGCAATTTGCGAACGTTTTAACGTATTAGATGGACGAAATGTGCCATCTTGATAGCCTTGTATGATTCCTTTTTGGCTCAGCGCAGCAATAGCACCATAGTATTTGCTTGCTTTAGGTACATCAATAAATCCAGGATCTGCCACGTTCACTGTATCTAAATGTAATGCCTTGGCAATAAATAAAGCCGCTTCTTGTCTTGTTGCTTGTTTATAAGGTTCATATGTTGTCGCACTCGTCCCTTCAACGATACCTTCGTTAATAAGGGTTACAATCGATTCATAATGGGCATCTTTAACAGATACATCAATAAAAGGATTCTCCGCTGCATTGGCTGAAGTTGGAATGTAAATTGCAGCTACGATACCAAAGATGACAACGGATATCCAAAATTTCCTTAGTTTCATGTGGACATTTTCCCCCTATCCTACTCTCTTCAACCATTGTAACCCAAATTATGGTAGGTTTCTATAATAACTATTGACAGAAGGAATATAGAGAGTTTTTTTTTCGATAACACAATGGACCGAACAGAAAACCATTTGTCTCCATTCGGCCCCTCTATTTGGACTTTCCCTGCTATGTCCATCTATGAAGTTTAAGTATTAGTTGTTGGTTGGTAGCCTATGACTAATACTTATTAGCAAAATTACAATTGAGTCTTTATTACTTAAAAGTTCTAAGTAGTTGATGAAATAAAATTATTCTTCAACCATTTCAACAGGAATAACTTCTGTTACTTCAATTTTTTTATCTGTTAAGTCTTTAATATCTGACTCTTCTAATAGCTGTAAAGAAATTGTGTCATCTGCTTCGATAACTAAATCTTCTAGTTTCACGATGACTTTAGTAGCTTTTTCGCTTTCTTCGTCACCCTTGTTGGCATCAATTTTTATTGGAGTAGTTAATGAATCGTCATTGACTAACACTTCAAAGTCAAATATTACTGTTTCGTCATTTAATAATTTGATTTCTTCAGAATAAGTAATTTCAAGTTCTTTTGTTGTTTTATTAAACTTAGCTGAAATTACTGTAGGCGCTTCATTTGTGATTTCTTCAAATTTTACAGTTTTCTTAAATTCAGAAACGAATTGGTTTTCTCTTGTACCTTTTACTTTTTTCGGTTCGATTACAACTTCATATTCACCATTGAACAACGTTTGATTTGTGATTGTTAACGTTTTTCCATCTTCACTTAAGGTAAATGTTAATGAATCAGGTGTTGTTGCATCTTCTTTTGCAATCACTTTTACTTGTTGTAGGTTTTCTTGTGTATTATTAATTGGTTCATTAAATATTACTTCAATCGTTGAAGCTGTAGTGGCATTCACTGACACAACTTTCAATTCATCTTGTTCAGAAACTTGAATTGTGCGATATAAGAATGAAGCAAATTGTCCGCGTGTTACTGTTTCGTTCGGTCTGAATTTTTCAACAATCGAAATTCCTAAGTCACGCAACGCTTGCACTGCTTCTTTTCTATTGTTATCGTTATAAACTTCATCCATGTCCACTACTGTTACATCATCAATCTCTTCAGCTAATTCGATTAATGATACACCAAACATTGCTTCATATACACGATTTAAAGTTAAAGCCATTTGTGAACGGTCCATATTTTTCATGTGCATTAATTTGTTATCTGAACCAAGAAATACGCCATGATCTTTTACTAAAGCTGCGTATTTTACTAACTCTTCGTCTGCAAAGTCCACTGGCAAATCCTTGAATCGTTGTACTGTATCCCAATCTTCTGGTATTTCTTTGCCTTGTTCTTCAAGCCAGCGACCTAACATTTTTACCACATTTCCACGTGTTAATGTGTTATTCGGTTTGTATGTACCATCTTTGTATCCTTTTACGATTCCCATTTCTGCTAAAGCATCGATTGCTTCTTTATGAGTATTATCTTCTACATCAGTAAAAGTTGCCGCTGATACAGCTGGAACGATTGCAGAAGCTACTAATGTCGCCGTAGCTGCCGATGCGAAAAATTTTTTATAATTCATCAACTACTACCCTCCAAGAAATATCATTTTTTTATCATTTTTCTTTGTAAAACGATGCTGATTTCTATCAACAAAATCTAGTATATTAATATTATTTATTTTCGTCAAAGGTAATATTTAGTCGCTAAATATTAGTATAAATATCCATAAAATATCATTTTTTTATCTAGCTCGAATATTATTTTTATTCAATAGAGCTAAGAACATTTTGTTATTTTTTTGATACATTTCCTTTTTTGAAGAAAAAAAGAAAAAGCACAAACTTTCTTAGTTTGTGCTTTTTCTTTTGGGCTACCAACCTGGTATTTCCTAGCGGGAAAAGTAATTTATTGCTATAGAGGAAATAATCCTATATACAATTTTAGTCTATCACTTATAGAAAAAAAGAACAATGAATAAGTTGAATTTCATGAAAAATATTTATCGAAAATAACAAGAAATTGTAATTTCATTTAAGACAAAAAGTAAGAAAAAGAGCTATGACAATACGTCATAGCCCCATTCATTTTTATTTAATTTGTATACGTCTTGAAGGACTCTCATCATCCGGTGAAATTTTTGGCAGTGTAATTTTTAATACCCCATTTTCTAATTCTGCTTCGATTCTGTCTTGATCAATATCGTTTACATAGAATGAACGGTAAAATTCACCGAAATGACGTTCTTTACGGATAATACGATCTTTTTCATCTCGTTCTTCTAAGCGATCATCTCGTTTCGCACGAATTGTTAAATAGTTATTTTCTATATCAATTTGAATGTCATCTTTTGAAAAACCAGGTAAGTCAGCTTGTACAATGTAGGCATCTTTCGTTTCTGTAATATCTGTGCGGAGTGATTTGAAGTCATTGCCGAATGCAGGTAGGAAATCTTGATTAAACATATCATCAAAGGCACTTTTGAAACGTTCAAATAAATCATCATTTCTTCTTCTGAACGGTCTTAAATCGAACATCTCAATTCCTCCCTATTTATAATTTTGTACAAGTACTTGTTACATCTTTATTTTATCCTTTTTTTGCATTTTCATTTGAGCATTTTGTAAATTGAAGGAAATTTATCATATTTTTATCATACTTTTGACATACATTTATTACGGTTTCATCAAAAATTCTCCGCATTTCTGTAATATTTTATTCTCAAAGAAACAGAATGTGCTTTATTTTTTATGAGGAATTTTATTTCTGCGTTTTAAAGTTTAGACTTTTTACTTTTTAAAGAAATAATATTTAAGAAAAAAGTAATTTGTGAAGTAAGCTTTTTAAGCAGATTGATTCATTTTCTTGAGAAGTTGGGTTATTTCATTCAAATGGATACATATAATACATTGATTTTCCTAAGAAAGATTCCTATCTTTGGAAAGGAGGTGTAGGATGTCTCCGAATTTTGATGAGAGCTATATTGTTGGTCTTATTGGGGGATTCTTTGTACTATTAATTCTCGCTGTGATTTGCTATGTAATTACTGCACTTATTTACTTTTTTACAGCAAAAACAAATGGTCCTGAAGATCTTGCATTTTTAGCATGGATTCCTTTAGTAAATGCATATTTACTCTTCGCTTTTGGATCAAAGAAAACGACTCCAGAAGAAGTGAAAAAAGATGCATTAACTTGGATGATTATTTATGCTGTGTTATTTGTGGTGTCATTTATTCCATTTATCGGTTGGTTAGCTTCACTAGCGATGTTTGTAATCTTTATTTATTACAGTTACCGTTTATTTTATCGTTGGACAGGAGAATCAGGGAAAGCCGTATTATTTGTGATTCTTACTATCGTGACATTTAGTATTTTCTTCTACGTATATGGTTTAATCAAAATGAAACAAGAATTTGTTGCTGAATAAAAAAATGGGCTAGAAAGTATTCACAGCGAGTACTTTCTAGCTTGAAATTTGTTTCGACTACCGCAGAAACAACGATTTATTTTTTTAGGAAGTGAAGATGTCCGATATTCAGAAAGTTTTCGATTTTCTAGCCCCCGTTATCGCCAAATATCCACACACTACATCTCATCTTATGTAAGTGCTAGACATTTTTTCAAAGAATGGCTTCAATGCTAGAATTGCGTTGTTGAGTTTTGGTTGGAAACTTTCTACTTTACTTTGACTTTCTCTTGCACCGCCGTGATTGATGTCATTACGCAAATCTAAAATACTATTAAAGGCAGCAAAATTATTCTTATACGGTTGCAGTTTCGATACCATTTCACGAACAAACGGCACATTTTCTTCTTTTACTTTCCATTTTGTTTCAGGAATATTTTCCGATAATATTCTGATGGCTGAATTGATGAGCATTCTTTTCTCACTATCGATTTCATTTATTTGGAAAACTTTACAAATCGCTGTTATACAATTTTCAAGCAACATAGTATATCCCTGTTGAGTTAAATGGTTTTCACTACACCATTTCGCAGAATAAAATAAATTCATTATTTCATCATCACGAAATTCTTCATATTTTTTTTCAATTTCATCTAACAATGGAGCGAGCGGTTTAATTTTTGAAGTTTGTGTATCACGTGCCACTTCAATTTGATTCCGCAGTTCTTGTATTTCTTCTGTGATTTTTAAACTGCGGCAAGTTTGAAAGGATTGTCCAATTCGATTTAATTGTGCAGCTAGTTGATTTAAAGCTTTTACTTTTTGTTTTTCTTCATTAGATGTAGTCCGGTTTTTGAACACTGTACCAGTTTCGCGATTTGTTAATTCTTTTATGGCCGTTGCATCACCAGTTTTTAAGAATTGATCGACACCTATTGTCCAATCTAATAATGTCGCCATGTTTGTTACATCAACGATTAGGGCAGGAATGTCGGGTTGTTTCGGATCAAATAGACCATAGACTATCTTTCGAATCGTCGCTTTTTTAATTAATCGCGCATAATTCAATACAATCAATGCAACAAATGGGATTGATCGAAAACTATGGGTGATGTCAAAATAAATTTCATCTCCCTCTTGAATCTCGGACAAAATTGTATCAAACAAATTCCAGTTTGCTTCTTCATCTTGTGAACTGCTGATTTCTACTAGCTTTACATTTGCCTCTGGGGTAATTCTTTGTAAAGCATTTTCTAATCCTTCAAAAAAGCCTTTTTCATTTTCATGATCTTGCCAATTTTGTGATTTGGCTTCTTTTGTCGCAAAGACGACTAATTCCTGAAGCCCCTCATCTCTCATTTGCTCCAATATTGATGTTTGGATAAACCTTGTCAACGTTGATGTTTTTCCTTCATATTCATAAATACACTCTATGTAATCACCCAAACCTAAAAATGAGAATAAAACTTTTCTTCCCATCCATATGCCTCCTTGCTTTTAATAATCAATGGATGAAACCTCTCGTAAAATTTGTTCCAAACTTAAAATCTTAGACCTTTTTAAAATCTTTTCACAAACTGTGTACTGCGGAAATCGATTCTTCTTTATATATCCCAACACCATTAGATACTTCCCGTTCATATTTATCATGATTCAACCACAAGTAATTGGCGATTAATTCATCTTTCGCCCAATCATATTTATAAGCCAGACGAAATGCGGTTTGCCCGTTGCTCGCTCCTTTATATAAATTGAATAATACTTTACTGCGATCTAAAATTTTAAAATTCTTTTCATGCTTGACTTCATCATTTTCGACGCCTTCTTTTAACTTTTTCACCAACTCACGCATTTGTTGTTTAATGAAAATGGACTGATGGTTATTTTGTTTCATAATTCGTTCTACTTGTTCAGAATAAATATAATTTGTATTGATTAAATGATTATATTTTGAACGCTCAAACAAGAAAAGCCCAAATGGATTTAGCGCAACTAAACCATCTTCTATAGAAAATATCGCATTATATTTTCTGACAATATCCTTTTCATTGTAATTCAGTTCATCCAAATCGATATAATCTTGCTTGCATTTTCTCAACAAATCGCTATTCTTTTGAACAAAGTCATCATCAATATCAAGGGGCATCGGAGGAATTTCAATTAAAATTTGCTGCTCTTCATGTAAATAGGATGTTGGGTAATGTAAAAAGGAGCCTACAATATACCCGAGGGATGTCATCACTTTATAGCCGCCAATGGGAGCAAAACATGTGGAACTTGGATCTCCTTCTGATAATGCCTGGCCTAAAATGTGAAGATAGTTCCCCAATTGTTCTCTAATTAGTTTAGAACTTGATACATTAATATCCGTAAATAAAACTTTTACATCAGCATCCAATTGTTTTTCAAAAATATCCTTCAGTAATGGCACGCAAATATTACTGCCTACCGTGTTCGTAGCAATTAAAATAATCTTCATTTTTTCTGATAGTTTATTATTTTTCATAAGCGTATGAATCATCGAATACTCCGCACTGATAGCATGTGGATTCTTTAACGCCTCTTCAATCTCTTTTCTCCCTTTATCTAGAAACTGATCGATCTTTTTTTTTATATCCGATGTTATCTCTCTAGATTGTAAGGAAGCAGAAATGATACCGTCCATTCTACTTCCTTTTTTGATGGAAAAATAATTATGATTCCCCATTAATAATGAAATCCCACAAGTCATGACAACCGTATTATACATACCCTCATCTCCTCTTTAACTGAGCTGCATCGTTTGCTCAACGAATGTGAACAGATGTATCGTCAGAATCCACTCGGAAGTTTTCATCTTTATAGCGATTCCAAAGAACTTCATGCAATAATAGACCAGTAGAAGATAAACGAAGCTGACCATTGGTTTCTTCAACGAGTCCGTCTAATTCTTTCAACTTTATATTTGAAGGTAGTAATTTAGTAGAAGCAATGCCTAGGTCATAAAGTTCTTTAAAAAGTTTGAAATGCTTCAACCAAAGTTGATAATCGAAAACGACTGGCATTGTTGGCAATTGAACTACCGACGAAAATCCTTCAAATTGATAATAAACAGGAATTTTTAAAACTTGTCCGATGAGTCCGGCAAAAGAAATTTGCGCCTTGTAGCCACCCGTTGCATTAATGACACAATCCTCTTCTCTATTAGGAACGGTTTTCACAATATAAACTATGATTTTTACTAGATTTCGCAATCCTTCTTCTGTAAATTGTTTTGCATTTTGACCATTCAAATGTTCAATGGTAAATACGTGCACATTACGAAACAATGAAGCAAAGTAACTTTTTAATATTAGTTTGATTTTTTCTCCTTCAACCGTATCAGAAGCAAGTAAATATAAATTTTCTTTTTCTACTAAAATATTTTCATGAATCATCGAGTGAATCGATGAAATTTCTGCACATATATTTGTATTATTCTCAAGTTCTTGAATTTTTTTTACGATTTGTTCAATTGGCAGATTCCAATCGATTCCATTTCTATTTAATCCTCCCAAGAGGGAAGTGCCAACCGTTGCAATTATTGTGTTTTTCTTCATACTCTTCCTCCATCTTTGCTTTTACCAGACACTCCATTTAGTAATGGCGCCCGTCACCACACTTCGATACTATATTCCCCAAAACCAAAAGTTGTCTGCTTTCCTATATGACAAAATTGTCCTAAATATAATAAAGGTAGGAGAGTATGAATTTCTGAACCTTTTACTATACTCCACCCTTCAATACCATGTAAAAACATTTCTTGATGCTGTCTTGTGGAAAAGCGTCGATATTTCACTTTTTGATAAGATTGAATAACTTCTTCAACATATTTAGAATGGTTTAAAATTTCTTCATATACATCTCGATCCAATAATTGATTTTGATGGAAATAGAGCAAACTATTAATGCGGCGTAATAGATTTTCAATCATTACATCAAATGATACTTTTTCTTGATACCTTCCATCTACTTGAATTCGAGTAGGAGTATGAAACTGGATTTTTACCTTCTGTACCTTTTTTTCAAAAGGAAATACGATATCACTTAATTTATTCACACGAGCATCTGCAATCCATTCCCCATCATGATAGACAGTAACGGGAATAGGAGCGCCTAGGGATTGGACTTGTTTAATATAAAATTTTTCCATCTTTTCCCCTATGCCATTTAGTCCAAAAGCTCTCATTGCTAAAATGATATCTCGATATTTTTGTATTGCCTTTCCAAATAGAATCATTTCAAATTGATAAGAATCGTTTTTTGTATATTTTCTTTTGAAATTATGGCGAGTTCGAATGATAAGGGGACGGTTGTATGCAATGTATCCAAAACTCTCGTGTTTGATGCCCGTTTGATCTTCATATAGTTGCCTGTAAAACTGGACATGCTCACAATCACAAACTTCTTGATGACATGTACAGACAGCTTTTTTCAACTCATAACCAAGCCCTCCACGTATCGTGATAGCTGGATATGACGGCAAACTCATTTCTTGATATGGGACAATTTCAAAATGTAAATGGCACCATTTCAGTGGAATTTGGTTTGTAAATAAATCTTGCATTTTGAACGTTCCTTTGCACTAAGATAATGAAGGATGGAACAATCTAAATTGTCCATCCTGTAATGCTATTACTGTTTTATTAGCTCTTTAAGTCTTTGAATTTTTTCCGCTTGTTTTGTTCCTTTTTTCACCTTTAGATTCCCTGTCTTTTTCCAATATTCGTATAGAGCTTCGGCTGGTTGAAAATATCCTTGTTCTGCCAATTCAAGTGCTTGCTTATAAACTTCGCCTTTCGATTGATCTTGAGAAGTGACAGATTCGTCTAATTGTAGAATGATTTCTACCAAACGTTCATCGGGTTTTAATAAAGCAAGCCGTTTCGCTTCCTCTTCCTGCCGACGGATTTCTTCCATTTTTCGTTGTTTTTGCTCAAATTGTTCTAAAAATTCGGAAGTAACCTCTTCCACTTTATAAAACTGCCCATAGCCAGTGGAAGTTTTAGCCCCAACTCCACTTTCAAGCAGCATTTTTGTAACCCAATCTTTCAAAATCTTCATCAACTCTTCACTGCTGAAGGAAGATTGCATTCTTTCCTTCCTGTATTTCCGCAAAGTAAATCGAATATCGTAATAGGATGCTTCAATTACTTGCAAACCTGTAAACGGTATTACGGTTTGATTATCTGTAGCCTCAGATTTTCTTTGATAGTAATTCGGAAAATGAACGGTTAATACATCTGGTACTATGTCATAATCTGTTGATGGAAACACATCATAAAACTGCGCTTTTCCTCGATGTTCTTTATCTCCAAAAATATCAATCATTATAGCCTTCACGATTTTTTGTTTTTCATCCAACGTTTTATCTGTCTTTTGATCAAACGGGTCTTCTCCGTTAAAAAATGCTTGTACCACCCAATTGCGCACTAATCCTTTCATGCTTGAAGCTGGAATATAGGGAACACCATATATTTGGTGAATCGTTAAGGTCGATTCAAGCACGTGTATAGCACCTGTGCCAATCAATAATTTTCCTTCTGAAAATGCTCGCAATACAGAAATTTCATTTTGTTTTTGTGTAACAAATAAAACATCATTTAATAGGTTCGTTACTTTCAAAATGTTTTTCTTGTTGCGTTCATGGACGTTCCATTTTTTTATATTAGTATTAAATAACTTTTTCGCGTCTCGACCTTTGTTATTTTCCTTTTTTTGTATTAATGCTGCATAATACATGCCATAAGCTAGATGGTCACATTGATTGGATTTCATATATTCTTCTAAAAGTTCCGACGTATCTTTTGGATGGAAATAGGACACTGTTATTCACCAACCTTATCTTCCGTTTGAACCATACCTTCTACAAATCTGCGCATCCAGTTTAACAGTGCCAAAACTTCCGCAGTCACTTGCTTATATTCATACGAATTTAAATTGATTACTTTCTCTACAAATTCGCTATAATCTTTGTTGTTGTGAAATAAATCTGGAAAAACCTCATCTTCAATCCACTTTTGCACAATACGATATACTTCTCCGTATGCTTTACCTCGTTTGTTATTCTTTTTCGAATAACAAAATGCTAACGTTTGACCTAATCCATTTACTTGAATCATTGTAGGCATGCGTTTGACATAGGAACGAAATTCACTACTTTGAATGTTAGGTTTTTCTACAACTTGTTTTACTTCTTTAAAAGCAAAAGCTGCACGACCATTTTCTATTTTACTTATCGTCATCGTTTATTCCTCCTAAAGCCAAATGATCCGAAGCATTCCACGACCAAGCGTGCTGTTTCCACCAAGTTGGAACACATTTGGCAATATTTCTGGATTTTTTAAGAAGGATGTAACATCATCTGCAGTTTTTAAATCATCCAAGTCGTTAATCTTTCTTACATGACTAGCAAATAAGAAACTATAGAATATCGTCTCAGGCGGAACATTTTCTTCATTCCAAAGAGCCCCAGGTTTTACTGTACCAGTAATTGGGTCGATATTAATTCTTGTATTGACTTCAGTAGATAGTTTTACAAAATCTAAGAAATCGTTATCGTTTAAAAGAACTACCCGCTCCGCAAAGTCACTATCAAAACCTTGAAATAATTTCCCTTGTAAAGTTTCAGCTACTTGCTTCAGTTTTTCACTCTCATTTAACTCAAACGTATACTCTTCTAACACAATTTTATTGTCTCGGATGAACAGCTTATCTGAAGAAACTGAAGGCTCTTGAGGAATCTTCAATCCTTCTAATAGATTGCTACCATATAATTTAAGTTCATTGACAAAACGATTTAATGCATAAGGTGAAGTTACCCATGCAAAAACACCTCTTAACGATTTCACAGGGAAAAATAGAATACGTGCATCTGCCAGTCCAATGGCACTAGCTAAGTTTTCATTTGAAGATTCTTTTGGTGATGCACCAAATACTAAACTCACTTTTTCCAGCAATTGTTGCCTATTTTCATGTAAATCCGCAATATCAGTTACCGTCATTCTTAAAGCTCCTTTTAACGTGGAGCTTTCAATTTTTGGATAACCTGTATGTGATTCCCGCTGGATTGGCAAGTCGACAATACCGACCTCGCTTCCACTTCCAGCATGAACGGAAGATAAGCTATGTAATAAAAATGGTTCTACTTTAGAAAACATCCTTTTCTCCTCTTTCCTACCTTTATTTTTTTATTTTTCCAGCGCCACAAACTGCAAATCCATAGCCTTCATGGGCGTTGTAATCCGTAAATGGCTTGCCAAAAATTTCGTCAACGAAAACATCTACATCGCCTTCTTCTACTTGGACATATAAAACTGTACCTGCAGGAATTGCATTCATCCGCGGTTTTGGACGATTGTTCACGATATCCCATCCTCCGATGACGATTGGGCGGCTAGTCGCTACAGCAAGCAATTTGCAAGTAATGTTTCGTTGACAATTAGTGTCAGCGTCTATTTTAAATACGAGTTCATTTGTTTCCTTATTCCATTGAGATGGACGATTTCCATATTCCCAAATGGCAGGCGTCAATAAAATAATGCGTGCAACTCCTGTTTCCTTAATCTGTTCTTTCACGACTTTTATTTCTTTCTCTGAAAAATCCAGAATATTAGTTGATGTTACTTCTACATTCCATGGTCTTCCTTCTCCGCCGAATTTTGCTTTTGTTACATTTTCAAAGCTTGGACCATTTTGAATCGCCACGAGAAATCCAGCATTCTCATAATCTTTTTCAAACCGTAAAAATTCCATATTATAAAGCATGTTTTCTTCTGCAGTTCGACGTTTTCTGTTTAAGGCAACGCCAATTTTCATCTCCGTTTTAATCCACTTGGATGCTTTCTCTGCCTCAACCTCCAACGAGTAATCAAGCAATGCACTTTTAAAAACTTCTTCGGGAATAAAGTAGTCAACAGGTCTTGACGACTTCTCCTTTTCTGTTCCAAACAATTGATAATGTGATTCATTGGAAGCTGGCGTTGAATCTTTTCGAAGCTCCAACGGTATCGCTGTTCCCATTGCTCCCTCCACATTGTCGAGCACTTGATAGTCAAGGGGCAACGGCAAAATTACTTGTTTCCCGTCATAAAGAAACACACCTTTAATGGAAAATTCCCCAACTTCTTTCGGCGACCCCATCCACTTTTTTAATTCTTCATTGCTTTCATTTTCAAATTCATTAAAATTGCTATGGTGATAAATATAAGCACTTCTTAATGCACCGTAAGCAGTGCTCAATCTTGGTGGGAAAATGCCCTTGATAAAGGAGCTGCCAAATTCAAAATCCCGATGATTTCGAAAAAAGAACGTATCAATTGGTTTTAATATAATATTCATTTTGTTGATCATCCTTTTTTTGTTTAATAAATCTAGCAATCTCTAATAAGTGGATGAAATTTAACGTGCTTGGCGTTGCTTCATGCAACTCGATCAGTTTTTGTACGAGTAAATCAATATTCAATGACGAATTACCGTTTTCTGATTTGGCTCTTTTCAATAATCTCGTAAATTCTACTTGGAACATTTCTTTGTTCAATAGGGGGTCATTTTCAAAAACAGTGATTTTTTTATCCCACTTAGATCCGATGAGAGGCAATAATTCTGATTGTAAAGTGTAAAGAAACGTACTTGCTAAATCTTCACCTAATGCAGTACTTAATTCATTGATATAGTCACTGCTGTAAACTCCATTGCTCAATATCCAAGGCAATGTCACAGAACGAATTTCCCCGTTTGTATAAGTTGCAATTGTATAAGCATCTTTTTCCTGACCTGTTGTAGCATTTTTATAGGATTTTGATTTTTTCTCTAAAGTTCTCAATTCCGATAAGATATATTGCAACGGCGTTTTGACATAGGCGATACAAATGGCGCCGGAAAGAGAAGCTCCTTTACCAATTCCCTTTTCCGGATCTGCAAAGGCTTGTCTTAATTCTTTTGCTGCATTCAATGCCTCATCCATCGGCAAAAAAGCTAGTACATCATCTCCGCCTGCATAGACCAGCTTTCCATTATACTTTTCTATAATTTTCGGAACGATTTCCATAGAGTAGACGCTTAGTCTCTCGCTTAAATTGCGATTCCTTGCTTCCGCCTGCTCATTTCCATCATGCGCAAAAAATTTTCCCATATTATCTCCATCGAACATGATGACTGCGTAATAGTTTGATGGTTTAACGATTTCTTGAATGGAAGGATATCTTCCAAAGAATCGGGAAGAACCATTTGCTTTTAATTCCCTAAAATATTGACGAGCATATCGTTTTGCTAAACAAATGGAACATAACAATTCGTTATCACTGATTCGAGGATGTTTAAATTCATGACCGCGGTGTTTCCACATTTCCCTTAATTTTTTTCGCATCTCCCCAATGGAATACTTTCCAATATCTTGGATATCATGCAACGCCTCCCTTTCATTACAAACAGTACATACTAATCCTGATTGGTCTATCTGCTGAAATTGCAAATCATTTTTTACTGACGCCAATCGGTTTTCTAACAATGCCCGAGCCGCATGATAATCACCATGATGATTGTCTATTTTCTCAATGGTCCAATAAATTTCTAATAATTGATCAACTTGTTTTCTTTGAAGATTGAATAACTCTTCTTTATTCACTTCAGGAGTATTAAAGACTTTATTCACCGCATCTTCACATAGGGAGTAAAATTGTTGTTTTATGTGTTGTTCAACCTTTTTAGCAAGTTCGACGATATCATCTTCCGGTGCATCGATTTCTGCAACAAAGCGGTTTGGTAGTGATGCTACTTCGATAGTAGTGTCTAATTTTGGATTTTTCAGTTGTTCGTAGATTATGTAAGGAGAAATAAGAACAAAAGGATAATGCTTTTCTTCTGCAAATTCATAACATTTTTTAATTGCTTCTTCTGCTAAATAGGATAAAATGTAACTCCCACTCCATAAATCTTCTACTTTCCGAGCAGCTGCAATAAAAGACTGGACGGGACCAATACTGAAAACGATTAATGTGCGATTTGTCATACTTTTACACCGACCCATTGTAAAAAATCATTTTTTGCTTTGATGTATGTTTCATGATTTTGATTAATTGTGATGACTTCCGATATAATCGGATAATATTTTCCCCCAATTTCTCTCACTGTCGCGATTAGCGGGGAGGCAACGCGGATTTTTTTGTTAAATACAACATTTCCTAAATATCTTTGATTATTTTTTAAATCGATTTTATTTGCTTCGTGACCCGCATTACTAATGGCTTTTCGAGCTGCTTCTCCACTGTTAAAAGCTTTGCCAATCCATATAGAACGCAGCGTTGGACTCTGACTTAACGGAATATTCTCTTTAACTTGGAGCAAATGATGCGGAGAATTGAGTTTGGTATTAAAGTATTTCATTTTATTAATTTTTTGTAAAAGATTTTGAATCTCCGCTTTGTAATCTTCAATAGAGTGAAATTTTTTCTCTGTTTGCTGTAATGCGCCAGCTCCTCGCCGTGAACGTTGCCCGAAGCCTGCCAAGAGCAGCATCAGCTCAAAATATGCCTTGAACTCTTCAAAATGTTTCGAATCTTTTTGATAAACCGATAAATCTATATCAAATTCTTTGTTTATAATTGCGGATACATCTTTAGAAGTATTTTTTTTATGTGGCCTTGACACTGCATTATAACCTTTATTTACCTCATTTACCGGAATAGATATCATCACTTTAGATTTATTTGATTGATTAGCCGCATGTCCAAATAGCTTTCCTTCTTTTTGAAATAAATCCTTATAATTTTTAGTCTCATATTGCAAAATCCTCCACCAATACCGGTACACCCCTTTGATTGAAGCGGCCCGTGTTTCTGCTACGGGATTAGCACCTCTTGGTTGTTCATTCCATCCATGCATCATTAAAGGAGTAATCGTTTTGACTCGATATCTTTTTTTCTGTATTGCACTTATTTCCAACAATTCCTCAATGTTTACTTGTTTTTGCAAGGCATTTTCACACACCTCTCATTACAAATTAAAACTGTATTACTATTTTATAACATTTATTGTATTTTTTACAGAACTAATAAATTAACTATACTGCACTTTCTATAATTCTATATTCCTATTCAATAACAAAAATATGCCAATATAAAGAATTCTCTTACTTTGTTTGAAAAGTTTCGAGGGCAGATTAAGAGGTCAAAGTTTCATAAGAATTGAGGCGATGTGCAGAAGCTGGGTAATAGACGAAAAACTTTGAAGGTCGTTGAAGTACAAAAAAGCAAGTTCACAATAGATTTCCTTCTTCACAAGGATCCATTGGAACTCACTTCATCAATCATCCCCGTGAACAGGGCGTTCCTCCTCACATACATACAAAATCCTTGAAAATTGCGCACTGGTGTTTCAATCCCCTAACCTCGGGGTAGTCATTGATATTTAAACTTCTTCTAGATACGCAAGGTACTCCAAATGAAGAAGAGGAAGACCAGGAAGATGAAGATGACGAGTTTCAATCCCATGATATCAGGGCAAATATTGAACTAACGAAAATTTTTTCATTCCATGATTCCAGATCCTCACTTCAAACAGGAGACAACAAAACTGGACAGGGTGAAGGTGAGTTTCAATTCCCTAGTTCAGGACTATCTTGGTAACTAAAAAAACACGAACATATTAATTTTAGACACGAAATATTTCAATCCCCTACACCAGGATACTCAAAAACACAATGTTGGAGTAATTCTGAGCGGAAAAAAAGGAATGGGGTTTCAATCCCCTGAAATAGAAACATCAGGACTATAAAAATAAAAAACCCTCATAATTGAAAGTTAATTATAGATTTATAAAATTGTTTTTTTATTATAACAAAATATTAGTAATACTGGAAGTTTTAATCAGTTTCAAATTGTATTTTCAGTCCAATCATACATAGGAATACTGTCGTTGGCTGCTTGTACAGTTATCGTTGGCCATGATGGAAGATATGGTAAAAAGTTAGAGATTACAATAAAGCCAATAATTAACCATACTCTTAATTTACTTCCGATATTTTTTTTCAATCAGTTTTCACCCCCTTTCTAAGTGAGTAATTCTTTACCATAATGGATTTGCATAATCGTGTTTCTTGCATCGAATGCCATCCATTTCAAGACACTTATATTGTGGTTCTCGTACATGCATAATAAATTCCTCTTTCAATTGGTTGACACCTATTTGGATTTCATACCCATCAATATAAATCAATTCCATATTTTCGAAGAAAACATCATTTCTATTTATTCTTGCCTCTTCCGCTTTTTCTGCAATCATCGGACTCAAAATATCAACGAATTTCTTAGGGTACGCGATTTTTAACCATGCTTGAGCTAATTGTTCCGCATCTTTTTCACGATAATCGAAATTGATTTTACCCATATCCTCCCCATGACCTATGAAATATAACATGACATTTTGTAGTCTCTTGATAGGGTTTTTATATCCTTCTCGAGTTACTTGAATTTCATGAGCATAAGCAAATCCAGTCATTGGTTGTATCTTTAAGTCTAACGAACGTAACTCGTCTAATCCCTCTTGATAAATTTTTAAAGATTTAGGATTCAAATCAAAAGAATTCACTAGAAACGGCTTTCTTTCCGTAAATACATCTTGATTTTCTTTATAAATAGCGATTAACTGTTTTGCGATTTCATCAGAAGTATTTAACATAATAAGATCCGAATCATCTTCAATTTTTTCATCTTCCTCAGTTGGCAGTCCGATATTATTCATGGCTCTGTACATGAAAACCGCATAATGCATACGAGATAACGGTTCTGCTGGGCGGAACGTGCCATCTTCAAATCCAGTTGTGATGCCAGCTTTTTGAATGGCTTCTATATATGAAGCAAAAGGATGTTCCATTGGGATATCTTTAAATGTTTGTTTCGTTACCTTTGCTGGAATATCCAAATTGAAAGCAATGGCTAACGCTTTCGCCATTTCACCGCGCGTCATATTTTGAGTGGGATTAAAGAATCCTTTACTATCCACTTCAAAAATACCCGCCATTTGAAGTTCTTTAATTTGGTCATGGTAAACATGTGTTGGTGGAATATCCCGATATTGTTGATATGGTACAGTTGGTTTTAGGTCTGTTGCGCGGCTAACTAATACCGCTGCATGTTGACGGCTAATCATTTGATTCGTCTTGAATGTGCCATCTTCATAGCCTGTAATAATGCCTTTGTTCACCATCTCATTAATAATGTCAAAATACGTATGTGTTGTCGGTACGTCTTTGAATGTTTTTACCGCCGCAACCGTATAAACCAGTGTGCGTAATTCTTGTTGTAATGTTTCAGCATTTACTTCATTCACCATTGGATTGAAAACAGTTGGTACTGTTAAAGCCAATGCTAATGCGGATGCTGCGATAAATGACTTTTTCTTACATAATTTCATATACATGACTCCCTTCCTAGAAACTTCTTTCTATACCTTTATTTTACCTTATATGCCGATAGTCGCAAATTTCGCTCGGTTGTTACGCTTTTAAACATGCTTCGTCAAAGGGAGTTGTGAATAAAAAACAGCTAAACAGGTTCGTTATCATGCAATACTCAACGATTATAAATGATTGCCATTAAAATAAAAAAGCTTAGAGGATACCGCTTCCTCTAAGCTATCCGTTTAGAAAATAAACAGCTTACTACATCTCATTTTCCTTTAGCATTAATACTTTCCTAATCTCGGTTCAATACCTTCTCTTTTAAGGCGATGCATAAAGGTAATAGCTTGTGCTCGCGTCAAGTTGCCTGACGGGTTAAAGTTCAAATAATCTTGTGGTTTAGAAACATTTGTACCTGTCGTAATTTTATTTTTATACATCCAATCTACTGCTTCTTCCTCTGACATATTTTGACCTGTGTAAACTTTTGCTAACATTTTCGCTACAAGACCACGACGCAATGGCTCGTTCGGCTTTTTGCTCACTTCAATTTTTTCTCTTACCGCAATTTGATAATATGTGTCATACCAGTTCCCATTCGGCGAATCCTTTGCCTCATGTGGCAACGCATATCTTAATAACATCGCTAGCCATTGAGCTTCCGTAATATTTTGATTTGGATTTAAACGATTTGTTACTGGATCCCCTTTGATGACTTTGTTTTGAATGCCCCATTCAAAAGCTGGCACCCAATATGCTCCTGCTTCATAATCTTTAAATTTCTCTATCGAAATGTAACTATCAGCTAATCTTAAAGTATATGGAACTTTATTATTGTTCCCTTGATCATGGGATACTTTAATTGTGTAGAAACCTTGTACTAAATCTAGATTCCCTATTTTTTCAACCGATCCATTCCCATTAGCAGTATAATAATCTTTCCGCACTTTTCCTAATGAATCGGCAATTTCTACTTTAAAAGTAGTCCCGCTCAATTGAGTCATATACACATCAACATTTGTTTGCCCGTTAATATAGAGGCGATAGTAATCTACATCATGATTTGTGCTTAATACCCCTTTTGCAAACTGCCCTAAGTACATTTCATTAGCAGTGGATGGAGTATTGTTCAGTTCTGTTTCAAAATTCGCATCCGCTCTGAAATTCACAGTGAAGTTATAAGGGATATTATTTAAATCTCCCTCTTTAGTAAGGATTTTTAAATAATAAGTTCCTTCTGGTAGCCCAGTATGGATAATTGTTGTTGTACCGGAAGCATAAGAAGTTTCCCAAGTTTCTATTGGATTTCCATTGGCATTTAACAAAGACACTTCAAATTTCGTTTTAGGCGATTGAGTGATGTTCACCTTTACCTCACTATTTGCTGCTAGCTTGAAAGAATAGAAGTCACTCGTTGGATCTGCCCAACCTGCATACGTTGTATTGAGTAAAATAGGATTTGCTTTATTTCGATCATTGTTATCTTCTTTTTCCACAAGATCTGTTGCTGTATAATTAACTCTTAATGTATATGGCGCATTTGTGCTATCGCCTTTAAAGTGTTCAACTTTTATATAATACGTTCCTTTATCTAATCCTTGGAAGAATAGCGTTTCTACTCCTTGATTTGGAGCACTTTTTGTTTCATATACTTCCAATTCTTTATTAAATGAATTGATAAGCGTTACGCGAAATTGGGTTTTTTCAATATTTGTCATCCCTACTTCGATTTTCCCTGCTCGATTTAGGGTAATTTTATAAAAGTCTTTATCATTTAAATTTGCGATGTTTGCATTCACAACTGCTCGGCCATTTTCAAACTTAAGTTCTTTTGCTTGGGATATAGAGTCATTTGGCTCGTTTTCTGCCGCAAAAGCTGTACTTATCGTAAATATAAGTGCAGCTACCATCGTAAAAACTTGCAATAACTTTTTCAACGCAATTCCTCCTCCTACCTAATTGTGTTTTCTAGGTATAATGTTAACAATAGAGGAATTGTTTGGTAGACCCATTTTCAAATATGGTCCTATATGCCTTGAAAAGCTACTAGGCATTTTTATGATGGTGCCCAACATTTCTTGTGAGAAACACAGTTTCCAGCATCTCTATGTTTGGCGCTTCATTCTTGGTGCCAGTTACTTTTTGTATAGTGCAAGGTACTCATTTAGATGGTACCTAGAATGTTTTGAACTTTTAGCAACTTCATATACTTACTTTTACTGACTGAATTGCTTTTGCAATGTTACGCGAATGTATATTACTTGCGTTTAACTTTTTCAATTTAACAAAATACATACCTCTCTTTGAAATATAGTAAGCAAGTTCTTCTTCTATTTCTGCAGGCACCTGATTTTTTGTAATGATATCTATGATTAAATCTTGTATAGCCCATTGATCATGATAGGAAGCTAACTCCCACATTTCTTTTAAGCATTCCAATTGGATAGCAGAACTTTGTGGTACAGCCTTAAAAAATCTGTTGAGGAAATAACCAAATGAGTTCATTGCACTGAATGGCCATCCTACTCGTGCATAACAATGGTTAAGATTTTGAATAAACAATTTTATAAATTTTAGCGCTTTATCTTCTCCTATATCTGATACAAACTTTGATATTTCGCTTATATTATCAAAGTAGTTTATTATAGGCTCGATAAAATCGTAATAAACATGATCATATATATTTGATTTCATAATAACTTCGTAAAGTTCTTTCGACTCAACACCGTTTTTTTGACTTAAATATTCCCTCACAGTCATATGCTCCCAATTTAAAAAACTCAACTTTGATTGCAGCATCTTATTTTTGAGCAATTCCTTTTTTAAAATAGAAACATTTTCAAATCGATCCTCTATTTTTTCAGAAATTGCACCTTTAATAATGAATTTAAATGCTGATGGAGCATCACGCAAATTGCTTGGTTCTCTTCCTGTAAGAACAAAGTATAATATTTTCCCTAAGGAATATATATCGCTCTGAATAGTTGCATCCTTTAATTTATCTACTTGTTCTGGTGCTGCATAGTAATAAGTTCCAGTACAATATCCACCTTGAGAAAATCTAGAATAATCCTTTTCTACCCCAAAGCCGCTGATGTACCATTCCCCATCTATTAATAAAATATTTTGTGGAGTTAGATTTCGATGTAAGATACTTCTAGAATGCGCAATTGATATTCCATCAAGAATACGTTCAAAAATATTGGTACGTGTTTCAATATTTAAGTGTTGATGATTACTTGTTATATATTGTTGCAAATTTTGTTCTGCATAAGGCATGATATACCACAGTTCATCTTCATTATAGGCTATTAATGGAACGATATGTGGTTCCCCTTTTAGAGCATGCAATATTTCAATTTCTCTTTTAAATCTTTTTACAATCGCTTCATCGTTAATAAATTCTCTCTTCAATTTTTTAACAGCGTATTTGTGGCCATTCTCATCAACATATCTTGATACTATTGTAAATGCGCCTTCACCAATCATATCTTCATATTGTAGTTCGCATAACATGGCTTCTTCTTCCTTTAATGGGATTTTATTTTCATGGTTCAATTTAAACAATTCTGAAAGTATTAAGAATGTGTTGCTAAATAGAAAACTCCACTTATGCATTATTAATATATTGTGATCCTGTACTGTCACTTCATTAACATGAAAATTTATAGAATCAGGGACATTACCATTTCATCATTATTTAATAATTGTATATCAAGTTCATACTACATTTATTCTTTTATTCATAATTAGGGATATTCTATTCATAAGTGTAAAAGAAGGTAGATCAATTATAAGAAAAAACGGCACAAATTCTTGTGTGTTTAGAATTTATGCCGTTTTATCATCCTTATAAAAAATTTTTAGTGATAGGTGCTTACTCATACACCTTTCTGTCTCATCTCGCCAAGTAGTGATGCCAAGCACTTACTAAGGATTCCAGCGACTCTTCCGCTGCTTCTCTGCTTTCTTTCACCACACCAAAGTAGAATTTACATTTTGGTTCAGTTCCGGATGGACGGATCGTTACCCAGGAGTCATCTGCCAACACAAACTTCAATACATTTTCCTTAGGCAAAGTTAATGGCTCAGTTGTGCCGTCCACCAAATATGCCAAACCCTTCCAGTAATCTTCCACCCTTACTATCGGCACGCCATCAACTTCCTTTGGTAAATCCTTACGCAACCCATCTAAAATGGCTTTCATTTTCTCTTGTCCATCTTTTCCTTCAAACACTTTTGACACTAGAGCCTCACGATAATAACCAAACTCCCCATATAACTCTTCCAACACTTGCGACAATTTTTTTCCTTTCGTAGCATAATAGGCTGCCATTTCAGCGACCTGAATCGCTACTTGCACGGCATCTTTATCGCGAGCGAATGGCTTAATCAAATAACCGTAACTTTCTTCATATCCAAATATAAATGTATATTCTCCCGTTTTCTCAAACTCCGCAATTTTTTCAGCAATGTACTTAAATCCAGTTAACGTGTCAAAAGTCTTTACATTGTATTTCTTCGCAATCGCAGTACCCATTTCTGAAGTTACAATCGTCTTCACCATCGCGCCTTTTTCCGGCAAAGTGCCTTGCTCTTTCTTCGTCTCTAATAAATATTGTAATAATAGAGCACCAAGCTGATTTCCTGTCAAATGCTCATACTTCTCCCCGTTCCAAACAGCAACACCGAGGCGATCGGCATCTGGATCGGTCGCCAATAACAAATCTGCCCCAACTTTTTCTCCCAACTCCGTCGCTAGCTTAAAAGCAGCAGGTTCTTCAGGATTCGGGTAAGCAACTGTTGGAAACGAACCATCTTGAGTTGCCTGGGATTCTACTACATGAATATTTGTAAATCCAAATGCCTCTAATCCCTTTGTTACTGGTACAAAACCTGTCCCGTGCAACGGGGTATACACTATGCTTAACCCGAGAGCTAAGTCTTGTCGATTCTTTAACGTCAATAAATTTGCCAAATACTTTTCATCATACTCTTCTAAAATCCAATGCAATAAACCTTGCTTCTCTAATTTATCTTCAGACGCCACTTCAATCGCAAATATATTTTCAATCTTTTTCATATAATCCACAATTGTTTTCGCTGCTGATGGAACTAACTGCGCCCCATCTTCTCCATACACTTTAAAACCATTATACTGTTTTGGATTGTGGCTCGCCGTAATCACAACACCTGCGAAGGCATGTAACTCTCGAACAGTAAAGGACAATTGTGGTGTTGGCCGCGGTTCCTTATATAGATAAGAAGAAATTCCATGAGCCCCTAAAACACGAGCCGTCTCCAACGCAAATTCATAAGAATAATGCCGAGTATCATAAGCGATGACGACTCCCCGGCGTTTTGCTGATTCCCCTTGAGAATCGATATAACAAGCTAGCCCTTCAGCAACTCGACGAATTGTATAGATATTCATGCGATTCGTACCAGCACCTAGGATACCGCGCATCCCTGCTGTCCCAAAGGATAAATATTGATAAAACCGGTCCTCAATCGCAGCAAAATTTTCTGCAATTTGCTCCAGTTCTTCTTTTAAATAATTCGGCAAGTCTTCATTTTTCCATTGTTGATAAAGTTCTATCACACTCATTTTGACACCTACTCAATAACGTAATTGTACCTTCATTTTCATGCTTTTAATTATGGCATAGATAAACTAAAAAACCAATGTTGTTACTATAATTAGGAATTAGAGTAATTTTAAATAAAAATGAAAAGAGCAAATTGGAAAACGCTTCGTTTTCACAATTCGCTCCTTTTTCGAGACCATTAGATTGTCCCTTTATGATGAAGAGGAGAATGGCAACAATAGTTTAACAGATTTTAAAAAATATTCCATTACAAATTGATAAATCTTCTTCTGCCTGAAATATATTTTGTTTCACATAACAATGCAAGGGCAAGTCTTCTTCTTTCCCACACTTTTTCCGCTGATAATCGAATAAGAAAGCGTTCGTTATTATGGAATATAATATAGCAATGATTTTTATCAACAGGCTGAACTTTGAAAGTTAAATCGATAACCCATAATGGTTCTCGGTAATCTTTATATGGAAATTGACAGGCTACAATTCCTCTTTCTTCTGAAATAATGATGGGCGGATTTTTCCGTTTTCTTAAAATTCTTCTCGCTGATTTTAGTCGCCCATTTAAATCCGAACCGAAATAAATACAGATGTCATCCAGAAGTTGATACGTGTTTTTGGTTGAAGCTATTTTCCCATAATCATAAGTCAAAACCTGAGATGAATGCACTTCAGTATAGAAAGGAGTAATTGCAAAAACATTAAAATTTTTCATCATGTCCAATTCATTGAATTCATTCATACAATAACTTCCTCCTATGCTAATTTGCTTCATCTATTTTGTAATAGTAAATATATAACGAACTTCTCCAACTTTATGTATAAAGGATAATAGAATTGAACCGTTTTTACTACTTACAACTAAAATTATACAGAATAAACAAAAAAATACAATACAAATTATGGAATTTTTAAAATTTTCTTTAATTTATAGATAATAGTATAGAAAAATCTAGTAATTATTAGTAGAAAATCATGATAATAGTCGATTCGAAAAAATATAAATCTTCTCTTACGATAGTAGCACCCGGGAATATTGATCAGTACTGATCGTAGGAGAAGAAGGATGGAAACATTTGATCAAGTACTCGAACAATATACACCGATGATTTATAGCGTAGTAAAACGAGCAAAGGTGTACAAAAACCACGACTATTATCGTCATTGTGCAACAATCGCATTATGGAATGCATGGAGAAACTATGAACCTTCTTACGGCCCATTTGCACCATATGCTTATCGCACAATGCTCACGACGATTTACCGAGAAATGAGCAAGGAAAATCATTATGAGAAACATTGTACAAGCTTCGACAAAGAAACTCTTACATTTTTAGCACAACAGATGGAAATCAAAAACGGTGGACATTCAAGTTGTTCGGATATGTTTTCGAAGCTAGAGACAATCGTGTCAAAGGAAGAAATGGAACTGCTGTTGGATCTTTATGTTTACCGATATAAATACGATGAACTTGTCGAAAAATACGGTGTTTCGGTATCAGCATTAAAGAAACGGAGGGATCGATTGATCAAACGGTTGCGGGAAGAGTTGGGGTGAGAGTGGGATCAGTTAGCAGCTATGTATTGGGTGCCTGATAGTTGTCTCAAATTAAAGAATAGATACAAGGTACCTGCACAGGTGCCTAGCACAGTCATAAAATCAAAGTAGTTTTGTGCTGGGCACCTATATTGAACTTTCAAATCTCCATGCATCTCTACACATGTCAATAAGATTTCGTGTTGCTTTCCAACCTAATTCTTTTTCAGCTTTCGAAACGTCTGCGTAACAAACGTAAGCGTACAGGTTTGAGAGGTCCACGACTCGTTGAGGGTGGAGGTGAATCAGAATCGGATTCCAAATTGACAGGGACGATATTTACTTTTTCAACTGCCAAACAAAAACACCTCCTCTGTAATCGATAACTCTATCTTACAGGGAGGTACGATGGATTGATAGGCTCTATAATATTTGGTGTTAGTGAGTAAAAACCAGCACCCATTTTTTGAACAAAAAAATGAGACATGTGACAAACTCTGGTAAAATGTAATCGCCAAAACACATTTCCCAAAGGAGTTGTGTCACATATCTCACCATCCTTCTATACGAAACCTACTCAATATAAAAGACAAAAATATCACATTTGATGAAAATTTTGTTCTACCGAAACGATCAAAAAAGTAAAAGCGAAAGTCTTTCAAGGGACGTTAACGTATCAACCAAAAGCTTGTTATGCTTGTGGACATGTCTTCGATGATCAAATCATTAAACACGGTTTTAAAACGTCTCTCATTAAAATGCCTAGCATTTCAGGTTTTCATACCTACTCAAAATTGCGTAAACAGCGTTATTTCTGTAAACATTGTCATGCCACGTTTACTTTAAAAACGAGCGTCGTGGCTAAAAACTGTTGTATTTCCAACAATACCAAAGTATCGATTGCTTTAGACGCCAAAGATAAAATATCCGAAAAAGATATTGCGTTGAAACATCATGGTTCTCATTCCACTGTTAGTCGTGTCATTGACAGCTTTTATAGCTACTATCAACCAAATGTTCACTACCTTCCACAGCTTTTGTGTTTTGATGGGTTTAAATCGCAACTAGAGCGATGTCCTTTATTTTCTGCGACTCTGAAACGGGGGAGATGGTGGATATCGTGGAGGACTGAAGATTACATCCTCAAAGAGTATTTCTTACGGTATTCCAAGAAGGCGAGAGATGCGGTAAAAACGATTGTCATCGATATGTATAGCCCTTATATTTCCTTAATCCAAGAAGTTTTCCCTAAAGCGGAAATCATACTCGACAAATTCCATATCCTCCAACGATTTAGCAGAGCATAGCTTAGTCACTTTCTAATTTCCAAAAAAGACAACTAAGAAAGAACTAGGTCAGTTCCTCTTCACCTTCACACCCAAAGCCCAAAGGCTGAGTTGATTGTTCCATGTACCTTGTAATAAGCGACAAAAAGCTAGTAAGTGTTTACATTAGCATCTCTTTGTTTCCCGATTTATTGTTTGTAAAATACAATGAGATTACGTTTTAAACAATTTAATCTGCTTAGATTGTATACCAAGGTTCTTTGCAAAGGCATCAATGCGTTTGATGTCACCAACACTGTACCAACTGATGAGCCATTTCATATTTGACGATTTTTTATTTTTTCTAATAATCTCTTTAAAGTAAGGATAGTCAACTACCGAAAGAGAATGACCTATAACAACTACTGTATCTATATCTGCAAAAGCTAAGAATGTTGCTTTATTCGCTTTAATCACATCACTGGATTTCTTGGCAGTTGAAGAATAGTAATTACCTAATTGATACCCAGCGGTTGCATGCAAATCATATGTGGTTTGGTTCTTCATTCTTAACCGATCACTTTTAAAATCGCTTGGATTTAAATCTAGTTCATGATTAGCCATGTCAGAATGTCCTAAAATCAACTCTTTGTTTGTATCCCGTCTATCCCCGTGGATATAGAGAATATTTCCTTTTGGCACTTTGTAAATTGTCTCAAGGAATTCTGTGTAATTAAAATTTATATACCTTGCCTCAGTATTTATGATCTGTTTGAGCGGTGTGTTAGAAATAGTTGGTTTTAAAGTAACTATCCATTTCCTAAAATTCTTTGGCAACTCGTCCATAATAGTGTATGTGGGGGACATAGCTGCTTCAGATGCCATGAAAAAGTCTGCTGCAGAAAAGTCATCATCATGTTGTTCTTTTACGTCAAAAATATCCATCCAATCATTAAGCGTAACGAGCAACGCTTCGTCATCAAAATAAGCAAGACTTTCCTCGAAATCGGCCCATAAGTCTTCTTTTTGAATATACATTTCCAGTGTTTTTCTAAGTTCATTACGGCGTCCTAAAGAATCTCTGAAATGATAGTAACTTGATGGCACACCATGCATGAGATCAAATCCGTTTCCTATAATGTAAAGGATCGTATTAGGATCTGCCGATTGCATTTCTACTTCTTCTACCTGTTCAAATTGCAAATTTGCTAAAACACGATTTAATTCCTGTTTTTGACGTCTCTGTTCAAGTTGAAACTTCCTTTTTTCACGGCATGATTTACATCTCTTAGGAGTATGAAGGCCTTTCTTTTTATAAAAATTACTTTCTCCTTCTGTAAAAAATGCTGCATGACACTCCTTACACTTCAATAACAACACCTTTTCATGCGACACAATCACACCTCTTTTCTGATTGATGAATAGAGCTAGTGGTAGTTTTACTATTTTAGGACTAAACTTACATCCAACCTAGTCCTTTTTCTATTTATGTAATTCATAGAGAAAATTTAGCTGCAACAAACTCCTCAATATTTCTATACTGATTGATTTCACCTTGAAATGACTCTGCCGTGAATACTTTAAATGGTATACCCTTACTTTTATAAAGACTCTCATTTATAAATTGCAAGTTCTTGCGTGTGCGCTCATCGTTATATTGTTTGTAGTAATGAACTATCACAAACAGTACGTTCTCCTGATCTTCAATAATCTGATTCAACAAAACATACTGTCCTACTAACAGCTTTGCATAGTTTCCCGAATCTATTTCAAATAAAATTCTTTTACCATCTATTTCAATCATGTCGTCAACGGAAATACTGACATCGGCATCGTAATTTTTATATGTCTGAGAGCCCTGCAACAAACCAGTTCCGAATCTATCAGAGATTAACTGCTTAAATTTCTTTTCATTTTCTCCTGCTTTTGACAATGTTTAATCCACCCTTCTCTCCCATTCTACCAAATCAAAAAAAGAACCAACCAGAAGGCTAGTCCTATCAATCATCGTATTTGAATCGCCAAGCCTTCCAACTGATTGACGTCTAAAGCAGTTACAATTCCGCTTTCCATACTTTGCATCATTTCTTGCTCTTCTTCCGCACTTAGTTTGGCATCCAATTGATGAATCAGCCGATCCAGTGAAGCTAATCCTTTCCACTGTTTATTCTCAATCAACTGCTCTGCAACGGTCTGTTTCCTTTCTGAAGACAGACGTGAGTAGTTGGATAGCGGCAATGTCTCCAATTGAGCCTGCAATTCTTCTACATCATCTATTCCAGCTAAACGAGCAACTTGTTCTTCCAGTGCAGAAACTGCTTCTTGAATAGAAGCCACTGGTACGTCACCGCCCAATTTCTTCAGTAAATCGTTAATCACATACTCTCGACCAGCCCTACCAAGATTGATGAACGCATCACCAGCTTCCACAATTGCTTTTTCCATTAGTTCTTGTTCAGGAGATAGTTGCGGTTGTTCGGTTTGCTCAGATGGTAATGATTTGACTAAGGAATCAAGTTTTGCAAGCAATTCATTCTTCATTGGGCATGTTTGAACAGAAGCAATCTTTGTTCGTAATTGCTCCGCATGTTCTTTCGTTTCAACAGACTGAATCGCTTCTTTCACTTCATATAATCGTCTAAGCCAATCAATGCGAAGCATCACTTCTTCCTTCTCATCAATTGAAACTCTGAAGTTATCATTCTCTTGTTGAATAGCATTTAATTCCTCTTTATCTATTTCCAGAGAAGTTTCTAATATGCTGAGCCTTTTATTTATATCATTGTATAAGTTACTCTCATCTATGCTTCCTGTAAAAGTGAAACGTACACCTTTAGTAGAGGCATTAATTTCGTTTAGTAGTTCCGCCTCACTTGATGGTAAGGATGAAAAGTCAATCATGCATGTACCTCCTAATATCACACGCTACTATTATTATAAAGGTTTTTGGTAGAAATAAAAAGAGGTTCTAAGTCAAATGTTGGGGGTGTACTAATTTTAGTGCACCTTTCTTGCGAAAGGGCGCCCGTTTCCGTTACGGAGGCGACGCTTTCCCCGAATTATTTGAGTGCCTGGCACTTTTCATAAGTGAATGAAAGAAAAGCCAATCACCGAAGTGACTGGCTTTTTCTAATATAATACTAAAAGCTATTAGTTTCCAAGTACTACAGCAATAGCAGCATCAATGTAAGCATTAGCTTGCTTTAGTGTAGTTACTTTATCTTCATCATTAAAGTTCAATGGAGTTATTGTTGGTGGATTCCCACCGTCAGATTTAGTTAACTTATTAATTTCTTCAGCTACAGCTAACTTTTGTGAAGTTGTTAATGCTACATAAGGATCATAAGCATACGCATCTAGCGCATCCTTAGTGCTAGTAATAGTAGCATCTGCTAAATTACCAATAGTATTAAATTCTGCAACCTTAGCAGCATGGTCAGCAAGTGCTTTTTGAATAGCATGCGTAGCATAAGTTGGTGCTGGAGGTGTAGAATCTTCATGGTTTGTGACATTTTCAACAGTTAACTCATCTGCTAATTTGTCACGGTTGTCAATAATGAATTGTGCTACTTCAAGTTTAACTTGAGAAGAAGCATTTAAATAAGCAGTTGTCGTTGTGTTAGCTTCAACACCAGCAGCTAACTCAGTGAGAGCGTTACGCACTTCAACAACAGTAGCATTTGTATCTTTTAATGTTGCTAGATTTTTAGCTACATTAGCCTTATTATTAACACTTGCAATAGCAGTTTCAACATTTTCTTGTGTAGTTACTTCAGTATTTGCTAAAGCATCACGATAGTCAGCTAAACGAGTATCTACCACTGTACTCATATCAAACTTACTTGTGCCTAAGTGGCTAGTTACATCAGCTAATTTTTGTAATTTAGCTTTTACGTCAGCTAAATCAGTTGTAATAGTAATAGTATTGATAGCAGATAATGCTGCGGTATCTGCTGCTGTTACTACATCTGTTCTTAATTGAGATACATCAGTTGTACCAGAAATATTAGCAGCATTCTTAGCAGTTAAATACTCTGTTTTTAAGTTAGCATTTAATGCAGTTGCTGGTAAGTTAGTTCCATCTAACGAAGATAACTTAACTAATGCATTATAAACAGTTGCTGGTGTAGTAGCTTCTTTTACTCCAAAAATAGCAGCTTTAATTTCTGATGCCTTAATAGCATCTGCTTTCGCAGTAGCAGGAGCCACATCATCAGCAACATACTTTTTAATTAACTCAGTTACAGCATTTTGTGTAGCTACTGTAGTAGATGCCTCATTT
The DNA here is from genome assembly GCF_012396605.1 of Ureibacillus thermosphaericus. Taxonomy (GTDB): domain Bacteria; phylum Bacillota; class Bacilli; order Bacillales_A; family Planococcaceae; genus Ureibacillus; species Ureibacillus thermosphaericus. Next base: position 65,917 of record NZ_JAAXPW010000015.1, read on the forward strand.
GCTTCTTCAATTTTCGTGCTATTTACTGAATCAACAATAGCTTGAATTTTAGCAACAGTATCAGTGTTTGTTGGTGTAGCTTTTGCTGCTACAATTGCTAAGTTGTAATCAACAATCCAATCAGGATTTACACGAGTAAATACTTTACCTTGTAAAGCTGCTAATAATTGAACTTGGTTTGTAGCATCGTTAACAGCTTTAACTGCTGCTGCAGCTTCTGAAGCTGTTAATGAAGTTTCATTTGTTTTATCAATAATTGTTTGAATATCTGCTAATTTTTCTTTTGTTGTAGAAGCATTGATAGCTGTTAAATAAGCTGTAATATTTTCATCTTTAACATTTGATAATCCAGCTTTTTTAAGAGCCGCAAGTAAAGCCACCTCGTTACCGTTTAAAGCAGCTGTTACGATATCATTGTAATTTTTAACCGCATCGTTATCAAATTTAACACCACCAACTGTCCACACGCCAACTGGGTCAACAGATAAAGGTGTTTTAAACGTTAATGTAGCTTCTGTTTCGCCAACTTGTAAATCAACTGGTACAACCTCTACTTTATTTCCGTTGTTATCTAAAATTTCAGGAGCGAAACCTGTTTTTGCTTCTGTTAGAGGTTTAAAAGTTACTTTCACAGTTGTTTTAGTAATCGCACTTACACTCTATCAACATTCCAATTATTTACACGATAAATTTTATTGAGTTTATAACACTTAATATAATGCAATTTTTGAAGACGTAGCTCAATTTTTTATTCTCATAGATTCTTGGAATAGCAAGAAAAAACTAAGCAAGAAACATTAAAAGATAACTTACCTGAAAATAGAGGTGGTTCAAGAAAATAATTAGTTAAGATTTTGGGAAATTTATTTTATCATATGTGAAATTCTTTAAAGTTTGTGTAAAATTTCTTTAATTTTTTTGTCAATGTTGAAATTATCTAAGTCTTTTAATTTAAGAAAATCCTTGATTTTCTTTACAAGTTCTTTCTTCTGCGCGTCAAGTTCACCGGGTTTCGTGTCAAGCTTTTTTATTTCTTATCAAGCTACAGGGTATCTTGAACCTTTAATACAAGAAAATCCTTGATTTTCTTTACAAGTTCTTTCTTCTGCGCGTCAAGTTCACCGGGCTTCGTGTCAAGCTTTTTTATTTCTTATCAAGCTACAAGGTATCTTGAATCTTTAATACAAGAAGATCCTTGATTTTTCTTTACAAGTTCTTTCTTCTGCGCGTCAAGTTCACCAAATTTTGTGTCAAGCAAAAGGTATCTTAATCTTATAACAAGCTCATCAGAGTCTGTAACAGTCTTTCCATATTTTTTAAAATAAATTAGAGGTTTATGTATTCTATCTTTAACCACATGAAGCTCGTTTATTAATCCCAATCGAGTAGGAGGGAGTGATTAGCTCCCGTCCTCTCACACCACCGTACGTACGGTTCCGTATACGGCGGTTCAATTAAGATAATTGACGCAAGTTTTCATAACTTCCGTGAATAGCTTGTCTTCTT
>NZ_JAAXPW010000016.1 GCF_012396605.1 Ureibacillus thermosphaericus
TTGCCGCTCGCTTCCTTCAGATTCCGCGTCACCACGGACACCCTTGCGTTAAGCTAACTGTTACTTCTGCCTTCACAGTTCGGGACTTACACCCTATAGATTACACCCATGCCAGGCGCACTAAAAAGAGCGAATGAATAAAATTTTTCATTCGCTCTTTTTCTTATTTCCTGGTTTTAAACGTAAAGTTGTTCGATTTTTACCGTTTCCCTAACTTTCCAAAAAAAAGCATCAAGTGGTAGCCATGTTTATTAATTTAGGATATTCTTTCCATATTGATTGCAAAATTCATTGAAAAAACGAATGCAGTCTTTTAAACCATTATTTTTATCAAGGTAATAGCGTTCAAATTCATCTTCTTCATGAAATAATTGATTATATGTTTCGCTCAACTCTTGTAAAAATTCTAAATTGCGTCCTTGAACATCCGGTAAACAATTTGCTGCATCATGAAAAGATTTTTTTATTTGCTCTTTTTGTTCCTCAGTCATTTCCTTTACAAGGTTCATATATGCAATTGTTTTGAAGTATATAATTTTGCTTACTATATCAATAAATAAAGACCAATACATATCGCTTTCCGGCAATCTTCCATCTTTTCTTTGCACATATTTTTTGAAGTAAGTAACCGATTCATCCAATAACTGTTTTAACTCTTCAAAAGCCAAATCCCATTTTTGCGAAGTATCAATATAATCGAAGAGAATCCCATCCAATTCTTCTTGAAGCTGGACTAAATTCAATATGTCATTTCTTATTTGAATTTTTGGCATAAAATACCCCCTTGTATGCTCGTATTAAGTTTTACTATATCAATAAAATCCTTATTATTTTGAATGAAATAATAAAACGTGAAAAAAATGTATTAAATCTGTTTTTTTAGCTTCATTAATAGCAATTTCCGAATATGGGGGTATTTATAAAAAAGTACGATTCGATAGAATTTAAAAGCTACCATTTTCTATTGTCTCTTCATTATGATTACACACACTCATTATTTTATTAGAAAAATTATTTCATTATTCATTCTAATTAGATAATTATTGTTTTACACGCTTAATTGGTATGTCTTTTAATACAGAGTTGATTACCCAGCTTGCACAAATAAGCCCACAAACGGATGGACAAAAAGCGTTTGATGATGGGGGCATTTTAGCTTTTCGGATGGACGCATCGGGATTCCCTACTTCTTCAACAACATCCGGTCTTACGACAATTGGTGATTCATCTGAAAAGACTACCGTTATGCCTTTTTTTATACCTTCTTTTCTTAATTTCGTACGAATAACTTTTGCCATTGGATCTGTATGAGTTTTTGAAATATCTGCAATGCGGAATCTTGTTGGATCCATTTTATTTGCAGCACCCATACTGGAAATAATCTGGATATTTCGCTTTAAACATTCTTTCATTAAATGAATTTTATACATGATTGTATCTGAGGCATCAATGACATAATCAATATCATATTCAAATAGTTTTTCATACGTTTCTTCGTTATAAAACATGTGTAAATGAATAACTTCACATTCTGGATTAATATCTGCAATTCGTTCTTTCATAACTTCTGCTTTTGGTCTTCCAATCGTTGATAAATACGCAACCAATTGGCGATTAACATTTGTGATATCTACCACATCTTTGTCTACTAAAATAATTCGCCCTACACCACTTCGTGCACATGCTTCCGCAGCAAAAGAGCCAACTCCTCCAATCCCTAAAATTGCAACGGTTGTATTTTTTAATTTATCTAATCCTTCTTTTCCTATCGCAAGTTCGTTTCTAGAAAATTGATGTAACATACCTTTCTGCCTTTCATTCGAATTTTTCACATCGGAATTATATCATAAGTGTTGGTTAGAAGTGTATACGTTTATATTTCCAAAGTATTAATAACAAACAAAAACTCCTCCATCAAAATGGAGGAGTTTGAAGCGTGACGAATCCCGAAGATGCCGTAGTGCGTCATTAACACCGTTTTGAACCCGCTATCTCGCAGGTGGGTGCCCTCACTGACTTTTTAAACGTCCCCTATACTTTTGGCGTTCTGATGGGGCATGTTTGCCAAGTCAAAATATTGAGCTCCCTTTTTATTGTTGTTCGGTCAAAACTGTTAATATGGCATTCACAAACACTTCAGGATTCGTGTTGGTATTATCATAACATTAGTTGAAGTAAATTTCAATGAATATAGATTAAATTGTGTTAATTTTTTGTTTATTTTAATTAGAATTTGATTTTTTGCGTGCAAAAAACAAAAGAAAAATCAAATCCATTTATATTTTTAATATGAAAGGGCCTAGAAAGTCGAAATCTTTCCAGAACCCCTCACTCTTCATAATCATGGTTTTTTATAAATCTTTGTTCCTGAGATAGTCAAAACAAGTTTCACTATTCTCATCATAATTTATCTGTAACTTAGCGTGGAAGACAGTAACAAAGTAGCCGTCTAAAAATGACTTTTCAGACGGCCCCTTTTCTATGCTTATTTATTAAATACATTCACTTTTAAATGTAATTCTTCTAGTTGTTTTGGTGAAACTTCGCTTGGCGCATCAGTCAGCAAGCAACTTGCAGTAGCAGTTTTAGGGAATGCAATCGTATCTCTCAAGTTGTTGCGACCTGCTAAAATCATCACTAAACGGTCTAATCCCATCGCAATTCCACCATGAGGCGGCACACCGTATTCGAACGCTTCAAGTAAGAAACCGAATTGTTCTTTTGCTTGTTCCTCTGTAAATCCAAGAAGTTTGAACATTTTTTCTTGTAAATCTCTCTCATAAATACGTAATGAACCGCCGCCTAATTCATAACCGTTTAACACGATATCATAAGCTTGTGCTCGAACTTGATCTGGATTTGTATCCATTAATTCAATATCCTCATCAAATGGACGAGTGAACGGATGGTGAGCAGCAGTATAGCGTTTTTCATCTTCGTCCCACTCAAGTAATGGCCAATCTGTAACCCAAAGGAAAGCAAATTGTGATTCATCGATTAAGCCTAACTCTTTTCCTAGTTTATTGCGCAATGCACCAAGAGAAGCGGCAACAATAGAAGCATCATCTGCTCCGAACAATAATAAGTCTCCAGGTTCAGCACCAGTCGCATTTTTGATATCTTCTACAATTTGACCTTCAAAGAATTTCGCGATAGGACCAGTGAAACCTTCTTCCGTCACTTTAATCCAAGCTAATCCTTTCGCACCGTAGATCGCCACAAATTCTGTCAATGCATCAATATCTTTACGAGTAAACTTGTCGTTTGCCCCTTTAACATTGATTGCTTTTACAACGCCGCCTTTTTCAACCGCGCTCGTAAATACTTTGAAGTTGCTATCTTTTACAATGTCCGTAAGGTTGATTAATTCTAAGCCAAAGCGAACATCTGGTTTATCGGAACCAAAACGATCCATCGCTTCTTGGTAAGAGATGCGTGGGAATGGAGTTTGCACTTCAATTCCTTTTACTTCTTTCATGACAGCAGCTAACATGCGTTCTGTCATATCGATAATTTCATCCATGGACATGAAAGATGTTTCAATATCCACTTGAGTAAATTCTGGTTGACGGTCAGCACGCAAATCTTCGTCACGGAAGCAGCGAGCGATTTGGAAGTATTTTTCGAATCCTGCCACCATCAATAATTGTTTGAATAATTGTGGTGATTGCGGCAATGCATAGAATTCTCCTTCATGCACGCGAGATGGGACTAAATAGTCTCGTGCACCTTCTGGAGTAGATTTTGTTAAAATTGGCGTTTCCACTTCCAAGAAACCGTCATTTTGCAAGAAGTTACGGATTGTACGCGTTACATCGGAGCGTAATTTAAATGTGTTATACATAACAGGACGTCTTAAATCTAAGTAACGGTATTTTAAACGTACATCTTCATTGATGTCGACATAATCCTCAATGGCAAAAGGAGGTGTTTTAGATGTATTAATAATTTTAATATCCGTTGCGACAACTTCTATTTTACCAGTTTCGATGTTTGGATTTACTTGGCTTGGATCACGAAGTACAACTTTTCCTTCTACTTCGACTACAAATTCGCTTCGAATTTTATCTGCAATTTCGCGGGCTTGTGGCGCTTCATCACCAAATACAACTTGTACAATACCAGTGCGGTCACGAACATCTACGAAAATTAAACTTCCTAAATCTCTACGACGTTGTACCCAACCTTTTAAAACGACTTGTTGTCCATGATGTTCTTCTCTTAATTCTCCACAATGATGTGTTCTTTGAGCCATTTTCTATTCCTCCAATTTTTTAATCTAATCTATAGAAAGCTGTTGTTTCAGATAATTTACGATTTCATTAATTTCTACTTTTTCTTGGTTTCCTGTTTCCATTTGTTTCACAACTACAACTCCCTGTTCAAGCTCCGTTTCGCCGATAATCACGACAAATTTCGCTTGAAGACGGTCAGCAGATTTCATCTGAGCCTTCATTTTACGCATCAAATAATCCATATCTGCAGAAATGCCTTTTAAACGGAAAGAGCTAATTAATTCCACAGCTTTTAATTTAGCTTCATCACCAAGGGCAATGACATAAACATCAAGCGCGTCATCTAACTCTAATTCAACCCCTTCTGCTTCTAAAGCAAGGAGCAATCTTTCAATCGATAAGGCAAATCCAATACCTGGAACATCTGGGCCGCCAATTTCTTCTACTAGCCCATTATATCTTCCACCACCGCAAAGAGTTGTAATTGCTCCAAAGCCTTCTGCAGTGCTCATTATTTCAAAGGCTGTGTGAGTATAATAATCTAAACCTCGAACAAGATTTGGATCTACTTCATATTCAATTCCTAGAACTTCCAAATATTTCTTCACTTGTTCAAAATATTCTCTTGATGTCGGTGTTAAGTAATCCGTTAATTTAGGAGCTGTTTGCATGAGCGGGTGCTCGCGGTCTAATTTACAGTCTAAAATGCGTAGTGGATTTTTTTCCAAACGATTTTTACAATCATCACAAAACTCATGAATGTGCGGTTTGAAATGATTGATTAGTGCTGTTCTGTGGGTATCTCTCGTTTCTTTATCTCCTAAAGAATTAATCATTAATTTTAAATCTTTTAAACCTACTGTTTGGTAAATGTCCATTGCAAAAGCAATGACTTCTGCATCGATAGCAGGGTCAGCACTACCAATCGCTTCAACACCAAACTGAACGAATTGACGGTATCTTCCAGCTTGTTGACGCTCATAGCGGAACATTGGACCCATGTAGGATAGTTTAATTGGTTGATCAGGTGCTCCATACATCTTATGTTCGACATAGGCACGAACCGTTGAAGCAGTTCCTTCTGGACGCAACGTTAATGAACGGCCACCACGGTCTTCAAATGTGTACATTTCCTTCTGAACAATATCCGTTGTGTCCCCTACACTTCGTTGAAATAACTCCGTATGTTCAAAAATAGGTGTGCGAATTTCTTTATATCGATAAACGCGAGCTAATTCTCGTAAAATGGATTCAATTTTTTGCCATTTAGGTGTGTTTTCAGGCAAAATATCCTGTGTGCCTCTAGGTACTTTAAAAGCCATTTCCTATCTCCTTTCTATAAACAAATTTTGGAACAAAAAAATGCTCTCATCCCTTATAACAAGGGACGAAAGCATATCACTTCCGCGGTTCCACCCTAGTTGATGTGTATGAACACACCCACCTCATAACGGATAACGGCCGTTTCCGTTTTTCCCTACTTAAATTTCAGGAAAAAGCCTCCCAAGTGTTCTTCGCAAATACCTTCTGTAGGAAAGATTGCAGCCAAAGTCTTTCCCTCTCTGAACATACAGTAAATGCTACTCTCTTGTTCAAAGGCTATCGACACATTTTCACATTAATTTTAATCATAATTGTGCAACGAAAAGTTGTCAACTATTTTCAAAAAAGTATAGATTTATACATGGATAACATTTTACAATAAATAAAGAGATTTTCACATTATTTGTTATTTGAAAGTTGGATGTTTATGAAGCGCAATATACTTATTCTTTGTATAGTAATACTCATTTCTTGTATAACTACATATTTTTCAGGCTTCGTATTAGCCAACAATGAAGAATCTCGCATTGTTTTTGCGGAGAAATTGCATTTGAGAGAAGGACCTGGTTTGTCGTTCGATATTATCGATACCCTTGAAAAAAACAAAAGATTGAAGGTATTGGATCGTCAAGGTGATTGGTTATATGTAGAGGTTAATGAGAAAAAAGGATGGGTCGCATCCTGGCTAACTCAATCAGAACAAATAAATAACGTCGAAAAATATGCTATCGCCCAAGTTAATCATTTAAATATTCGTTTGGAGCCGTCACTTTCTGCTCCTGTACTAGGTCAGTTACATACTGGAGAGCAAGTGGTGGTATTAAATGAAAGGAATGAGTGGGTTCAAATCCAGCATCAACAATTGACGGGATGGGTTTCATCCGAATTTATCACGATGAATGAAGGTACTATCGATGAATTAAATAACACGGTGAGTGAAAAAACCGAATCGGCTGAAGTAAAAGAATCAAATCATTTTACAATCGTTGTCGATGCTGTAATCGTAAGACAAAAACCAAACTTAAAATCGAAAAAATTAGGCATTGCGAAAAAAGGAGAACAATTCGCAATTCTAGCTCGAGACCACCATTGGATTCAAATCGATTTTAATGGAAAGAAAGGTTGGATTTATAGCTTTTACGGTACATTCGACAATTCTTCGATAGAGGAAGAAAAAGAAGAACAAACCATTACAATTATCTACAATGGGACAAATATTCGAAAAGAACCCACAACTTCATCGGACGTAATCATGAACGTCCAAGCTGGAGAACAATTTAAAATCATTAAGAAGGAACATGATTGGTATAAAATTCAACTTTCTGAAGATGCAACAGGTTATGTAGCAAGTTGGGTAGTTTCGACAAACGAACAATCCGTAAAACAAGATAAGAAAGATAATCGAAAGAAAGGCACTCTTAATGGCGTAACCATTGTGCTTGACCCCGGTCATGGAGGAAATGACCAGGGAACTGCTGGTCTAAGGAACACAATTGAAAAAGAAATTACATTAAAAACGGCGGAACTGTTAAAATCTAAATTGCAGCAAGCAGGAGCAGAAGTCTACTTAACAAGGGAATCTGATGTGTATGTGGGTCTACATAAGCGTGTATCACTCGCCCACCAACTTGCTGCGGATGCATTTATAAGCATCCACTATGACGCAACTGAAGATCGGACAATCTCAGGTTTTACCACATATTATTTCCACTCTTATCAAGAGTCACTTGCACAATTTGTTCATGATGGATTATCAGATCAGATCAAATTGCGGGATCGTGGCGTGCAACAAGGGAACTATTTAGTATTACGAGAAAATAAACAAAATGCGATATTAGTAGAATTAGGTTATTTAAGTAATCCAAGTGAGGAAAAAGTGATTAATACTGACCTCTTCCGTGAACAAGCAACAATGGGCATTTATGAAGGAGTACTCCAATATTTTGATGCACAGCTAAAATAAAAAATTGGCTTTCTGGAAAGTTCAATCTTTCTAGAAAGCCAATTTATTTTATTTCGATTCTAAAATAATTGTAACTGGACCATCATTCACAAGGGATACATCCATCATGGCTCCAAAAATGCCTGTTTCAACTTTTAAACCTTGTTCACGTAAGGCATCATTAAAGGCATTCCATAAAGGCTCTGCTTGCTCAGGTCGAGCTGCTTCTACAAAGCTTGGTCTTCTCCCTTTCTTCGTATCTGCATATAACGTAAATTGAGAAACAGATAAAATATCTCCGCCATGCTCTTTAATTGAGTGATTCATTTTTCCCTCTTCATCTTCATAGAGGCGAATCTCTGCTACTTTTTTTGCTAAATATCTCACATCTTCTATCGTGTCTGTATGTGTTATACCAACTAATAAAACATATCCTTTGTCAATTTTTCCCGTTACTTTTCCATCAACTGTTACTTTTGCTTCTTTACTACGTTGCAAGACCACTCTCATCGACAAACACACCTCAAACCAACTAATTAATAACCCGCTGTACGGAATAAATATCTGGCATTTGTTTAATTTTCTCTACAACTTTGTGTAATACAGAAATATTTGTAATAGCTATTGTTAAATGAAGCGTTGCAATTTTATCATGAGCAGCACGACCAGAAACAGCTAAAATATTCACTTTCGTCTCTGTAACCGCATGCATAACATCGTTTAATATTCCTGGGCGATCAAATGCAGATATTTCAATATCAACAGGATATTCTTTCTTCCCTTGTGCTTCACTATGCTCCCATTCCACTTCAATTAGGCGATCTTCCCCACCTGTTTGAACATTAGGACAGTCTATACGATGAACAGATACACCTCTACCCTTTGTAATAAATCCAACAATCTCATCTCCAGGAACTGGCGTACAGCAACGAGAAAGTCGAATTAACAAATTATCGATGCCTTTTACAATAACACCTAATTCACCATTCTGTTTCTTTTGTTTCGGGTTTTGCATTTCTTTTTGAATTTTTTCAAGAGCTTCTTCTTGCTCTCTCTCTCTCCGCTTTTTCTCAGCGAGGCGGTTCACCACTTGTTGAGGTGTAATTCCTCCTACACCTACTGCTGCATATAAATCTTCTTCATTTGTGAAATTTAACTTGTTCAAAACCCGTTGAATATTTTCTTCTGAAAGCACTTCTTTTACATCAAATTCTTGTGCTTTTATTTCTTTTTCAATTAAATCTTTTCCTTTGAGAACATTTTCTTCACGCAAGTGCTTTTTGAAGAATTGTTTAATTTTATTTCTCGCTTGAGAACTTTGAGCAATTTTTAACCAGTCTCTACTTGGCCCAAAAGATTGTTTAGAAGTTAAAATTTCAACAATATCCCCTGTTTTTAGTGGTGTATCAAGCGGTACCATTTTCCCATTCACTTTGGCACCAATTGTTCGATTTCCGACCTCAGTGTGCACTCGATAAGCAAAATCAATTGGAACACTTCCTGCAGGTAATTCAATAACGTCTCCTTTTGGTGTAAACACATAAACCATATCGGAGAATAAATCTAGCTTCAGCGATTCCATAAACTCTTCTGCGTTGGAAGATTCGTTTTGGAATTCTAAAATTTCGCGGAACCAAGTTAATTTTTGATCGATGCTTTCCTTACTTGGATTCAGTGATTTGCCTTCTTTATATGCCCAGTGTGCAGCAATCCCGTATTCTGCAATTTTGTGCATTTCCTTCGTACGAATTTGCACTTCCAATGGGTCGCCATAAGGGCCGATGACTGTTGTATGAAGGGATTGATACAAGTTTTGTTTCGGCATAGCGATATAATCTTTAAAGCGACCAGGCATTGGTTTCCAAAGTGTATGTACGATTCCTAGTACCGCATAACAATCTTTGATGCTATCTACAATGATGCGTACAGCCAATAAATCATAAATCTCATTAAACTCTTTATTTTGTAAAACCATTTTCCGATAAATACTATATATATGCTTTGGACGACCGTAGATTTCTGCATCAATTTCAACTTGATTTAATTGAGAGCGAATTTCGTCCATTACATTTTCTAAATACGCTTCCCGTTCCGTACGCTTTCTTTTCATTAAACTTACAATTCGATAGTATTGTTGAGGATTTAAGTAGCGAAGAGCCGTATCTTCCAATTCCCATTTCACCTTAGAAATTCCTAGGCGATGGGCAAGGGGAGCGAAAATTTCTAACGTTTCTTTCGCAATTCGACGTTGCTTTTCTGTAGATAAGTGTTTTAACGTACGCATATTGTGAAGGCGGTCGGCAAGTTTAATTAAAATCACACGAATGTCCTGTGCCATCGCAACAAACATTTTTCGATGATTTTCCGCTTGTTGCTCTTCCTTCGATAAATACTTAATTTTTCCTAGTTTTGTAACACCATCTACAAGCAAAGCTACTTCTTCACCAAACTCGGCTACTAAATCTTCCCGAGTAACAGAGGTATCTTCCACTACATCGTGAAGAAATCCTGCAGCTACTGTTTGTGGATCCATTTGAAGGTCCGCTAAAATTCCAGCAACTTGAATTGGGTGAATAATATATGGTTCCCCTGACTTTCGGGTTTGTTCTTTATGTGCTTCTTTTGCCACTTCATAAGCTTTTTTCACAAATTCGACGTGCTCATCATTCATATAAGTTTTTACTTTCGAAAATACATCTTCGGGCGTCAAAATTTGCTCCTTCGCCATGATTTGTCCACCTTCAAAAATTTTTCTGTTTTATATATAAAACTAATTGTAAAAAAGTATAAATAAAATGTAAAGCCAAGTCTTATCATATTGCGTTTATCTAACAAAATAATATACCGTTGTCAGATGAAAAAATATTTTATTAAAAAAATTTTCGCTTATTAAAGTAAAAGAATTCGCACAGTTATTCAAAGTGCGAATTCTTTTTGGGAAATCAATATTGAAGCAATGTTTTGATCGGGTAATTTCCAATTTTTTCGCGGCCATTTAATTCTGTTAGTTCAATAATGAATGCACAACCAGCAACGGTACCACCAAGTTTTTCAACTAATTGAATTGTAGCATCCACCGTACCACCTGTTGCTAGTAAGTCGTCAATAATTAACACTTTTTGTCCTGGGGAAATTGCATCTTTATGCATAGCAAGTACATTCGTACCATATTCTAATGCATATTCAACACTAACTACTTCTCTCGGCAATTTTCCTGGTTTACGCACCGGAGCGAATCCAATTCCTAATGCATACGCAACAGGACATCCGATAATAAATCCACGTGCTTCTGGCCCAACGATAATATCTGCTCCCACTTCTTTTGCAAATTCAACAATTTGATCAACCGCATATTTAAATGCTTCACCGTTATCCATTAACGGCGTAATATCTTTAAAACTAATTCCTTCTTTTGGAAAGTTTTGTACAATTGCAATATGTTCCCTTAAATCCATTCCATTTTCCTCCTTAGGAATAAGATAATTCCTTCATTCGATTATCAAACCATTGTTTTAACTCTGAATAAGTTGAGTATAAAAATTTTTGTTCCAATTCGATTTGCTGTTGTCGCAATTGATATGTGGTAGCTTCAGTTAAAGAACGTTTACTTGCAAATTCATTGACGGAAAGCAAACCATTTTCTATTGTAACAAAACCGAGCTCAAAAAACACCTTTGTCATAAACTTTATTGTATCCACATTTAAACCAAAATGTTTGGATAGTTGATGAATATGTTCGTTTAAGTTAAAGAATGGGCGATTTTTTAGAAATGTATAGTATTGAGCAAAATGCTTTCGTGTTGGCATGCCATTAAAATATTGGGAATTCGGTGTGTAAAATACCGCATAAATACGTTGCGGTTTTGCAATTTCAATTAGCTTTTCCATTGTATGAATACGTTTTGGTAAATCCAATAATACAATAAACGGTGAAAGAGAATTGTCAATTTCATCTTCAACTAATTGAATGGATGGTATGACTGCTTGAAAATATTGAATTGTTTCCTCACGAAAAGCAATAAAGGATGATTCTTCAATAGGAATGTTTCCCACCCAATGATTGACATTCACTTTTCCCCGATAATCAAATAACTGCCACTCAAGTGTCTGAACATCCGAAAGTAAAAATTGCGGTTTTTTTCTACCTTGCCATTCATTGATTTGCAAATCACCAACAATGGATAATTTCACTCCATAGGAAATTTCATTGAATAAATAACCTTTGTTAAAACCAACTGCATCAAGAATTCCATATGCATCTTCCAATTCCATTTTTATATGGTTCTCATTTGCACCGATTTTGCGCATTGAACGAATCGAAACTTGTTGTATAACAAAAATCGGCTTTTCAAATCCAACACCAAATGGTTTCAACTTCTGTAATTCTTCAATAGCTTCTACCGTTACTTCACTTAAATCGATAGGAACATCAATGTATAATGTCGGCGTTAATAATTCATCGGATAAACATGTTGTTGCTTGTTGATGAAGTCGTGCTCTCAATTCATCGATATGTTCAGCTGAAAGCGTCATACCCGCAGCCATTGGATGGCCGCCAAAATGCGGAAGAATATCCCGATTTTTTGCTAGTTCATTGTATAAATGAAATCCTTCGATGCTGCGTCCTGAACCTTTTGCTAATCCCAATTCTGAATCGATCGATAACACGATTGTCGGTTTATAATATTTCTCTACTAAACGGGAAGCAACAATTCCAATTACCCCCGGATTCCATCCTTCTTTTGCCACGACAAGCACTAAAGAATTGCTAATATCCGAATTATTTTCAATCATTTCTATTGCTTCTTCAGTAATCGAATTGACATACTCTTTTCTCTCATTATTTTTTTCATTTAGCAATTTAGCCCCCATTGTGGCACTTGCTAAATCTTCACTCATTAAAAACTCTACACCGGGTTTTGCATCACCTAGGCGTCCTATAGCATTTAATCGAGGACCAAAATAAAAACCGATAATTTCTTCATCGATTTCATGCTGCTTTACTCCTGATGCTTCACATAAAGCTTGAACCCATGGGTGATTTGACTTTCTCAATTTCTCTAACCCTTTACGAACAATGTATCGATTCTCTCCAGTTAAGGGGACAAGATCTGCGATTGTGCCAAGTGCAACGTATTCAAACAAATGCTCAGGCACCTCTCCATATAATGCGTGGGCAAGCTTAAAAGCTACGCCTACCCCTGCCAATTCACCAAAAGGATATTTCCCTTCTGGTACCCTCGGATGAATAATGACGTCTGCAGGCGGCAGCTCTTCCCCCGGTTCATGGTGATCTGTAACAATCACATCCATACCAAGCTCTTTTGCTATGCGTATCGGTTCGATGCCGCTAATTCCATTATCGACAGTAATAATCAGTTGGATTCCTTTCTCATGTGCCAATCTGAACAATTCTTCGTTTGGCCCATATCCATGTGTGAAGCGATTCGGAATCTCAAAATCTACATCTGCTCCTAAATCAAGCAATGTATGCAATATGACGGACGTACTCGTAATACCATCTGCATCATAATCTCCATAGATTAATATCTTTTCCCCTCGATGTAATGCTAATTCAATTCGTTCTACCGCTTCTTTCATCCCCGTTAACAAATAAGGATTATGTAGTTGGTCATCTTTCATATGTATAATATTTCTAGCTTCATCTAGTGTCTTCACTCTTGATGCTAATATTTTTGCAGTCAAACTAGAAATATGTAAATTGTTTTGTAATTGTTGAACAAACATTTCATCGGGAATTTGGATCTTCCATTTTTTTGATGATTGTATCATTACCTCACATCCTCACGAAGTCCATTATACCTAAATTTCATAAGTATTGGATAAAAAACTTATATTAATCTAGTAAAGTTTATCTTCCAATAATAAATAAAAGATACTCCCTAAACTAGAGAGTATCTGAAATAGATTATTAAACTACTGGCTCGTCTGAACCCCATTGCTTCTTCTCTTTTTTCTTCACTGTCGTACCTTTTTTGCTCATTTCGCGCACTTTTAGTGTATACCATAGTTGTGCTGCAATACAAATGGAGGAATACATTCCCGTTACTAATCCAATGAGTAAAGCGATTGAGAAATTTCGAATTGCTGGCGCACCAAAAATTAAGAGTGCAACAACAACTACGATTACCGTCAATACTGTATTTACGGAACGTCCCATCGTTTGACGGAGGGATTTATTGATGATTTCGGCAAGTTCTTCTTTCGATTTGATTTCGCCTTTATGGTCGATATTTTCACGAATACGGTCGAAGGTAACAATCGTATCGTTTATGGAATAACCGACAATGGTTAAAATTGCTGCAATGAAAGTTATGTCCACTTCTAAGCGCAATACGCTGAAAATTGCCACCATGAAGAATACATCGTGTAATAGTGAAACAATTGCACCTACACCCATTCTCCATTCGAAACGGAATGCCACATAAATGACAATACCAAGAGCGGCAAAACTTAGAGCGTAAATCGCATTTTTAACGAGTTCACGACCAACTGTTGGAGAAACTGTACTTACATTTGGTTCATGACCGTAGTCTTCCATCACTGCTGATTTTAAATCTAACGTTTCTTGTTGCGTGAAATCTTTTTTATAAGTGGCAACAGCAGTATCTTTATTTTCACCACTTATGACTAATTCATCTGCTGGGAATCCGATTTTCTCTAAATAATCGGCCATTTCTTCTTGGGTCGTCGGCTCATTTGAAAGTATTTCAACTCGCGTACCACTTGAGAAGTCAATGCCTAAGTTTAATTTAAAGATTCCAAGCATTACAACCCCGATCAACAAAATAATCATTGAAATAGCATAAAACTTTTTGCGGTTATGAACGAAATCAATGCGATCGAAGTTTGTTGTTAAATCTAATGTTTCTACACCTTCTGAAGCGTCATGAATTTTTGATTTTCGAACACCATAGAAGAATGGATTATCGAATTTGCCACTCTTAATGAGTAATCCAAGTAATACACGTGATAACCATACTGATGTTAAGAAACTTAATAAAATGGAAATAATTAACGTTGTCGCAAAACCTTTAACTGAGCTTGTACCAAAGTAGAAAAGTACAACCGCAGCTAGTAATGTTGTTAATTGTGCATCTATAATCGCGCTTAGTGATAGTTTAGATCCCATTTGGAATGCTTCTTTTGGTGATTTACCAACACGTATTTCTTCTCGAATACGCTCTGCTGTTAAAATATTCGCGTCCACAGCCATACCAATACCAAGTACAAGAGCTGCAATACCTGGCAACGTTAATACTGCACCAATTAAATTTTGAATAAGCAGTACTAAATAGGCAAATACCGTTAACGTGATAATCGAAATAAAACCAGGTAATCGATAGTAAAACAACATAAAGATGAAAATTAATAGAACACCAACAATACTAGCGAATACAGTGCTATTTAAAGCTTGTTCCCCAAACTGAGCGCCCACTGATGTTGCATAAATTTCTGTTAATTTTACAGGAAGTGCCCCCGCATTTAACATACTTGCCAAATTTTTCGTTTCCTCAACAGTAAAATTCCCTGAAATCATAACGTCTGTTGTATTTAAAGTTTCTTTTACAGACGCTGCTGAAATAAATTTCGGATCAGGCTTTGTTGCTTCTTCTTTATATGAGTCTTCTCCTTCAACAAAATCCATCCAAATAACAAGTAAGTTCTGACCTGGTGGCATTTGAGAAATTTTCGATGTAATGTCTGCAAATTTTTGTGCATCTTTTAACGTCAATGTAACGATTGGTCGATTTTGTTGGTCGAAGGAAGCCGCAGCACCGCCTTCTTTCAAATCAGAACCGTCTAACAGTAAATTATCGTTTACATCACGAAATGTTAAATTCGCCGTACTTGATAACATTTCCCGAGCAGATGATTGATCGTCTATTCCAGCAAGCTGAACACGAATCCGATTCTCACCTTCAACCTGAATACTCGGCTCGCTGACACCGAAAGCATCGATACGCTTTGATAAAGCGGTCGTCGTATCTGCTACGATACTTTGAGTAATTTTTTGCCCTTCTTTTAAGGGTTCAACTTCATACAAAACTTCAAATCCGCCTTGTAAGTCAAGTCCAAGTTTTACATCTTTTAATACTCCTTTTACTGTGAAGCCCATCGCACCAAAAAGTACGATTACAGCCAGTACAAAGGAAACGATCCGGCTTTTTGAATTCATTGATAAATCCTCCTTGATGCAATGTACAATAGCTTGTACATACATAAACACGTGCAAGCATATCTTTACAATAATCTCTTGAATTAGTACTCCGAAATTTTTTTCGTGATATTTCCACCAAATGAAGAATAAACTTGGAGTGGATAAGCTCAATCGAAATTATTGCAAAAATATACCTTTCCTTTTCTTATGTAACAAACTAATTATGAAACACGAAAGTCAACCTGTCAAACCGAATCTATACATTTTCTTTGTCAGAATTGTTATTATTTGTAGGATTTAATAATTCTCTCAATTCTTCTTGATTTACTTCAGAAAACCAATTTGTGCTTTGGAATTGTTGGATTTGCAAATAATTCACGATTTCTGAAGCTTTTAATGAAAAAATTGTTGATACGGCTTCATGAATTCGAATTTCATCCAAATTTTTCTTTCGCCACTTTTTTTGAAGACAATAATTCCAAATTTCTTCAATCGTAATACCTTCATACCCGTTTAAGTTCATTTCTTCTAATTTGCTCTTAAGCACAGGCAAAACTTTTGAAAATAAGCGCTCATGTTCGACCATAGGCAAATCACTCCATCGTTCTGTATTAACTGTTTTTAGGAAAGCATACAAATATTGTAACGAATAATAGAATAATTGAGAAGGGATTGTATGGATGGCATCATTTGTTAGAGGAACTATTTTTCTCACAGTTGTCATTTTTTTGTCAAAACTATTCGGTTTTATTTATAGAATGCAATTTATGAGGGTAGCTGGCGAAGAAGCTGTTGGAGTTTATATGACTGCCTATCCAGCGTATATATTCTTCGTTTCAGTATTACAGCTAGGCATCCCTATTGCTGTAGCGAAAGTAATTGCAGAACTATATGCAAAACGCCAAATTGGACAACTTCATTCCGTCATGAAAACAGCATTTAGATGGTCAATTTTATCCATTATCTTATTTACACCGATTCTTATATTATTTATTCCATATTTGGCAGAAACGCTATTACATAATAAAGGAACAAAAATTACGCTATATATTGCGTTAGGGGCTGTACCAATTATTGTATTTTCCGGTTTAATTCGAGGATACTTACAAGGTATTGCCATCATTTCAGCAACAGCCTGGTCCCAAATGATCGAACAGCTGGTACGCATCGTTTTAATCTCTTTAGCATTGCCATTTTTCGTTGTGCCGGACAACCCTGAATTAACGGCTGCATATGCAATGGCAATTACTGCAGTTGGTGAATTTATTTCGTTTATTTATTTATACATTCATTATTTCATGAAAAAGAAAAAACTAAAAAAACCCTCCTCACAAAAACCATATCCGGCAATGCCTTTACTGCGTATTGCCGTTCCAAGTGCAGGAAGCAGATTGTTTGGCACATTCACATGGTTTTTGGAACCAATCGTCTTTTTGAAGGCATTAACCATTGCAGGATTGACAGCTGCAGGAGCAACGACTTTATACGGAATTATTTCTGGTGTACATGTACCGTTATTATTATTCCCTTCTTTTATTCCTAATGCTTTAGCGATCGTTTTAATTCCAGCAGTGAGCGATGCTGTAGCAAGGAGTAATACAAGGTTACTGAATAATCGCATCGGAATAAGTTTACGCCTTTCATCCATCATTGGTGCCTACGCTGCGACATATTTCTTTTTGCACGGTGATGAACTTGCTATGCGGCTCTTTCACTTAGAGGAGAACCGTGGATTTATGAAAATTTTAGCTCCAATTTTCTATTTTTATTATATCCAAAGCCCTCTACACTCCATTTTGCAAGCAATGGATGAAGCAAAACCTGCCATGATGAACTCCATTTATGGCGGAATCGGGAAATTATTCGTCATGTTTGTACTAGCATCTCAACCATTTATTCAAGAATATGGTGCAATTATCGCAATTGGATTTGGTGTATTAGTAACATCTTTTTTACATATGGCAACACTACGGGCGCACAAAATGATTAGTTCCGGTTTCCGATTCTTTGCAATTCCTTATGTGATTTTTATTCTTACTTGTATTATTCAAAGTTATATTTTCAGTAAAATTTCCTTTAATTTTTGGACAAATAGTGCTTTAACCATTATTGTTTTAACAATCTTTCTACTAGTAACAAATCAATTAAAATGGAGCGATTTTCGATTTTTACGTTCCATTCTTATTCGTCGACTTTAATTGTACGTGCAAATCGTAATTTTCATAACAACAATAAAAAATGTCTTCCGGCTTTTCATAGCCCTTCTTTTTTAAGTTTTCCAACAGCCATTCTCTATCTTTTTCAAGGAATTTTAGATGCCGATCTATTATATATCCATCAACAATCAGTGGAAAGATGAGCGGGTCATCATCTTTTAAGAAAATCGATAGTCTACCAGACGGTTCAAGAAATGCATATTTAATTTGCTGTACGGAAGGAATGCGTTCTTCACGCATTTGTTGAAATAAATCGTCTAAATTATATCGTTGCTTTCTCATTTCTTCTTGATTAATAACACCATCTTCCACAATTATCGATGGATCTCCATCAATTAAATCACGGATTTTCTTACTTTTTAATGCAATCAACGAATTTAAATACTGGATGGCGAGCAAAATAAGAATTGGAAAAACATTTTCAAATAACGGTTTATCTAAATCATCTAAAGCAAAAGCAACACATTCAGCAATGAGCACAAATACCACTAAATCCATAATGCTTAGTTCGCCTACTTCCCTTTTACCCATGAGGCGAAAAACGACAAGCACGAGCAAATATAAAAAGACCGTTCTGAAAAGAATTTGTAAATACACTTCCATACATCCCACATCCTTTCTTTCCTATTGTTGGCCAAGCGATTGTCAACTATACAAAAAAAGGGCTGTCCAGAAAGTCAATCACTTTCTGAACAGCCCTACTCCTTACTAGTAATACTCTCTTAAAAACTTTGCTCCTGCGGTGGTCACATCAAAATGTCACCAACCTCGTCGCAAAGGGGGCGTCTTGAAATGACTTTTCAGACGCCCCCTTTTATTCGTTGTCTATGGATTAATCGTTGATAACTCGTCCAATTGCTTGACGCTCAAATTTTAAGCGAGTTTTGCCATCAACTAGAAGATATACAGCAGAATCTTCTAAAGCATCTACTTCACCGTGAAGTCCACCGATTGTTACGACTTTATCTCCACGCTTTAAATTATTTTGCATTTCTTGTGTCGCTTTTTGTCGTTTTTGAGCAGGACGAACTAAAATAAACCACATTGCAACAAACATGATAATGATTGGTAATAAGTTATATAATGTTTGCATCCAGTATATCCCCCTTTCTATCTCTCACCTCATAAGTATAGTATAAAACGAAGGTAAAAATCGATTTTATTTTCTATTTTATTAGAAAAATTTCTTAAATTATTCAAAGTTTGCTTCTTTGCTTAAAAGTTTTTCGCATTTGGTTTATTAAATCCATATTGCTCAAAAAATTCATTGCGGAAATCAAGCAATCGATCTTCTCTAATTGCTTGTCTTACTTGTTCCATCAATCTCAATAAGAAATAAAGGTTGTGGTACGTTGTCAGTCTTAATCCAAAAATTTCTCCAGTTCGAATTAAATGACGAATATAAGCTCTTGAGTAATTTTTACATGTATAACAGTCACAGTTTGGATCAAGTGGTCCAAAATCTTTCGCATATTGAGCGTTTTTAATAACAAGACGGCCTTGCGAAGTCATTAGCGTTCCGTTTCGAGCAATTCTCGTTGGCAATACGCAGTCGAACATATCAATACCTCGGATTGCCCCTTCAATTAAAGCATCCGGTGAACCTACCCCCATTAAATAGCGTGGTTTATTTTCAGGAAGTAGCGGTGTTGTAAATTCTAATACTCGGTACATCACATCTTTTGGTTCACCTACGGATAATCCACCTACAGCATATCCAGGGAAATCCAATTCTATAAGAGCTTCCGCAGATCGTTTTCTTAAGTCTTCAAATTCCCCACCTTGCACAATACCAAATAACCCTTGTTCTTCTGGACGCTGGTGTGCTTCTTTGCATCGTTTCGCCCAACGTGTTGTTCGATCCACGCTCTGCAACATATATTCATAAGTTGCTGGATATGGTGGACATTCATCGAACGCCATGATGATGTCCGCTCCTAAATCGTTTTGAATTTGAATGGATTTTTCAGGGCTTAAAAATAGCTTATCTCCGTTTAAATGGTTCCGGAAATAAACTCCTTCTTCTTCAATTTTTCGAAGGTCGCTTAACGAAAATACTTGGAATCCACCTGAATCGGTTAATATAGGGCGATCCCAATTCATGAATTGGTGCAAGCCGCCCGCTTCTTTTACGATTTCGTTACCAGGTCTGAGCCATAAATGATACGTGTTGGATAAAATTATGCCCGCGCCCATCTCTTTTAACTCTTCAGGTGACATCGTTTTCACCGTTGCTTGTGTTCCAACGGGCATGAATGCTGGTGTTTCAAAGGAACCGTGTGGCGTATGGACAATTCCTAGCCTTGCTCCTGATTGTTTACATGTTTTGATATGTTCATATCGAATTGCAGGTTGTGTCATTTGTAAATTCCTCTCTTCATCTAAAGTATAAACAGTACTTCGATTGTTGAGTGTTATGCTTTTGGCCGAATAAACATCGCATCACCAAAACTAAAGAATCGATATCGTTCTTTAATCGCTTCACTATAGGCATGGAAAATCGTCTCTTTTCCAGCCAATGCACTCACAAGCATTACTAAAGTTGATTTAGGTAAATGGAAATTCGTAATTAAACCATCAATACATTTAAATTCATAGCCTGGATAAATAAATATATCTGTCCATCCTTGTTCCGCTTTGATTTTGCCATCATATTTGGAAGCGACAGTCTCAAGGGTTCTTGTAGATGTAGTACCGACTGCTATGACATTGCCACCTTGTTCTTTCACTCGATTAATCGTTTCAGCAGCACTTTCACTAATGCTATAAAACTCTGAATGCATTTCATGTTCTTCGATTGTTTCACTGCTTACAGGTCTGAATGTTCCAAGACCAACATGAAGGGTAATAAAGACAATTTCAACCCCTTTATTGCGAATTTTTTCAAGAATTTCTTCAGTGAAATGAAGTCCTGCTGTTGGAGCTGCTGCAGAGCCAATTTCTTTTGCATAAACTGTTTGATAACGCTCTCTATCTTCCAATTTTTCATGAATATATGGTGGTAGTGGCATTTCACCTAATTTTTCTAACACTTCATAAAAAATGCCCTCGTAACTAAACTCAAATATTCGTCCACCATGATCAAGAACGTCCGTACAAGTCGCACGCAACAGTCCATCGCCAAAAGAAATTGTCGTGCCTATTTTTACCCTCTTTGCAGGTTTGACTAATGTCTCCCATCTATTCTTTTCCAATTGTTTTAACAATAAAACTTCGATATGAGCTCCCGTTTCTTCTTTTATGCCAAAAAGTCGAGCCGGCATTACACGGGTATCATTCAATACAAGACAATCACCCGCATTAAGCTCATCTACAATATGAGGAAATTGATGATGTTCAATTTCTTTTGAAAAAGGATTTACGATCAGCAATCTACTTGCTGCACGATCTTTTAGTGGTGTTTGAGCAATCAATTCTTCTGGTAAGTTGAAATCAAATTCTTCAATTTTCATACATAACTTCCTTTTACTTTGTTTCATCGTAATAAGTATAACCAAGATGTTCAAAAGCTAATTTTGTCGCCACACGTCCTCGTGGCGTACGTTGAATAAATCCGATTTGCATTAAATATGGCTCGTACACATCTTCTATCGTGATGCGTTCTTCTCCGATGGAAGCCGCTAATGTATCTAATCCAACGGGTCCACCATTAAATTGTACAATCATACTTCGTAGCAATTTATGGTCGATTTGATCTAAACCGTATCGATCCACTTGAAGTAATTCAAGAGCTTGTTTCGCAAGATCAAGGGTTATCATTCCATCCCCTATCACTTGTGCATAGTCTCTTACCCGCTTCAACAAGCGATTAGCAATACGAGGAGTTCCGCGAGAACGCCTTGCAATTTCCTCTGCAGCTCTGTCATCAATCTCTACTTCAAACAGTTTACTACTTCTTTTTACAATTTCAATTAATGAATGTTCATCATAATAATCAAGTCTTAATAATACACCAAAACGATCTCGTAAAGGAGCTGATAAAGAACCTACCCTTGTTGTAGCTCCTACTAATGTAAAAGGCGGCAAGTCCAATCGAATAGAGCGGGCGTCATGCCCTTTCCCAACGACGATATCAAGGCAAAAATCTTCCATCGCTGGATACAGCACTTCTTCAATTGATCGGGAAAGGCGATGAATTTCATCTATAAAGAGGACATCCCCAGGCTCTAGTGAACTAACAATAGCCGCTAAATCTCCTGGTCGTTCAATTGCAGGCCCACTTGTAAGCCGAATGTTTACATCCAGTTCATTTGCGATCACATTAGCTAGAGTGGTTTTTCCCAATCCTGGCGGACCGTATAGCAACACATGGTCTAACGATTCTTGTCGGAATTTTGCCGCTTCAATAAAGATCTTTAAGTTATCTTTTACTTGATGCTGCCCGATATATTGAGAAAGCCTTTCAGGTCTCAAAGATAATTCAATTTGGTTATCCAATTCATTTGCTTCACTTGAAACGATTCGATTCACTTGCCGCCCTCCTTGTTACTTTGTCGTTAACAAAAGTTTTAATGCATATTTCATATAATTTTCCGTCGTTTGTAAATCTTCCTTTTCACTTAATAAAGGCTTAATTTTCTCTAATTCTTTTTCGGAATATCCGAGTGCATGAAGAGCCAACATTGCTTCTTCTAATTCATGTTGATATGGATTCACACCAAATAGCGGCAATTCATCTTCAGCACTTGGAAGTTCCACATGCTCAAGGAGCGAACCAAGTTTCCCTTTTAAATCTAGAATCATTTGTCTAGCAGTCTTCTTCCCGACACCAGGAAATTTAACTAAATACTTTTCATCTTCCATTTCAATGGCTGTAATAACATGCGAAGGATTTCCACTTGCAAGAATTGATAACGCACTCTTTGGACCGATACCGGAAACTTGTATAAGTTTTTTAAATAATTCTCGTTCTTCTATCGTTTTAAAACCATACAATTGCTGAGCATCTTCTCTTACATGCATATGTACAAATACTCTTTGTTTTTCTTCATTCACACGAAAAGCAAACGGATTCGGTGTGATGATTGCGTATCCAATCCCGCTCTGTTCTAAGACGACATATTCAGGTGTAATGCGCGTCACTTGTCCGATGATATAATCGTACATTTTCATTCCTCACATTCGGAGTGTTGGTATAAACACATTATTGAAACAAAAGAAAGACCGTCTTTTATGACGGTCAACTATTTACTATTCTATTTTATATTAACATAATCTCGTATTTTATCCTACTTCAAACATTTCTTGAATTTTATCAGTTGTTGCCATCAGTTCAGGCCAATGCCTTAACGCCTTTTCTGTAAATGGCATTATATATTCTAAGAAAGCATCTTTCTCATAATCACCTAGATGCAAGACATATTGCCATTCTCTTAACAGTTCATTAGGGTATTGCAAGTAATGTAATTTTGAAAGACAAATTTCCCTTAAATATTTATTTTCATTTAATAATGTTTCAATATCATAATCTACATTTGGTAGTGCCCGGTGCATCCATAAAATCATCTCTTCCGCCGCATCGCCAACAACCGCTAAATCAAAATCAATTAATTTCAATCCATCTCTTGTCATTAAAAAATTGTGGTGCACAACATCGCCATGTAGCAATGTCATCTTTGTTGGAAAAGAACCTGGGTTTTGACGTATCTTTTTTAACGCTTTATTCGCATAGAGAACAATATCGTAATATTGATGACGCAAATATTTTACCAGCTCATTTTCTTGCAATAAAAACCGTTCAAGTCTAGCATTCCATTTTTGAATGAGTTTCTGTTTTGGAATGACAGAATAATGGCTCCATTCAATCTGTTCATTCGTTTCATGTAATGCCTTTAGTATTTTCACTGCTTTCTTTCTATGTTTTGTCTTGGAAAAATCCGCGCTATAACTATTCTTTTGCCAACTTTGAACAAGCAAATAAGGCTCTTCTGATTTTTTTAATGGAATGATATAAGGAAACTGAATTTTTTCTAATTCTTCATGAATTAGCGCTACTTTTTCAAATACATGAAATTGATCATATTTTTTTATGAATAGTGTTTCGTTACCTGCATGTTGCTTCCATATATTATTTTTAATTTGCATTTAGTATGACCACGGTTTAAAATGTGGTGCACAAGGATTCATTCTCGGTGGATAATATTGCTGCATACTTGGGTCGAATCCTTGATCCATTTGTGGATACATTGATTGTGGCATAGATTGAAACATCGGTGGATACATCCCTTGATTCATAGGATGATAACCTTGTGGCATTTGATAATAGTCGTATGATGGCATTGTTGCTTGTTCAAAAACATTGTAGTCCTGATGTCCTTCTTGCATTTGGCTATTATAATCCTGACTCAATGTTTTTTCCCCTTCTTTTTGCTCATCTTGTGAAGTAGATTCAAAGAGCCAATCTGTATCATCATTCTGAGTTGTATGATATTCTGTTGCCATTTGTGTCATCATAGGATTTTCTGCTTCGCTTCCGTCATACATTCCTGCTTCGTACGGATAACTGTATTGCATATCCGGAGCTGGTTGACCGGAGTATGGCATACCTTGTGAATAATCCATTCCATACGGCATCATTTGTTGATAATCCATTCCATAATGCATTGGATATTCAGGGCATGGCGGCAACATATGTTGGTTTGTGAAATATGGTTGAGCATGATGTTGCATATGGTCTTGCGCTTCTCTACAACCGCAACGCTCTACTTTGTGCGGTTTACAGTTGCAAGGATGTTGCGGCATGCATGGAATATAAATAGGTTGTGGCACCGGAACATATTCAATGTGAGTTTGAGGAACCGGTACATATTCTTTCTCTACTACTTTTTCCTTCTCTTTTTCCTTTTCTTCTTTCATTCCTTCTGGTTGTGGAATTTTGATGAATATCGGCTGTGGCATAACTGGTTGTGGGATTGGCATTATTTGTGGATGTTGCATGTGTCGTTGAATATTCAGATGTGGTGAAAAATCAAAGTGGAATTCTGTCTTTTCGTGTGGATGCATTTGTTGAATCGGCATCGGAACAATTTGTGGTACTGGTGGTGTTGGAGGAATTTCAGGCAATTTCATTTCTTTTTCTACTGGTTGTTTTTTCGGTGGTGTTTCGATTGGTTTCGCTTTCGGCGGAATCTCTACTTTTTTATCTTTTGGCGGTGTTTCAATCGTTTTTGCTTTATCTGGCATTTCTTTATGTCCATACGAATGTTTCCGAGTTGAATGATCATCTGGTAAAATAATTTCCATACCAGGCACAATATAATCTGGATTTGCTAAATGTGAATTTAATCTTTTTAACTCCTCAAAATCGATACCATATTGCTTAGCAATTTTCCAAAGAGTATCTCCTTTTTGAACAATGTGAGTTCGCACAAACATCCTCCTTTTCTCGTTTTATAATATGACAATGAATCAAAAAAGACACAAAAATAATTCCCTTTACTACTCCTCGTGTTAAACTATGTTTAACAGGCTTATCCGTATACACATTATTTTATTAGAAGGTGTGATTGTATGAAAAAAATGCTTGGTGAAGAACGGAGAAATGAATTGCTAAATATCCTAAAGAATTCAAAAGAGCCCATTACAGGTACACAATTAGCAAAATATGCAAATGTTAGTCGACAAGTGATTGTTAACGACATGAATTTATTAAAAGCGCGAAATGAACCGATTATTGCAACAAGCCAAGGATATTTATATATGAATCAAGACGATACAACGGCTTTATTTGAAAAAAAAATTGTTTGTATACATAATGCTAAAGAAACAGAAGATGAATTGTTGACGATTGTAGATTGTGGGGTAACAGTAAAAAATGTAATTGTTGAACATCCGGTGTATGGAGAAATTACAGCTTCGATGATGTTATCATCCCGCATTGACGTAGAAAAGTTTCTTCAAAAAGTGAAGGAAACAAATGCAACTTACCTTTCTGTCTTAACGCAAGGAACCCATTTACATGTCATTTCAGCGCCGACAAAAGAACAAATTGAAGAAGCCGAAAAAAGGCTGCGTGAAAAGGGGTATTTGATAGAAGAATAGTTCTTTAAAAAATTGTTGAAGGAAAAGTAATAGGCAGAACAATTATTAAGAATTAAGGCTGGTTAGAAAACAATATTACTTTCTACCAGCCTGTTTATGTTTATAAGAATCTTTCCATATCTTCTTTATTTGGTATTTTACAAGATTGATTTTTTCCAAAAATATAACGATGTTTTGCAATAAAATCGTAAACTGTATCCCGAAGAATAGGTGGGAATATCATCAATATAGAAAAAACTTTCCAAAACCCTTCTAGCCCTAGAGAAATGCGCAATACGGCCGATGATTTCGCATAATAACGTTGATTTTCAATTAAAATCATGCTATTTAAATCTTTTGGAACTTGATACTGATTACATAACAATTTTCCTACTTCACTTTGTAGAGATGCAAACTGAAATTTTTTTTGAGGGTCTCGTTTCATGATAAAATGAACACTTCGACTGCAAAAGTTACACTCACCGTCAAATAAGATGATTGACTTCAACATGATCACTCCGATGCATTATATGTATAATAAGTTCCGAGTGATTTCACTTTACAGCCAAGAGCATGTAACTCCTCAAAGGCTCCTCTCATCATCGGTTCACTTTCATCTGCAAGCACATCAATAATAAAGAAATAGTTTCCTAATCCCGTTTTTAGTGGTCGTGATTCAATTTTGCTCAAGTTCAATTTTCTCCAGGCAAAAACCGAGAGCACTTGATGCAACGCTCCGGAAACAACATCTTGAGGCAACGTCAACATTAGCGTCGTTTTCGGTTGACCATCTGATTTTTCGATTGGTAAACGAGTATTGTGCTTTGATAATACAACAAATCGAGTATGGTTAAAATGGAAGTCATGAATATTGTGTTCCACAATTTCCAATCCATACTTTTCAGCAGAAGACGCATTGCCGATTGCTGCAATACATTTATCTGGATTCTCAGCGACCATTTTTGCCGCCTGCGCAGTGGAGGTAGTTTGATGCAACGGAACATGGCTAAAACGATAAAATAAATATTTATGGCACTGAGCTAAAGCATGTGAATGGGAATAAATACCCTCTAGTTTTTCCCAATTATCTTTTTGCGCTTTATTGACCATTAAATGCTGTTGAATTTTTAATTTAATTTCCCCGATGATATATAAATTTGCTTCATGAAATAAATAATCAATTGTTAGTGGTACACTGCCTTCTAAAGCATTTTCCAAGGGTACAACCGCATAATCCACTAAATCATTTGTTACTGCGTCAATGCACTCTGGAATCGTTCGATAAGCAATGTTCCATTCATTCGGGAAAAGTGAATTTGTTGCTAAGTACGTAAATGAAGCTTCCGGTCCTAAATAGGCAATCCGGTACTTCCATTCATTGTTTGTCACCATTAAGCCTCCCATCAATCAATAAATGGCTTATTTTAAAGAATGAGTTATAATGCCCCCGAGCTTATCACTTCAGCAGACTCGACAAATTCTAACTCATTCATTTTTTTGATTAATTCATTTAAGTCCATCATCATACTTGTAACGTCTAGTGATAGGGTAACATTGGCACGACCTTGAATCGGAATGGTTTGATGAATGGTTAATATATTGCAATGAGCTTCAGTAATAATTTCCAATACTTTTGCTAATGTTCCTTTTTGGTCTTGCAACTGAATAATCATCGTTAAAATTCTTTCTTTTACGATGGAGTGAAAGGGAAAGACAGCATCCCGATATTTATAGAAGGCACTTCTAGAAAGATCCACTTGCCTTACCGCATCCCATATGGAGTTGACCTTTCCTGTCTCCAACAATCGCTTTGCCTCTAATGTTTTTTGCATGGCATCGGTGAGCACGTCTTCCCGCACTAAATAATAGCGTTGTTCAGCAACATTTTTCATCACCATCCCCCCTACTATTCCACAAATTCGAATTCATAATCTAAAATGCGTACTGTATCTCCGTCCTTTGCACCTCGTTCTCTTAATGCATCATCCACTCCTAAATGACGAAGCTGTCTTGCAAATCGACGAATCGATTCATCACGGCTGAAGTCAGTCATTTTAAATAATCTTTCAATTGTATATCCACTAAGCACATATGCTCCATCATCATCTCGAGTAATTTCAAATTCTTGCTCTTTCGCCTCGTGTTTATATAAAACAGTTGCATCACTTTCTTCAACTATATCATGCAGTTCAAAGTGAGGAGTTACTTCTAATAGATCTGCAATTTCATGTAATAATGGTTTAAGCCCTTTTCGCGAAATCGCTGAAATTGGAAACACTTTTATGTCGTCGCCAATTTTCTTCTTAAATTCAACTAAATTTTCTTCTGCACAAGGCATGTCCATTTTGTTCGCTACGACAATTTGAGGTCGTTCTGTAAGGCGTAAATTGTATTGTTTTAACTCCTCATTTATCGTCACATAATCCTCGAATGGATCGCGTCCTTCCATTCCAGACATATCGATAACATGCACAATTACTCTAGTTCGCTCAATATGGCGCAAGAATTGCATCCCTAACCCCACACCTTGGTGGGCTCCTTCAATTAAGCCCGGTAAATCTGCCATGACAAAGCTGCGACCATCATCTGTTTCAACTACTCCTAGATTTGGAACAATCGTTGTAAAATGATAGGCACCGATTTTTGGCTTTGCTGCGGAAACAACGGAAAGCAGTGTCGATTTCCCAACGCTAGGGAATCCTACAAGTCCAACATCTGCTAATACTTTCAATTCCAATATAACATTTAATTCTTGCCCAGGTTCTCCTTTTTCTGAAAGTTCAGGTGCAGGATTTGCTGGTGTGGCAAAGCGCATATTTCCTCGGCCACCTCTGCCCCCTTTTGCAATAATAGCGCGTTGTCCA
Source organism: Ureibacillus thermosphaericus (assembly GCF_012396605.1). GTDB lineage: Bacteria > Bacillota > Bacilli > Bacillales_A > Planococcaceae > Ureibacillus > Ureibacillus thermosphaericus. The sequence goes on from NZ_JAAXPW010000016.1 coordinate 28,782, forward strand.
TGTTCAACTAAATCCGCAATGACGTTTCCAGTTTCTTCATTGATCACTACCGTTCCAGGTGGAACTTTTACAATTAAATCTTTTGCATTTTTTCCATGCATCCCTTTGCTCATACCATTTTCGCCTCGGGGTGCTTTAAAATGGCGGTTATAGCGGAAATCCATTAATGTACGTAATCCTTCATCCACTTCAAAGACGACATTGCCACCATTTCCGCCGTCTCCACCAGCTGGACCACCATACGGTACATATTTTTCACGGCGAAAGGCAACCATTCCATCTCCGCCATCTCCGCCCTTAACATATATTTTTACGTGATCTACAAACATAATTTCACTCCTTAAAGGTTAAAACATATTTCCAATCATTTATGGATTCTTTTTCAGTGGTAATGTCCAAATTGTTACTATATTTCTCCGAGCTAAAAGGTTCAATATTCCATTTTCCATGTAAATCAAAGGTGATTCGTAAGATTTCCTCTTTGGATTCAATCGTAAGCAACAACTCTTGTTCACTGTATGGATCTAAATGAGGATAAACATGTTGAATCGTCTTTTCTAAGTATTCTACAGTTTCTTCATCTTTTTTCACCTTTGGAGCAGTCGTCACATCTATTTTTAACTTTAATTCAATTGAGGGAAATCGATAATGAAAAGTTTGAATCCATTCAACGGTTTTAGGACAATTTAATCTATTTAAAATTGATAATGATTTATAATGATTACAGTAATTTTCTATAATCTTTTTTGCGTCATCAATTCGGTTTAAATCTAAGTGCATTTTAATTAATTGCAACTGATTAATAAAATCATGATTAGCTGCTCTTAATATTTCATTTACAGTTAGCTTAGTCAATTTCCCCACTCCCATACAATAATGCTCGGCAATACCTATTTAAGTATAGCAATTTTTTCTTTATATTTCTTCTATTGGAAGGAGTTTTTTTAGATAGAAAAAAGGACTGCATTTGCAGTCCTTTCATAATCAATCAAATTATGCTTCTTGTGCAACAGGGTATACACTTACTTTTTTCTTATCGCGTCCCATACGTTCGAAGCGTACAATTCCGTCAATTTTAGCGTAAAGTGTGTCGTCTCCACCGCGGCCTACGTTAGCACCTGGGTAAATTCTTGTACCGCGTTGACGGTAAAGAATTGAACCACCAGTTACAAATTGACCATCCGCACGTTTTGCACCAAGGCGTTTTGCTTCAGAGTCACGACCGTTCTTAGTAGAACCTACCCCTTTTTTAGAAGCGAAAAATTGAAGGTCTAATGATAACAATAATTTCATTGTGTTCCACCTCCTACTTGCCTGTAGTTGATTTGGATATATTGACCGTAATTTTGTACCATTGAATAAACTTGTGCAGTCATTACTTGCACAATCAATTGTAATTTTTCATCTACTTCTGAATCTATATCCGTTGGCAAGTCTACTTTTAAGTAGCCTCCACCTTCATTTGCCTGCTCGATTTTCGGTTCAATATTTAATAGTGCATAAATAGCATTGACCGTACCAATCGCAATGGTCGATGCACCTGCACATACTAAATCTTTCCCTGATTCATCGTATTCAGCATGTCCAGAAAATTCAAAGGCAGATACACGGCGATTTTCGTCGTGATGTAGGGTTACCGTAATCATCCGGTCACCTCTTATGCGTTGATTGATTCAATTACTAATTTAGTATAAGGTTGACGGTGACCTTGTTTACGACGATAGTTTTTCTTAGGTTTGTATTTGAAAACAGTGATTTTTTTACCACGGCCTTCTTTCACAACTTTCGCTGTTACAGTTGCGCCTTCAACAGTTGGAGTACCAACTTTCACTGTTTCGCCACCAACGAAAAGAACTTTATCGAAAGTTACTACCTCGTTTGGCTCAACACCTAATTTTTCTACGTAAATTTCTTGTCCAGCTTCAACTTTATACTGTTTTCCACCAGTTTCGATAATAGCGTACATTACTTGCACCTCCTCTAGTCTAAGACTCGCCTGTAAGAAAGGTGATCATCATGATACTTTATAACCTTTCCAGAGCGGTTGTAGCACAGGTGCTACAAACAATAACATATGAAATGTTATCATACTGAATGTGTTAAGTCAATCGATTCAATACATATTTTTCAAAGGCGATTCGGTATTTTCGATAACGCCATTCTTGTATGATATGAAACCATAAGAAAATACTAAGAACAAATAAAAATAGTGTTTTTGGCAACAGAATAAATGTAATGATTACCGTCAACGTAATTAGTATGAAAGAGATTGCTAAAAACAATTCATATACTTTCGCTTTTTTACAAAAAAGTAAAATAAGCGCGAAAACAATTCTTCCTCCATCGAGAGGCCATACAGGTATTAAATTGATGCACAATAAAACGATTTGAATTTTAATAAAAGGCTTGGCCAATAAAGGATCTAGAAAAGGAGCCATCAACATACAACAAAATGTAGCGACAGGTCCTCCTAAGCTAATAAGGAGTTGCTTGTGAGGCGACAACGAGTAGCCACCTTCAAGTTCAATTTCCCCACCATACGGCATGATTACACATCGCTTGACTTTTACCCCTAACAGCCAAGCTATTAGAATATGTCCAAATTCGTGAATTAATAATGAAGTTAGAATAAGTGCATAATAGGAAACATTTCCATAAAGTATCATGCCAAATAAAAGGGGTAAAAATAATGGATGAATCGTCATACGCATCATGGTCGCATATGCTCTTTCATCCATAGTAATGTTTCTTCTAAATTAAGAATGTTCCCATCCTTCTCTACTTGAATGTACAAATCCCCTGGCTCTTTTTTCCCGATTGTGCCTCCCCTTTCAATAGATGTGTAAGGCAACAATGAAAAAGAATCCACATTTCCATAAGTCACAGTCGTATCATCCTCATAATATACTGAAATCGTTTTCCCCGTATCTTTTGAATATCCCGTATATACGACTAGACCATGATCAATCGCAATTAAGGGTACCGATTCTTCGTAGGTAAATAAGTACCCTTTGAAGTATGGCTTAACTTGTACAAATGTTAATAATTCTTGATTAATAGGCTCTGAGGAAACAGCAATCGTGTCATGTGCTTTCTTATCAAATATCTCCCTTAAAACATTTCTCATGAACGTTAAATCTTCAGAACTATATACAATTTTTTTCACATCAATGGAGATTCTTCCCGTTTCATGTAAGAAGTTACCAATCAGCACACCGGTACAAAGCAAAAATGAAGCGATCCATTTCCATTTTTTGTTCATACCCTCATCCATTCTCATTTTTCCTTAGTATATGAAAAATATGAAAATACGATTCTATATGTTGAAAAATGAGAATAAAGGGATGAATAATAAGACTGCTCAAAAAGTTAACATACGTTGTTGATTCTTTCTCGACTTTGCGGAAATCAATTTAAATTGCTATCAACAAAGCTTCAGAACCCTTTTTGTACAGTCTTTTTTCTCCTCTGTATTATTTTGAAAAGATTGAAATTAATTTTCTAAATACTCCTTTATGCTGTTCTTCAAGCGTCATCAATGGAACCGATTCTCCTAAAATTCTTCTAGCGATGTTACGATATCCCAATGAAGCTTTATTATTTGGATCCATCACGATTGGTTCACCTTTATTTGAAGAAGCAATAACGTCCTCACAATCGATTATAATTCCTAATAAATCAATGGATAAATGCGTTGTAATTTCATTGATATCCATTGCATCACCTTGGTTCATTAAATCTTTTCGAACTCGGTTAATGATAAGCTTCGGAGGATCAATTTGCTCTTGTTCGAGTAAACCGATAATTCGATCTGCATCACGCACTGCCGAAATTTCTGGAGTTGTAACAACAATAGCGCTATCCGCACCAGCTACAGCATTGCGATAACCTTGCTCTATCCCTGCAGGACAATCAATTAAAACATATTCAAATTCTCGTTTTAATTCTTCAATTAAACTTTTCATTTGCTCAGGTGTCACGGCATTCTTATCAGTTGTTTGGGCAGCTGGCAGTAAAAATAATTTATCGTCTACACGTTTGTCTTTTACTAAAGCTTGATGAATTTTGCAACGCCCTTCAACCACATCTACTAAATCGTAGATGATGCGATTGTCTAAACCAAGAACAAGGTCTAAATTTCTGAGGCCAATATCCGTATCCACTAAGCATACTTTTTTCCCTTGAAGTGCTAGAGCAGTACCTAGGTTAGCTGTTGTTGTCGTTTTGCCAACTCCGCCTTTACCTGAAGTTATTACAATAGCTTCCCCCACATTAGCTACCTCCTTTTGTGTTTAGTAATGGTCGTATATTTCGCACTTCTTGTAATCGATCATATGAAATATTTCCATTTTTATTTATATATGCAAATAATTGCTCTGCATGTTCTTTTATAATTGGTTTTTCATTCGACATCACTTCAATCACATCTGCTATGTAAACATGAGTTGGTTCGAACCATGAAGCAGCTACAATGGCCTCACGATTTCCGTCAATCCCTGCATGAGCGATGCCTTTTAATTTTCCCAATACGAATATATTACCACCAGCTTCAATTTTTCCATTTGGATTGACATCGCCAACAATAATAATATCACCTGGCGCTTGAATGACTTGTCCTGAACGAACAATGCCTACATATGTATCACATTGATTTTCTTTAATTTTTGCATTGTTTTCATCCACTGTAATGACATTGCTAAACACTTTCGATACGACCATTTTACCAGGTTGCTCAATAATTTTAATTATTTCTTGTTTTTGATGTTCAAGAAGGTAGCGATAGCCTATATCGAGAGAGACATTCACTCTACCATCAATTCCACCTTCTGATACTTTTTTCTCAAGTTCTTCAACCAGTTCTGCGTAGGCGCACTGATCATCAAGCCGAAGCACTAAACCGTCTTTTGTCCCTTTCATATGGACAAGCTGTTTTTTCATAAGAGTGACACCTCTCGCTTGATTAAAATTAAGATAGTTCGCGAGCTTTTTGCAATACTCGCGCATCTATTAAATATTTAAATGCCCAACCAAGCATAATTAAGTAGAGTAAATTAGCTAGAATTGAAGGGATTAATCGAATCAATAAAAACTCTTTAAAAGGCAAAGTGGTAAATTGAATAAAATGGAAGAAATAGTATAAAATAAGTTCCATCAATGCAACTAAAACTACTGACAGAATTGTCGTAATACTTAAATGTTGGTGGATATATTTTACAGACCAACCAGCTGTATAGCATACCAGTGGGTACAACACAGTGTATAAACCAATGATATCAATGTAAAACACATCGTACAAGAGTCCAAAAAACAAACCGTACGTTACCGCACGTTTGCGACTGTAATAAATAGAAATAAAAATTAAATAAAGTATAAGAAAACGAGGAACTAAATAAATTATCTCCCCGTTCCATTCAATCGGTGAGAACAATGCGAATTCAGGTTCTAATAAAAATAATACAATTGCAATAAAGGGAATCGTTAAGCGGATCCACATTATTCTTCACCCTCACCCGGTATGCCCGTATTATTTGTTAAGTCTGCATTTGTTCCATCACCATCAGAACCGTCGATGACCGTTGCACTACGCTTTGCAATAATGACTTCTTCTAACATTGAAAAATCAGCAGATGGACGTATATATGCCATTTTCGTTAAACCAAAGTCTTCCGTTGTCACTTCTGTAATTTCTCCAATGAGTATTCCTTTTGGGAAAATACCTCCTAAACCTGAAGTAACAACTTTTTCACCTACACTAATTTCTATACTGGAATCAATTCTTTTTAATATTAATTCATTACGCTCTTCGTCATATCCTTCAATTAAGCCAAAAGCGACCACTTTTTCACCTTGAACCATTGCTGAAACTCGGAAATTTGGATTGTTTGTATACAATAATTCCACTTCAGAAGTAAAAGGAGTAACTAAGCTTATTTTACCAATTAATCCTTTAGTCGTCATAACCGCCATGTTTTGCTTTACACCATGGGAAGAGCCTTTATTGATAATAATTTTTTCTTCCCACTGATCAGGATTTCTTGCAATGACTGTTGCACGAAGCGGATCGTAATCTCGTAAGCTATCTTTTTTTTCCAATAGTTCCCGCAATTGTTCGTTTTCCGACTTTAAAGTATTTACTTCTGCCTGTAAAACTGCAAAATCTTCCAACCTCATTTTCAAGCGCTGGTTTTCTTCATAAGTATTTAATAATGATTGAATATTATAAAAGATACCTGTTATGTAATTAGCTGGCTTAGCAACAACACTTTGTGCTAAGCCAACTGAATCTTTAATGAATTGTTCGGGGAGAGTCGCATTTTGACGATCGCGTAATGAAAAGCTGATCAATGCCACAAGTAAAATCATACCAACTAAAAGTATAATGAGTTTTTTGTTCGAAAAATGTGGCATTGCTATCCCCCCTTATTTTTTCAACTGCTGAGATCGAATTAAATCAATATGTTCTAACGCTTTTCCTGTACCTAACGCAACACAATCTAACGGATTTTCAGCAATAAATACAGGCATTTTTGTCTCGTCACTTATTACTTTATCAAGATTTTTTAAGAGCGCTCCACCACCTGTAAGAACGATTCCTCGTTCCATGACGTCTGCAGAAAGTTCTGGTGGGGTTTTTTCTAATGTTTTCTTCACGCCATCAATTATAGCTGCAATGGCTTCTTTTAATGATTCAGAAATTTCACTAGCTGAAATTTCAATTGTTTTCGGTAACCCTGTCAATAAATCTCGGCCACGAATTTCCATCTTTTCATCCATTTCATCAACACGTGCTGTACCGATTTCCATCTTAATCTGTTCCGCTGTTCTTTCTCCAATCGTTAAGTTATATGTTTTACGGATATAGCTTATGATTGCTTGATCCATTGCATCCCCAGCAATTCGAACAGATTCGCTTGTCACGATGCCACCTAAGGAAATAACGGCAACCTCCGTTGTTCCTCCTCCTATATCAACTACCATAGAACCAGTTGGATCCCAAACTGGAAGTTCTGCTCCGATGGCAGCTGCAAATGGCTCTTCAATTGTAAAGGCTTCTTTTGCTCCTGCTTGGCGAGCTGCATCAATAACTGCTCGCTGTTCAACAGAAGTAATACCATATGGTACACAAATCATCACATTTGGCTTTTTCCAATTTGAGCCAGAATTTTTCAACGCCTGCTTTAAATAATATTGAATCATCGCAGTCGTAATATCGAAATCTGCAATAACACCATCTTTCATTGGTCGAATAGCTACTATGGAGCCAGGTGTACGACCAATCATATTTTTCGCATCATTTCCGACTGCAACTATATCACCTGTTTTTGTATTTTTCGCCACAACAGATGGTTCACGTAACACAATTCCTTTTCCTTTAACAAAAACTAAAGTATTCGCTGTACCAAGGTCTATACCTACATCTTTTTGTCCTAATCCAAACAAGTTTTGTACTTCCTTTCTATTTACGCCTTTCTTTCTCTAAGACTGTCCAAAATCATAAGTTTTATTATAGCGGATAATGTCGAAAAATTATAGTGTTACAAATAGTTTTTACCCGCTTTTCATGCAACACATATAATTTTCGCATTTATCATTGTATTGTGAAATAGTGATTGAAACAATGAAAAAAACATTATTTGAAATTACAATCTCATTACAAATCCACCTTTTATTAGACGAACTTTACGAAAACAGGTTCGTTGAAATGAAATCGTCACGAAAAAAGCCGAAAATCCAAAAAAATGGGGGACTTTCGACTTTTTTGGAATCAACCTGTCATATTTGACTTATGAATTAAATATAACCTTGCTCTTTTAAACTAACGTATTGATGATCACCAATAATGACATGATCAATTAGTTCTATTCCAATTATAAATCCCGCTTCCTGAAGCCTTTTTGTCACTTCAATATCTTCGGGACTTGGTGTTGCATTCCCACTCGGATGGTTGTGGGCACAAATAATTGAAGCAGCTGAACGTTTCACAGCTTCTTTAAATATTTCACGTGGATGGACGATGGACGAATTCAAGCTTCCAATGAAAATCGTTTGCTTATGAATCACCTGATTTTTCACATTTAAATACAATGCTACAAAATGCTCTTGTTGTAAAGAACCTATTTCAGGCATCAAAAAAGATGCGGCATCTTTTGGTGAGCGAATCGTAAAGCGTGAATCCATTTGCTTTTGAGATAGTCTTCTACCTAGCTCAATTGCTGCCAATAATTGCACCGCTTTCGCTTGACCAATTCCTTTTATTGATACAATTTCTTCCAACGTAGCATGTTTTAATTCATGTAATTTTTCAAAATAATTGAGCACACGATTTGCCAATGATAAGACCGACTCTTGCTTCGTTCCCGTTCTCAATAAGATAGCAATCAGTTCTTGGTTTGATAAGCTCTGCGGCCCCTGTTTTATTAGCCTTTCCCTCGGACGATCATCGATATGTAAATCGCGTATCATCAAATCAGGAAAAGTGCCGATGGACATCTCATCACATACCCCCTATAGTTCGATAATTTTTAATTCCATCATTTTTTCAAATAGGGATGCAATCGGAAGTCCAACAACCGTATTATAATCACCTTCTATTCGGTCGATAAATAATGCACCAGCTGTTTGAATCCCATAACCACCAGCTTTATCGAAAGGGTCATTTGTTTGAACATACATTTCAATCATCGGTTTCGGCAGGTTTTTAAAATATACGTCGGTTACTTCTACAAAGGATTCCGCTTGCCGATCTTTTGTTATGATAGCCACAGCAGTCATCACTTGATGGCGATTCGATGAGAGTTTTTCTAAATGGCGAATCGCTTCTTCCTTTGTTTTTGGCTTGTGAAGAAGCTCGTCATTGAACACAACGATAGTATCTGCACCAATAATTGTTTTTCCAGGGCAATGACTTGCAACATCTTGCGTTTTTAATAGTGCCACTTTTTGAACATAATCTTTGAAGTCCCTCGCTTGCACTGAAGTCTCTTCCACGCTGCTCGCCATTATTTCAAAAGGGACTCCTAGCTTTGCAAATAATTCTTTTCTTCTTGGTGAGGCTGACGCTAAAACGAGTTGATGACTTGTTCTAAATTTCATTTCCATTCCTCCTATACATAATATAGCCTAGGAATGGGATTTTGAAAAATTCATCGTACTTTAGGAAATAACAAATTTGACTGCAGTTTGTATCTTTAAAATTTAATTTTCAAACAGTCATTTTCTGTAAAATAGTGGGCTAACAGATGCATTCGAATAATTGATAAATCACTTGATATACTTGATAATGCGAAGGATATTGTTTGCCAATCGGGAGGAAAATCTTCTTTATTTTCGACACCTTCAAAATTAAATTTTGCAGGATCATTACTTTTCAGTAAAGAAGGAAGATTTTTTAAAGCTGGTTCAGAACAACCTGCAGCGGATAATGTAAAAGGCTTGGCAAAGGAAGGAGGATCATCAGATTTCACGACCCCTTCTTTCGTAGTCGAAACACTGGACCAAACATAATAATTCCCATCAATTTCAACGACAGCGCTTGTGTTTAAACTAGCATAGCCATATACAAAATCTGTTGCAGCTTCAAAACTTGAAAAAACTCCATGCTGATTGGCATAAAATTGCTCACTGTAGCCATCCTTCACATCTTCTTCATTCTCTTCTGTTTGTTGCGAGCTAACGGGAATTAATTCATTTTGATGTTTCTGCTCGGTATAAGTTGAATTCATGGAATTTAGTATAAGAATGAATAATAGAACACCTACAATCCCTGTAATAGAACCTAATAGAGCAGCCCTTACGATTTCTCGTCGCCCAATGATATGTGGAAATTTCATCGAATCACCCTTTTCAATTCAACAATCACCATTTCAAATCTGTAGTCGAACAATGTCTATATTATTTCATATGTTTATTTTTAATTGAAAATGATAATGGAACAAATCTAAAAGATAATTATTTGTAAGAAACCATTAGAAAAGGGTTTATCAATATAATAGGATTTCTAGGGTCTTGAGACATTAAATCATATTCTTAATTGATTGCGTATTTCTGCTAATAAATAAAGGGAACCGGTCACGAATGTAATCCCTTCAAAATTTACACTTGATTGAATAAATGGGATACAGTCTTTCAATATTACTTTTTTCTTCGCCTTTGAAAGATGTAGTAAATCTTTAGCTTTCGCAGCTCGAGTATTTTGAAAATCGACAAAATAAAATTCATCGCTAATTGTTTCTAAGGAGCGCAACACTTTCTCAATATCTTTATCTGCAACCATTCCTAGAACGAAACGAATCCTTTTATTTGGTAACTGTTGTTTAATCGTTTCGATAAGTTTCTCAATGCTAGCTGGATTATGGGCTCCATCAAAATAGACATTCGGAAACACTTGTTCAAAACGAGAAGGTAAACTTGTGCAACCCACTGATTGTCGAACCAAATCGATCTGAACTTCAATTTGTAAGATTTTCGCCATCTCTATAAAAGCAGTAATTGCAAGTGCCATATTTTCTCCTTGGTGGGCACCTAGCAACTTTCTCTTGAGTTTTTCAATTATTATTTTTTCCTTGAAATTTATATACTTTTCCCCTTGTTCATCTGCCTCAACAGTAAACGTCTCGTCATAAGCATACAAAGGTGATTGTTGAATATGGGCTTTTTGTTTCACAACAGTTAAAGCTTCTTCTGGTAATTTCCCAATCACCACAGGTTTCCCATATTTCACAATTCCTGCTTTATGCTGTGCAATTTGCTTAATCGTATGACCTAGAATTTGAGTATGCTCTAGGGCGATGCTAGTGATAATTGAAACTAATGGATTGACTACATTTGTGCTGTCTTCTAATCCGCCTAAGCCCGTTTCAAGAAGCACTAAATCTACTTGCTCATTAGCAAAATGAAGAAACGCTGCACATGTAAGGAGCTCAAAATCTGTTAATAATCCGCTGATTCCTGCGTGATTCATTTGTTGAAAAACAACGTCCATTTGCTTTTGTGTAATCGGTTTGCCGTTTATTTGAATTTGATCGTGTACATCCACCACACATGGTGACATAAATTTTCCAACGGATAGTCCATGATTTAGCGCCATTTGTTCTAAAAAGGCGATGGTTGAACCTTTTCCATTCGTACCTGCAACATGTACTACTTGAAGCTTTTCTTGTGGATTATGAAGCAATGTCAACGCTCTTTTTATCGACTCTAATCCCGGTTTTATCATACTGTCACTATGAACATTCCATCTTTCTTTATATTGTTCAAAATTGAGAATCATACGCTTCTTCCTTCATCTTTAAATATTTCCGAACTTCCGCAATGAATAAAATAGAACCTGTTATGATGAGTAATTCATCTTTCTCCAGATTCTTCAACTGCTGTTCTATAAGCATCTTCCAGTTTTCATTTACAACCTTAAAAGGATGCCCTGAACAACTTGCCAAATTCTTTGCTTTCGCAGCGCGCGGTATAGGTATCTCTGTGAAATAAATCGCTTCTGCAACTTTGTCTAACATGGAAATGCTCTCTTTATAATCTTTATCGTTCATCACAGAATAAATAAACTTATACTTATAGTCTGGATATTGATTTATAAGAGTATCAATGAGCGCCCTAGTTCCTTCCGGATTATGAGAGCCATCTAATATAACTTGTTTACCAAACCGTTCGAAGCGCCCAGGCCAAAACGCTTTTTCTAATGCTGATTGAATGTGATGATCTGTAATCTTAGAAAAACCGATACTTCTTAGTATAGTTATTGCAGTTAATGCACAACTGGCATTTACGATTTGATGGGCACCCATCATCTTTAATGATATATCTAACTTCACATTGCCTAAATGGTACGTAAAATGCTGATTTGATGTATTCAGCGTAATATTCGACACGAAAAAGTCTTCCCCATAAACAAATATAGGAGCTAGTTTTTGTTCTGCTTCGTGACGAATAATATTCATTGCTTCTTCATCCTGAACGGCGGTAACCACAGGTATATTTTTTTTAATAATCCCCGCTTTTTGATAGGCAATTTCTGTTAAAGTATCCCCAAGTATTTCAGTATGATCTAGAGATACTGTTGTAATAATAGAACATAATGGTGTGATGATATTTGTACAATCGAAACGGCCACCTATTCCAGCTTCAATAAGTGCAATATCAACTTCTTCTTCTGCAAAATACATAAACGCGATAAGTGTCATTAGTTCAAAAAAGCTAGGATAATGCTCTCCCAGTTCATCAATAATTTTAAATAGCTGATTCGCAAGGGATAAAAATCGTTCATCTGTAATATCTATACCATTAATGGTGATTCGTTCATTCACCCGTTCTAAATGCGGTGATGTAAAGGTTCCTACTTTATATTGAGCATGTTGTAAAATTTCCTTTAAATAATTTAAAGTAGAACCTTTCCCATTCGAACCAGCAATATGTATGAACGTGACTTTTTCATGGGGATTGTTAATAAGTGGCAAAATTTTGTTCATTGCCTGAAAAGGTTCCCCTTTATGCTTTTCAGCCTTTAAACCAAACATAAAATTCGTACATTCTTCCATTGATGTAAACAAATAACCCCGCCTCCTAACCATCATAATTTTACTCCAAAAGGAATGGCGTATCATCAAAGAAATGATTTTTGATAATAAATAAACTGCCTATGTAGATAACTCACTAGCTTGTGAGGATACATCTTTTGTTTGCGCAGATACAATCCCTAGTCCTGTAAATATCAATCTACTTGTGCAGATAACATCCTTGCTCGTGCGAGTGGATTTTCCGCTTGCGCAGATAACACACTAGCTTGTGCAGTTGGATTCCACACTCGGGTAGATAACACCCCTGTTTGTGCTGTTGAATCCTCCACTTGTGCAGATCCACTCTTGTTCGTTCACATTACACCAACTAGCTCAGATACAATTCCCTCTCGTTTGAATATATCCCTAGCATGCACAGATTACTCCACCGGCACATGAAAAAAATTCGCCAAGCCGAAAAAATACTTCAGCTTGAGCGAATTTCAAAATCAAAAAAATGATTACATTTGCTTCAATTCATCCAAACGTTTTTTCACTGTATCATATTTTTCTTGATAGTCAGCAAGTTTTTCACGTTCTTTAGCAACTAGTGCTTCCGGAGCTTTTTTCACGAAGTTCTCGTTGGAAAGCTTGCCAGATACTAATTTTACTTCCTTCGCCCATTTATCTAACTCTTTTTCAAGACGTGCAATTTCTTCTTCTAAGTTAATGAGCCCTGCTAACGGCAAGAATAGCTCTGCGCCTGTCACAACTGCTGTCATCGATTTTTCAGGTGTTGCAACCTGTTCCCCAATCACTAATTGTTCTGGATTACAGAACTTCTCAATATAAGCTTTATTGTCCTCTAGAATTTTTACTGTTTCCGCATCTTTCGCTTTAATAAATAAAGGAACTTTTTTGCTGATTGGAGTATTCACTTCTGCACGGATATTTCGAACTGAACGTATAATGTCCATAAGAAGTTTCATATGATTAGATTCTTCTTTGAAATTAAATTCTGGTCTTACTTTTGGCCACTCAGCAACAGTGATGGATTCGCCTTCATGTGGAAGGTGTTGCCAAATTTCTTCTGTAATGAATGGCATCATTGGATGAAGTAGGCGCATTGTATTGTCAAGCACATACGCAAGTACGGAGCGAGTTGTAAGTTTTGCCGCTTCATCGTCTCCATATAGTGGAAGCTTCGCCATTTCAATATACCATGAACAGAAGTCATCCCAAATGAAGTTGTACAATTCACGCCCAACTTCACCGAACTCATAACGTTCAGCTAAGTCTGTTACTTTTTCAATCGTTTCATTTAATCGTGTCAAAATCCATTTATCGCTAACACTCAATTCACCGGATAAATCAATTTCTTCGTATTTTAAACCGTTCATATTCATGAGTGCAAAGCGAGATGCATTCCAAATTTTATTTGCAAAATTCCAAATCGCTTCGACTTTTTCATTCGTATAACGTAAGTCTTGACCTGGTGTAGAGCCAGTTGCTAAGAAGTAGCGTAGAGAGTCTGCACCGTACTGGTCAATCACATCCATTGGGTCTACACCGTTTCCAAGGGACTTACTCATTTTACGTCCTTCCCCGTCACGAACCAAACCGTGGATGAGCACATCTTTGAATGGTCGTTTGCCGGTAAATTCAATACCTTGGAAAATCATGCGGGATACCCAGAAGAAGATGATGTCATAACCTGTAACAAGCGTATTTGTTGGATAATAGCGTTGATATAATTCATGATTTGTATCCGGCCAACCCATTGTTGAGAACGGCCATAATGCACTAGAGAACCACGTATCTAATACGTCCGGATCTTGCGTCCAATTTTCCGCATCTTTAGGTGGTTCTTTTCCAACATAAATTTCACCCGTTTCATTATGATACCAAGCAGGAATTTGATGGCCCCACCAAAGCTGACGAGAAATACACCAGTCTTTAATATTTTCCATCCAATGAATATACGTATTTTCAAAGCGTGGTGGAACAAAATTCACTTTATTTTCTTCATCTTGTTGAAGTTTCAATGCCGCTTCTGCAAGAGGCTTCATTTTTACGAACCATTGTTTAGATAAATAAGGCTCAACTATTGCCCCAGAACGCTCAGAGTGTCCAACGGAATGCGTATGTTCCTCAATTTTTATTAAGTAGCCTTGTTGTTTTAAGTCTTCCACAATTTGCTTGCGGCATTCAAATCGGTCTATACCTTGATATTTGCCAGCATTTTCGTTCATTGTACCGTCTTCATTCATTACTAAAATTCGTTCTAAATTGTGACGGTTTCCTACTTCAAAGTCATTTGGATCATGGGCTGGTGTAATTTTCACAACACCTGTACCAAATTCCATATCCACATATTCATCTGCTACGATTGGAATTTCACGATTGACAAGCGGTAAGATTACTGTTTTGCCGATGTACTGTTTATAACGTTCATCTTCAGGATGAACAGCTACAGCAGTATCCCCAAGCATTGTTTCAGGTCGTGTAGTAGCAACTTCCAAATAACCAGAGCCGTCCGCAAGCGGATATTTCATATGATAGAAGGCACCAGGGATTTCTTTATAGATTACTTCGATATCAGATAAAGCAGTTTTTGCTTCCGGGTCCCAGTTGATGATACGTTCGCCTCGATAAATGTATCCTTTTTCATAAAGACGTACGAACACTTCTTTTACAGCATCAGATAAACCTTCATCCAATGTGAAACGCTCTTTTGTATAGTCCAATGACAATCCTAATTTTGCCCATTGTTCACGAATATGGCTAGCATATTCTTCCTTCCATTCCCACGTTTTTTCAAGAAATTTTTCACGACCCAAATCGTAGCGACTTTTTCCTTCTTCACGCAACTTCGCTTCTACTTTTGCTTGTGTTGCAATTCCAGCATGGTCCATACCTGGAAGCCATAATGCATCATATCCTTGCATCCGTTTCATGCGAATAATAATATCTTGCAATGTTGTATCCCAAGCGTGACCAAGATGCAGTTTTCCTGTTACGTTTGGTGGTGGAATAACAATGGAATATGGTTTTTTGTCACTATTTGGATCTGCTTCGAAAAATTTCCCTTCTAGCCACCATTTATAACGACCTTGTTCAACTGAATTTGGATCGTACTTAGTTGGCATTGTCACGTTTTCTGACATGAATGTTCCTCCTTTAGTTGATTGATTTTTGGCAAAATAAAAAAACTCCTTATCCCAAAAAGGACGAAGGAGTTTCGCGGTACCACCTTTTTTCCATTTAGACAATAAATGTCTAAATAGCGCTCATTTCGATAACGGTGTTCAACCGACTTTTACTACTTCAATTTCATAAAAGTTGCTCCATGGCTACCTTCAAATGCGTGCATGCGGAAACTTTTCAGCTACCGTTTCCTCTCTTTAGCATGCAACATCATTTTACTCTTCCAATTCATCGCATCAATGTGTATTCAACTGCTTAAATCATTGTATAAAATTTAGCAGCAGTTTTCAAGTTTGAAGGAAATGAAAGGAGTGATTTCCATGTCATTATTCCACAAAAGACGAAAAAGTTATAATCCTTGGTTATTACCACCTTGGCTTCGAAAAATACGTTTTTTTGCAAAAAGCATTTGTATCCCAATTACAGTTTTTCAAGCTATTCGCGTCGTTTTTATTCCTACGACAGGTGATGTATTACTGCTGTTTCTACTTGCCCTCATTTCATGGTTGTTATGGACGGATATTATCTAAATTTCAATACGCTATAATTTTCAGAAAGCTCATTATAGAAGTCATCTGAATCAGAAGGAAGCTTAAACTTTTCATCAATGAATAGTTTACTAGATGATTCATTAACTAATTTTACTTCTTCCGTTTCTTTTCGAATTTTTTTTGCTTCTTCCACAAAGTTATATTCTTCAGGTGGTTCTACGGAAATGGACGGATTTTCATGTAGAGTAAATTCATCAGAATCCTGTAATCGTTGATTTTCATTCATTTTCGACGAATGGTCAGTAGTTTCAATCGTTCTTTGAGTTGTTTGTTGCAATGGTTCATTTACTAGTGGATGTTCTAATGTAGATGGCGGCTGGTCAGTTTTGGCTCTTTCTAATACTTCTCCTGTATTAGCCGCCACAACGGCTACTCGTTCAGCTACCTTCTCTTCAGATTCTACTTGGAATAATGCACCTACTACCGGTTCATCAAATGTGCATTTTACTTCCCATTTAAACGTACAGCTTGAGCCATCATATACAAAAAAGGATATATCATCAACAAGCAATTCTGGTCGACAATCTTTTGCAACTTTCTCACGAGGTAAATCAACTTCTAAAGGCAATGCATATTCAAAGTAACCTTCATCACCTTTTAAATCTAAATGTTCAATTAACGTACCTTCGCTATAATCTGGCTTTATTTTTGGATTAAACTTCACTGTTGCTTTAATATGATAAATGCCTGTTAAACGAAGAGATTCTTCTAATTCTGTTTGTTGCCAACGCGGGATGACTTGGACCGAAACAACTTCTTCTACAATCCCATAAGCTTCTGGAAAAATAAATTGCGTCATCATTTCCCAATTGATTTTTGCCATATGTTTCCCTCCCGTAATACTCTATGCCCGAGAATCGGAAGTATGATTAAAGAATTAAAAATCCCTCATTACTTTTTAAAAATAAAAAAGAGTGTCTCTTCCTTATCAACGGAAAAGACACTCTAATTATTATCGAGCTAATTTTGCAAATACTTTGTGGAATGCATCTACCGTTTTTGCGATATGTTCTTCCGTATGTGCAGTTGAAATAAACAATCCTTCAAATTGGGAAGGTGGTAAGTATATTCCTTCTTCGAGCATGAGTCGATAGAATTCAGCAAATAATGTTAAATCGGAAGTTTGGGCAGATTTAAAATCAACTACATCTTCATTTGTTAAGAATAATCCAATCATACTTCCCGCGCGATTTATTGTATGCGGAATGTTATATTTTGTTGCGGCTTCACGAATTCCAGCTTCCAATTGGTCACCTAATTTTTTAAAGTAGTCATAAGATTCAGGTGTTAAACGGGATAATGTTTCAATTCCAGCAGTCATTGCGAGAGGGTTACCTGATAATGTTCCTGCTTGATACACTGGTCCACTTGGCGCAACCTTTTCCATGATTTCCCGCTTACCAGCATAGGCACCTACAGGAAGTCCGCCTCCCACAACTTTTCCAAGGCATGTTAAATCTGGATCAATGCCATAGTAACCTTGAGCGCAGTGATAATCGACGCGGAATCCTGTCATGACTTCATCAAAAATAAGCAATGCGCCATATTGTTTCGTAATTTCACGTAAACCTTCTAAAAATCCTGGTTTCGGTGGAACAACCCCCATGTTCCCTGCAACAGGTTCTACAATAACCGCGGCAATGTTGTCACCTAATTTTTCAAATGTTGCTTTTACTGCTTCTAAATCATTATAAGGAACCGTTGTTGTATTTTTTGCAACGTCTGCAGGTACGCCAGGGCTGTCAGGTAAACCAAGTGTTGCAACACCTGATCCCGCTTTAATTAATAATGAATCTCCATGGCCATGGTAAGAACCTTCAAATTTCATTATAATGTTGCGGCCTGTGTATCCTCGAGCTAGTCGAAGAGCAGCCATCGTCGCTTCTGTCCCAGATGAAACAAAACGAACCATTTCAACTGAAGGTACTCTTTCAATAACGATTTTGGCTAATTTGTTTTCTAATACTGTCGGTGCACCAAAAGAAGTTCCTTTTGCTGCTTGTTCTTGAATTGCTTTCACAACTTCTGGATGAGAGTGCCCTAAAATTAACGGCCCCCAGCTAAGCACATAATCGATATATTCGTTGCCGTCAATGTCACGAATAATAGCACCTTCCCCAGATTCAATAAATATCGGTTCTGCATTAACAGATTTGAATGCACGAACAGGGCTGTTCACCCCTCCAGGCATTAAATTTACTGCTTCTTTAAATGCTTTCACTGAATTTTCATAGGTACGCATTTTACTTCTCCTCCAACCAACGAGCTACATCTTTAGCATGATAAGTAATGATTAAGTCAGCACCCGCACGCTTCATTCCAAGTAAAGTTTCTAACACAACAGACTTTTCATCAATCCAGCCGTTTTGTGCTGCTGCTTTCACCATCGCATATTCTCCAGATACGTTGTATGCAACTACTGGAACTGGGAAATTGTTTTTCACATCTCGAATAATATCCATGTAAGCTAGAGCTGGTTTAACGATTAAGAAATCAGCTCCTTCTTCAATGTCGGTTTCAGCTTCACGGAACGCTTCTAAACGATTGGCTGGATCCATTTGATATGTTTTGCGGTCGCCAAATTTCGGTGCTCCTTCCGCTGCTTCACGGAATGGTCCGTAATAGCTTGAAGCATATTTTACAGCATAGGACATGATTGGAACATCTTGGAATCCCGCTTCATCTAAAGCATGGCGAATGGCCACTACAAATCCATCCATCATATTGGAAGGTGCAATGATATCAGCTCCTGCTTTCGCTTGAGAAACAGCTGTGCGAGCTAATATATCAAGGGATGGGTCATTTAAAATTTTGTCCCCTTCCACTAAACCACAGTGACCATGATCAGTAAATTCACATAAACATGTATCTGCAATGACCATCAATTGAGGATATCTCTCTTTAATTTGTTGTGTCGCTTTTTGCACAATTCCATGGTCATGGAAAGCACCTGTTCCTTGTGCATCTTTATCAGCAGGAATTCCGAATAAAATCACTGATGGGATTCCAAGTGATACCACTTCATCAATCTCAGCATCTAAATTATCCAAAGAAAGTTGGTAGACACCTGGCATAGATTTTACTGGATTTTTAATGTTTTCGCCCTCAATCACGAAAATAGGGTAAATTAAATCTTCTTTGTATAAATGGTTTTCTCTTACCATAGAACGAATTGTAGCGTTTGCACGTAATCTACGATGTCTTCTGAATTCAAATTGTGACATTATGATTCCTCTCCTTTTATAATCGCTTCAATAACTGATTGCATTGTATATTTCTTCGGAAAATATGTAACAACGGCACCATATTTTTCAACGGCACCTTTAGTTATGTGACCAATGCAAGCGATTTTCATTTGGTTCCATCCTACTTGTGAAACTGCAAATTTATTGAAACAATCTACCGCTGACGGACTGGCAAAAATAACAATTGGATCATTATTCGTTTGAATCGTCTTTACTAGCGTTTCAATGGATTTCCTATTTTCAATCGTTTTATATACCGTCCATTCGTCAATATGAAATGGCAGCCCTTTCTTTATGGTGTCCTTTGCTAATTCCCCTCTAATAAATAAACATTTTGGTGACGTACCACTTACAAAAGGGAATTCTTTTACAAATGTATCAGCGCTGAAAATAGTAGGCATGAAATGAACCGTAAAGCCATATTGTTCTAACATTTTGGCCGTCTTTTCTCCTACAGCAGCAATTTTACTAGAAAAATGTGCCAAGTTAAAATGATGACGTTCTATTTTTTTATAAAAAAACTCAACACCATTTTGACTCGTAAAAATAAGCCAGTCATAGTTTAGGCAAGAAAATAATCGCTCTTTGTCCTCAATACTAATTACTTCTTCAGTTTGTATGAGCGGACAAACTACCGCTTCTCCCCCAAGCTGATCGATTTCGTCTATAATAGACAACGTTTTTTTTGAACCAGTTAGGATTATAGTTTTTCCTTCCAAAGGTTTATGCATTGTTCTCCGCCTTCACCTTAGCGATTAAATCATAAGCACCTTGATCAGTTAAAAGTTGAGCAAGTTTATTTCCAATTTCTACTGGGTCATTTCCTTGAATTGTTTCTTTGTAACAAATCGCTCCATCAGGTGATGCCACAAGTCCCGTCATTGTGATGACATCTCCATCAACCGTTGCATATCCAGCAATCGGTACTTGACAACCTCCATCCATCGCAGCTAAAAACGTCCGCTCAGCAGTTACCGCTTTCTTAGTGTTATTATCTGTTAATTTCGCTAGTTCTGTTAAAAGTTCTTCATCATCTTCACGACATTCAATTCCTAATGCTCCTTGAGCAACAGCCGGTAAGCAAATGTCAACATCCAAATATTCTGTTACAACTTCGCTTGACCATCCCATACGTTTTAACCCTGCTGCAGCAAGAATAATCGCATCATAACCTTCCGTCTCAAGTTTTTTCAATCGGGTATCGATATTTCCTCGAATCCATTTGATTTCAAGGTCTGGTCTCACTTGTAATAGTTGAGCACTGCGTCGTAAAGAACTTGTCCCTACAACTGCCCCCTCTGGTAAATCATTGAACTTAATATGATTTTTTGAAATAAGGGCATCACGAGGGTCTTCGCGGAATGGAATACAGCCGACTGTTAAACCATCCGGTAATACTGCTGGCATATCTTTCATCGAATGCACCGCAAAATCAATTTCTTTATCTAACAATGCTTTTTCAATCTCTTTTACGAATAATCCTTTTCCTCCTACCTTTGATAATTGAACGTCTAATATTTTATCACCTTTAGTGACAATTTCTTTGATTTCGAATTCAAAAGGAATACCAGCTTTTTTACATTCGTTAATAAACCAATTTGTTTGGGTTAATGCTAATTTACTTTTTCGAGAACCTACAATAATTTTTCTCATGATGAACCTACCTTTCTGCTAATACCATATATGAAATTGGGATAGCTTACTTCCCAAAAAGAAATTAATGAGTACAACGAAATAAGCATAAACTTGAGTCCAAGCAAATGACAGTCCCGTAATTATTCCTCGCTGCTTTAACATAATGATAGCTACATATATGACAAGCACTATGAAAGAACCGATGATTTTTGCATCAAAAAACGAAATTGCTCCCTCCACTTTCATAAATGCTGATTCTAGTCCTAATAGCAAACTAATCACCATGATTGGAAGGCCAATAATGATTGAATAATTCATCCAAGTCGCCATTTGAGATAAGGAGGGTAAACGAGACCAAAGTTTTGTATATTTTTTCTTTTTTAATAGGTGGTATAAAATTAAGTATAGCACTGAAAAGACAAATGAAATGGAAAATGCTGCATACGATAAAATGGCAAAACCAATATGTATAAACAGCATTTCAGATTCCATGGTTTTTAATACTGGATTCAAATTATTTGGTGCAAACAGTCGAATTGTCATAAAAATAAATCCGAGTATATTAATAAAAAACACCGGTAAATCTGTTCTTGCTATGCAATGCAAGAAGATTGACAGCGTTACAAGTAACCAAGCATAAAAATAAATCCCTTCAGAAAGCGATAATATAGGGAATCGTTTAGTCTCCAACACGCTTAATACGATAAAAGCCGTTTGCAATATCCAAACAATGGATACTAACCAAAATGCAGTTCTACGAATGATTTCTTTTTTATAAAAATAATCGACAAAATAAAACATTATACTTATCGCATATAGTATAACCATTATTTGGTAAAGGTTACTCATCACTTCAGTCATACGAAACCCTTCTCCATCTTATACGTCATTATGATTAAAATTTAAAACAAAAGCGCTTCCGTATCATTAGTTTACCACATCGATACGAAAACGCCTCAAAATTCTTACTTAAAATGATAATTTTGGTTGATTTTCAATTCCGTCTTGAATTCGTTCTTCTTCAGTTTCTAACTTCAATTGTTGACTCTGAATTTCTTCTTGAACTAATTCTTCAATTCCAAAAATTTGTTGATACAATTGAAGTTTTTGATTGGCTTTTGGAGAGTTAGCAATTTCCTTCGCTTGAAGAATTGGTTCTTTTAACAATTGATTGATGATGGATTTCGTATGTTTATTTAAAATTTTACGTTCCCGTTCAGTTAGATTTGGCATTTTATTTTCAATACTTTTCATCGTTTCTTGTTGAATCATATTTGCTTTTTTGCGCAATGCCGCAATAACCGGTACTACTCCAAGCGTTGCAAACCAATCTTTAAATTCAACAATTTCTTGTTCAATCATTTTTTCAATTTGTTGAGCGGCCTGTTTTCGTTCTGCTAAATTCGCTTCTACAATTCCCTGTAAGTCATCAATATCATATAAGAATATGTTAGGTAATTCGCCTACTTTAGGATCGATATCTCGTGGAACTGCGATATCAACTAAAAACAAAGGTTTTCCTTTGCGTAAACGCTCTACAAACTGCATTAGTTCATAATCAATTACATACGTTGTTGAACCTGTTGATGTAATTAAAATATCTGTATCAAGCAAAGTACATTGCAATTCCTTAATCGATTTAGCATGTCCTTCAAATTTTTCAGCTAAAGACACCGCTTTTTCAAAAGTACGATTTAATACCGTTACTTTTCCAACGCCGCTTCCATACAGATTTTCCATAGCAAGCTCGCCCATTTTACCAGCGCCTAAAATCGATACATGTTTATTTTTTAGGGAACCAAATATTTTCTTTGCCAGTTCAACCGCAGCATAAGATACTGAAACGGCATTTTCGTTAATCGTCGTTTCTTTATGAGCTTTTTTCGCAAAAGTAATTGCTTGTTTAAACAAGCGGTTAAAAATCGTACCCGTCGAACCAATTTCTTGTGCCTCTAAAAAGCTTTTCTTGACTTGTCCAAGAATTTGAGTTTCTCCCAATACCATCGAATCGATTCCTGCAGTTACTCGGAATAAGTGTACTAACGATTGATCATTTTCACGAATAAATAAATAGCTCTCAAATTCCTCAATCGGAATGTTAAACCAGTTGGATAAAAAACGTTTTATATAATAACGTCCTGTATGCAGCTGATCAACTACCGCATAGATTTCCGTTCTATTGCAAGTCGACACGATCACGTCTTCTAATATGCTTTTTTCTTTTTTTAACGCAGCCATCGCTTGTGGTAATTCACTTTCAATGAACGACAACTTTTCACGAATTTCGACTGGCGCAGTTCTATAATTCAAGCCTACAACTAGTGTGTGCATGAACTTAACACCTCTCACGAACTATTTCATAACCTCTATTCTAACATAAAGAAAGCGCTATCTAAACGCTAATTATGAAAAAGTTATGAAATAAGATTTTTTACTTTAAAATAATTCTAATATAAGAATAACAAAATTTGATTCCTGTTTCAATATAATAACCTTTATACATAGTATTCAACAAATTCCGACAATTTACTCTTCTTGAACATATATAAAAGGTTGACCTATAGGATGCTAGGTCAACCTTTATAAAATTGGAAGTTCTTACTGTTTCATAAGCTTCATAAACATTTTCAATTATGTATGGAATCACATGAACTTTTGTATTTCAGTCCATGTTTCTTCCACTCCTACTCCCGTTTCCGCAGAAAACAGGATGATTGGATCTCCTTTTTCCATTTCTAATGTTTCTCTTACCACTTTTTTATGTTTATCCCACTTGCCTCTTGGAATTTTATCTGCTTTCGTTGCAACTACAATCGCAGGAATATTGTAATGTTTTAAGAAATCATACATCATTTGATCGTCTGCAGTTGGAGGATGGCGCAAATCAACAATTAAAATAACAGCTTGTAATACGCTTCGACCAGTAAGGTACTTTTCAATCATTTTCCCCCAAGCTTCCCGCTCTTTCTTAGACACTTTGGCGTAACCATAGCCTGGAACGTCCACAAAAAACAATTGATTTTCGATTTTATAAAAATTTAACGTTTGTGTTTTACCAGGCTTTGATGACGTACGAGCAAGGGATTTTCGATTAATCATCTTATTGATGAATGAAGATTTTCCAACATTCGAACGGCCCGCCAAAGCAAATTCAGGTAGACCGTCGTCTGGATATTGTTCCGGTTTGACAGCACTAATTACCATTTCCGCATGACTAACTTTCATTTAAAAACCTCCAACAAGGGCGATATTCAACACTTCTTCTGCCGATCTAACCGGTTTAAATACTAATTCTTCTCGAACTGCTTCAGGAATATCGTCAATATCTCGCTCGTTGTCTTGAGGAATGATGATAATTTTTAATCCTGCACGATGAGCTCCTAACGATTTTTCTTTCAGTCCTCCGATTGGAAGCACTCGCCCTCGCAATGTAATTTCTCCAGTCATTCCGACTTCTTTTTTGATAGGTTTATTGGAAATGGCTGATACAAGTGCTGTTGCAATAGTAATTCCCGCTGACGGACCGTCTTTTGGTACTGCTCCTTCAGGTACGTGTATATGAATATCATGTTGTTCAAAATAATCTGCATCCAAATTGAGGCGTTTGGATAAAGAACGAACGTAAGAAAGAGCAGTTTGAGCAGATTCCTTCATCACATCTCCAAGCTTACCTGTTAAAATCAGTTTTCCTTTACCAGGTGTTAAAGATACTTCAATTTGAAGTGTATCACCACCAACGGATGTGTAAGCCAATCCTGTCGCTACACCAACTTGGTTTTCCGTTTCCGCTTGACCGTAATGGAATCGATGTTTACCAAGCATTTCAATCAATGTTTTCGAATTGACAGTAACCCGTTTTCTTTCGCCAGAAACAATGACTTTTGCCACTTTTCGGCAAACTGCAGCAATCTGACGTTGAAGACCACGAACGCCAGCTTCTCTCGTATAGTATCGAATTAAATCAACAATCGCTTCATCTTTAAAGATAAGTTGTGATTTTTTCAAACCGTTTTCATCAAGTTGTTTAGGAATAAGATGATTCTTAGCGATTTTGATTTTTTCAATCTCTGTATAACCAGCAATCGATATTACTTCCATACGATCTAATAGTGGTCCTGGAATTGTGCTTAAATCATTCGCTGTAGCAATAAACATTACTTGCGATAAATCATAAGGTTCTTCGATGTAATGATCGCTAAAAGTATGATTTTGCTCAGGATCCAATACTTCAAGCATTGCTGCTGAAGGATCACCTTTGAAATCATTGGACATTTTATCAATTTCATCCAATAAAAACACAGGGTTAATTGTACCAGCTTTTTTCATTCCTTGTATGATACGACCAGGCATCGCTCCAACGTAAGTGCGTCTATGTCCGCGAATCTCAGATTCATCACGTACACCACCAAGAGAAATGCGAACAAATTTACGATTTAAACTCTCCGCTATCGATCTTGCTAGAGAGGTTTTCCCTACCCCAGGTGGTCCCACTAAACATAAAATTGGTCCACGAATGGAATTTTTTAATTGGCGTACAGATAAATACTCTAAAATGCGCTCTTTTACTTTCTCCAGTCCATCATGATCGCGATTTAGAATTTCTTCTGCCAAATTAACATCAAGTCGATCTTCCGTTTTTTCTTTCCACGGAATTGTGACTAACCATTCAATATAGTTTCGAATGACGCCGCTTTCTGCGCTGGCAGCCGGTAATTTTTCATAGCGTTCAAGCTCTTTTAGTGCCACTTTTTGTGTGGATTCAGGCATTCCGGATTCTTCAACACGTTTTCGAAGATCAGCAACTTCTCCTGTTTTTCCTTCTCGATCTCCAAGCTCGGCTTGAATCGCTTTCATTTGTTCGCGTAAATAATATTCTTTTTGAGTACGTTCCATCGCTTGCTTTACTTTTGTATTGATTTTCTTCTCTAAATTTAATACTTCTTGTTCATCATGCAAGCGAATCATTAAGTGGTCTAATCTTTTCTTAATATTGAAAATGCTTAATACTTCTTGTTTCTCAGAAATTTTAAATGGTAAGTGGGAAGCGATAATATCTGCTAGTCTTCCTGGTTCCTCGATGTCTAAAACAGATTCAATTGTTTCAGCAGTAATTTTATTTGAAGATTTCGCATACTTTTCAAAATAATTAACTACTGTGCGCATTAACGCTTCCATTTCCACGTCTTTTTCTTTCGAATCTTCATGCAATTCAATATCTACAGTTGTAAAATCATCGTTTTCTTGGTAATGAACAATTTTCCCACGACAAATGCCTTCCACTAAAATGCGCAACGTGCCGTTCGGTAATTTCAACATTTGTTTTACAGAGACATAAGTCCCAATCATATACAAATCTTCTTTTTCAGGTTTTTCTACCCGCAAATCCTTTTGCGTCGTTAGGAAGATTTTATTATCATTCATCATGGCATGTTCTAATGCAGCGACCGAACGTTTCCTACCAACATCGATATGTAATACCATTGAAGGAAATACGAGCAGTCCACGCAAAGGAAGTAGTGGTACATTTTTCTTTAATTCAGTCATGCGGGTTATTCACCTCCATTTGATACTAAAGAATGCACCCGCTTCTAGGCAAATTTAGTATGTGAAAAATTAAAAACATTTCACTTGGTTTTACATAGCAATTTCGATAAATTTAATCTTTCATAACAGCATTTACTATTCTCTGTTACATCAATTATTATTCCCGGTAAAATGTTATTTTGAACAATTTGACGCTCAATAAAATGATTTGCAAGTATTTGTAAAAATATGTAATTTTGATATTTGTTACAAAGAGCTGACTAACGAGATATGCATAAGCAAATTCGCAGTCAGCTCTTTATTTTAATGGTCATTATTACTGTTACTTGTAACTACTTTATGCGGAAGTTTTTTTATTGTCCTTCAAATCTTTTAATTCTGTACCGTCTTTTAAAATTAATTTTGGTTGCGCTTTGTCCGTAATCGTTTCTTTTGTAATAATACATTTCACGATATCATCGCGTGATGGCAATTCATACATCATATCAAGCATCGTATTTTCAATGATGGAACGAAGCCCACGGGCACCTGTTTTTCTTTCAATCGCTTCCTTCGCAATCGCTCGAAGTGCTTCCTCTTCAAATTCTAATTCCACATTATCTAATTCGAGCATTTTTTGATATTGTTTCACTAATGCATTTTTTGGCTCTGTCAAAATTCTAACGAGCGCTTCTTCATTTAACTGTTCAAGTGAAGCAATGACTGGTAAGCGACCAATAAATTCTGGAATTAAACCAAATTTCAATAAGTCTTCTGGAATTAATTGAGAAAGTAAAGATTCGCTTTCCACATTTTTATTTTTCATATCGGAACCAAAGCCAATCACTTTTTGTCCTAATCGACGTTTAATAATGCTTTCAATTCCATCGAAAGCACCGCCAACGATAAATAAGATATTTGTTGTATCAATCTGTAAAAACTCTTGATGTGGATGTTTACGACCACCTTGAGGAGGAACGCTAGCTACCGTACCTTCTAAAATTTTTAATAATGCCTGTTGCACACCTTCTCCAGATACGTCTCGTGTGATGGAAGGGTTCTCTGATTTTCGTGCAATTTTATCGATTTCATCTATATAAATAATCCCTTTTTCTGCTCGCTCAATGTCATAGTCAGCAGCTTGGATTAGTTTTAACAGGATGTTTTCTACGTCTTCACCAACATAACCAGCCTCGGTTAATGAAGTGGCATCGGCAATCGCAAATGGCACATTTAAAATTCTTGCTAAAGTTTGAGCAAGTAAAGTTTTCCCACTACCAGTTGGTCCAATTAAAATAATATTGGATTTAGATAGTTCCACATCATCTAATTTACTATTTGAATTGATTCGCTTGTAGTGGTTATATACTGCAACAGCAAGAGCTTTTTTAGCTCGCTCTTGTCCAATAACGTATTCATCTAAGATGCTTAAAATTTCCTTTGGCTTTGGAACATCTTGAAAATCGATTTCCTCTTCTGTACCTAATTCCTCAACAACGATTTCGGAACATAGCTCGATACATTCATCACAAATATAAACACCAGGCCCAGCTACTAATTTTCGCACTTGTTCTTGTGGCTTACCACAGAAAGAACACTTTAAATTGCCTTTTTCATCATTAAATTTAAACAATTTGCTTCACCCCTATTCAAGCAACAATCTTACAGGATATTGAGCACATTAGCAAATAAGAAGTTTCCAAAGCTAATGGAATATTTTGTATAGCTTATGTATGTAAAAATTATTTAGTCATTGGTATAAAACAAGGCACGGTGGTATATGCCGTACCTTGTTATTGGAACTATTCAATTAATTACAATCCTTCTATGAGGAAAGAATAAATTATTCAGTAATTTTCGCATTCTCAACTAAGAATTCTACAGTTTTTTGATTGCGAATATCATTTTCTAACATTTCAGTAGTTCCGCCTAAAGCAGTAATAATTTTTTCTTTATCCATTTTGAATTGGTCAGCCATTTTTTCAAGCTCTTTGTCGATATCTTCTTGTGTCACTTCGATGTTTTCTGCTTTAGCGATTGCTTCTAGTGTTAATGAAATGCGCACGCGAGTTTCAGCATCTTCTCTGAATTGTTCATGCAAGTCTTCCTCTGTTTGACCAGAGAATTGATAATAAAGGTCTAAAGATATTCCTTGCATTTGTAGGCGTTGAGCAAATTCATCAATCATACGGTGAATCTCGTTGTGGATCATTGCTTCTGGAATTTCCATTTCAGCATTCTCAGCTGCTTTTTCCACTAATTCATCGCGAAGTGTGCTTTCTGCTTCATTTTTCTTTTGTTCAGCTAATTGTTCTTTTATTTTGTTGCGCAATTCTTCAACTGATTCAACTTCTGGATCTGCTTCTTTTGCAAATTCATCGTTTAATTCTGGCAATACTTTTGTTTTTACTTCTTTTACAGTCACTTTGAAAGTAGCATCTTTTCCAGCAAGTTCTTCAGCGTGATATTCTTCTGGGAATGTCACTTGAACATCTTTAGATTCACCAGCTTTTAAACCAACTAATTGTTCTTCAAATCCTGGGATAAATTGGCCAGAACCGATTTCTAATGGATAGTCTTCTCCTTTACCACCTTCGAATGCTTCATCGCCAATGAACCCTTCAAAATCGATAACAGCAATGTCACCTTCAACGATTGCTTTATCTTCTTGAATTTCGTACTCAGCTTTTCTATTTAATAAATTTTGAATTTGCTCTTCTACTTCTTCATCTGTTACTTCTGTGCTAAGTTTTTTCACTTCTAATCCTTTATATTCGCCAAGCTTTGGTTCAGGCTTCACAGTAACTTTTGCAGTAAATGTAAAATCTTTATCTTTTTCAAAACTATCAAGATCGCCAATTTCAGGATAATCTACTGGGAAGATACCTGTTTCATCAACAGCTTTTGAATATGCTTCTGGTACAATTATTTCTAAAGCATCTTGATATAATGCTTCTACACCAAAACGTTTTTCAAAAATTTGACGTGGTACTTTTCCTTTACGGAACCCTGGCACTGTAATTTGGTTTACAACTTTTTTGAACGCTTGATCCAATGCTTTATTTACTTCCTCAGCAGGAACTTCAATTGTTAATACTCCAGTATTCCCATCTTTTTTTTCCCATTTTGCTGACATATATAAATACCTCCAAAAATAAATTACAAATTTTAAGCATTTGTTTATACGATTTTGACAACCATTTTAGTATATCATAAGTAGCTCTAGTTTCAACATTTTTCATGCTTATTGTAGTTCTGATAGCTTTTCCAATTCTTGAATGAACTGATAGATTTCTTGATTCAATTCACTATCTTGTCCAAACATCTGATATACAAAATCGATATAACATTCTGCTACTTCATTTGATTGAAAATCCAACCACTCAAAAGGATACGTTACAATTGCATGTTTTGCAATTAAATATTCAACCATTTCTAAAACGGATGGTTCTTGTTGCAGTTTTTCACTAACTATATTTGAAATCATTTTATATTGTGATAACTCTGTTGGCAACCCAATTTTTGATGGGTTTACCACAATCATCCGGTCAAATTTACGTATCTTTAATTCAATATCAATATTTTGCTCATTCATTAATATAAGAATAAGACTTTTAACAAAAGGATGAGTACGATGACTTTCAACAATATTTTTTAAGTGAGCGATGATCGGCCTAATATTAGCAAGAGATAACTCATGCAACTTATTCACCTGCTCAGCATGAGCTAAAGATAAAAAAGAATCTAATTCATAGAGTTCAGGTTCTAGCTGTTTGACAATCATCGTAAAATCATCTTGCTTATCCATTTTTTCAATAATATTCGCATTTAATTCTTTCAACCTATTAAATTGGTCGATTTTATCAGGTGGAATCGCTTCTTCTTCCAATAGTGAAGTAATAATTTTTTCTACTTTTTTATATTCTTTTAATTGCATACAAACGGTTAAATATAATTCCATTACTTCAAAATACATCGTTGGTCCGATATTAAGTAACTTTTCACATACTTCTTTAGCTTTTAGATAAGATTTTGCTTCATATAATGAATAAGCATATAGAATCAATACATACTCATCGCCATCAGTATATTTCAAAGCTTCCTCAAAATATTGATTCGCAGTTTCAAATTGATTTTTTTTAATATATTTTTGTGCTTCGGAAATGAGACGTTCTACTGTTCCTGGAAATACGACAACATTTTCATAAGCCGTATATGAAGATTTTTTATTTTTCACTTTTTTCACTCCATGATGCAATACAAAATAATCCGTATCTTACTACTTACTTGCTTTTTACTAATATCATTCCCTTTATTGTAAGTTATAACAATTCAATCTTATTATAGAAAAAAATATAACGGCCATCACTATAAATACGTTTTTTTTGGAAATTCCCTATAAATATTATTCATTTCCAACTCAATTGTGATTATTGTAGCAGTATTTTTAGAATCTAATGCACAATCTGCTTTGTATAGATTTTTCCCATTTATTCATACTAAATACGGAAAATCAATTGAAGGAGTTGCATTATAGTGGGTATTTTAGGGAAAAATCCAAAAGATGAACCATTACACTATGGCGAAATATTTGCTATTTGGACAAATGTTTTAGGAAATAATGGTATGATTGCATACTATCAAACATTGTACAATCATACTGGAGATGAAGATTTAGCAAAAATAATTGAAGAAGCAATTCAAGGAATGCAGGAAGAAAATAGGCAGTTAACAAATCTACTGAAAGTAAACGGTGTCAGTCTTCCACCAGCACCACCGGAACGAGCAAACGCAAACATTGAAGATATCCCTGTTGGAGCCAAATTTAATGATCCGGAAATTGCAGCAAAAATTTCTGCTGATTTAGCAGCTGGGTTAGTCGCTTGCAGCCAAGCAATTGGGGTAAGTATTAGAGAAGACATCGCCATTATGTACGGACAATTCCATGCTGCGAAAGCTCAATTGGGAGCTAAACTACTTCGTTTAAATAAAGAAAAAGGTTGGCTTGTATACCCTCCCCTACATTTTAGTCCACGCGAATAATGATATAATAATGAAGGGATGAAATGTTCACGTTTCATCCCTTCACCAATACGACTTTCAAAGGAAATTATCGCACAATACGATCTCCCGCTTCTAAATAGACAACCTTCTTTTCCAACTCTCTTACCCTTTTTTGTAATCTATTAATCATGATATTTTGTTGGAGTATAAAGTTTTTAATTTCTTCATAAGGAGCCTTGGGATTGTAATTCATTTTTCGATCATTAGCATCTTTGTTCACAATTTGTATTTGAACTTTCTCCCCTGTCATTTCTTCCACTGTAAGCGCTATAAATTTTTTATAGCGATTGTTTAACCAATCTTTACAAACTTGGTTTTCTGTTAGGATGTATAACACGTCCCCATTCCATTCTGCTTCCGTTCTTGCAAACCACATATCATAGCTTGCTTTAGGAATTTTCCAACGAATACGTTCCAACACTTCCGACCAAAATTCCATCGAGTCCATCCCTTTCTGCGAATAAATTACGTATATCCACATTGTTACAATTTTTCGCAAAAATTAATCAGGACACCTATAATTTATAGAAATATTTTTACATGACATAAAGTTTGCAGAAAATAAAACAGGGACGTCTAAAACGACTTTTCAGACGCCCCTTCAGTATTGATAAGAAATTTGTATTCAGCAGCAATCACCGTTGCACCTGTCTGTTTTTTTATTTTTTGTTGAAACGTGACCACGCCAGTACCATTACCTTTATCAGCTAAATCGGTTACCCTTAATTCTAAATGGATTGTATCCCCAATGAATGTCGGTTGTAAAAATCTCAGTTTTTCAATTCCGTAGAAAGCAACTACTGTCTTAGGACTCATATCTAATAAGCCTGTCCCTATGGATAATACAAGCATACCATGAGCAATCCGTTGTTTGAATCTCGTATTCTTTGCATATTCCGAATCCATATGCAGCGGAAAAAAATCTCCGCTTACTCCTGCAAAATTGACAAGGTCGCTTTCCGTAATGGTCCGCCCGTGGGATGTCCATGTTTCGCCTATTTCAAACTGTTCGAATGGCTTGTTTAACATTATTTCTCTCCTTTATGAAGAAGATAATCGTATAATATTAAAATTTATGCATGAACAATTTAAAACATGAACATTCAACAAATCGTTTTAACATGAATTAACGGACTATTAATACATCACATTTTGAATAACGAACAATGCGTTCTGCCACAGAACCAAGCAACCATTTTTCAATCTTATTTAATCCTGTAGCACCGCAAACCATTAAATCGACTTCAACATTAGTTAAAATCGTTTTTGCAGCCCCTTCTTCTACCAATATTTCCACGTTGGCTACACCATCTTGTTCAGCATTCATTTTCATTTTGTTTAATTCTTCCCTAGCCTTTTCTTTCAATTCTTCGGCGTATTTTAAATCATAGGCTGCAACAGAGCCAAAGGATTTTGTATCTACTACATTTATAATTAGCAAAGTAGATTGAAAATTTTTTGCCATTTCAATTGCTTGTTTTAACGCTCTTTTTGATCCTTCTGAAAAATCTACTGCAACAGCTATTTTTTGATAAATTGCCATCCTTTTCACTCCTTTATGTAAATATAGCAAATAGTTGTAAAAAACTATATGAATATTTCATGTACTATTTCCTAAAGTAGTTGGATAATCAAAAAATACTATAATAAAAAGTAGAAAAATAACTAATGAAATCTTATGTAACTATTAAAAATACACCATCTCCCTAATATATAGGCTTAGGTGCACCGTGCTTAAGTATAATCATTTTTTCCTTTCGCGTTATAAAAATTATTCAAAGTAGTCTATATGAAATTTGTCTTTGTCGATTTCTGTTGCTAGTCCAGTATAATTGATTTTATTGTATTGTTCATATAATTCTGTCACTTCGTCTAACATATTGGGATCCAACCAAATTCTTCTTTTCCCCTTTTTATATAAAACGAGAGGATGCTGATTAAACAATTTTGCGTCAAGTATTTCACTTACATGTTGTATGTCAAAAGGTTCCGTTATCGGGCGAAACATTTCGATGCGATGTTCAGAAAGAAAATGTAGAATTTCAGACACTGTCCAATCATCTTTAAAAAAAATAAACGAAATCATTTCATAAGATGGTCCAGATTTTATAACTTGGACAAAACATCGATCCATTTGTATGCACTCAGTACGCTGAAAATTGAATGCATTTTCATAATTTTTGATGATGATGTATTCAAAGCAATCTGGATATTCACGTAGTTCGCCAATTAATTTATTGTATTTATATTGTAAAAAATTCACAACCTTACCCTCTTGCAATGAGTTCACCTGCCTATAATCCTTTTCAACACACTGAAAAGTAAGCGTTTACACAAGTATAGAAATAAATGAACATTTTTTTAATTTTATTTTATGATAATCATGCTCACAATTGAACTGTTATTGAAAAATAATCAATTTAATCATGCTAATAACAATAAAAATTCCAATGAGGATAATTGAATAATGAAAAAAGTCACTATTTTCATTATTTCTTTCAAACTCAATTATTCTTTTTTTATCATCTTTCGCCCGTCGATTCATCATCATCTTCCTTCCGTTACAAAGCCACATTTGTATATAGTTTTTTCGAACAATCAACCCTTCATTCTTCAAGCAATATACAATTGAAATAAAAAAATGTGTCACTGATGATGGCAATTAGATAAGCCGTTCAAATTTTTATCACTTACAATAATTCCGCATTTGTACCACACGGCAATGAAATTTTGCCATACATTAAGTACGAATAAAGGGGGTGAAAATATATGTCTTCAAACTACGGCTCAGTAGGAGGATTCTTCGGAAACAAGTGTGATTTCGTTTTACTTGTAGTATTATTCATCCTTCTTATCATTGTAGGATCTTGCTATAATCATGGATATCAATATTAATAAGGTCAGTAAATCCTCTTTACTTTCACTGTCCGCCATAAATTCCCCTTACTAACATCTTTCTTTTTTACGACCTAAAGCCATATCTTTAGGTCGTTTTTTTGTATAGAAAAAAACCATTTTGAACAACGAGTGGTTCAAAATGGAATTTCATTAATTTAACATTTTATGAGGCAGATTTTCATACATATCAAAGATCTCAGTTGCCGTTTCTTTTATCAGTTCTTCATCTCCATAATGAATAGCACTATCTAATTTTGCATAAATCAATAATAAAATACTTTTTGCTTCTGCCTCATCCAAATATTGAATCTTCTGTTTTACAATTTGAATTCGATTCAACTACGCCACCTCTCTTTCTCTCTACGTAGCTATTATACTGTAATAATTTATAAGCTTGTTAATGATGAAACCAATTTATTAAAAAAAAGACATTTCTAATAAAATATGACCACAAGTTTAGGCAAATTTCAACAAATATAGACTGCCTTGTAATTCCAAATTTAAGGCAGTCTATATTTTAGTGTTTATGAATTTATATTTACTAAAATTCTTCCTTTTGCTTGTCCTTTTAGTAAAATTGGGAAAGCATCAGGTAACTCTTCCAGCGTCACTTCTTTATATAGGAAATCTTGTAAATTATTTGGTTTATAATCTGTTGCTAAACGATTCCAAACTTCTTTTCTCGTACTATAGTCGCAATAGGCAGAATCTATGCCAAGTAGATCAACACCTCTTAAAATAAATGGATAAACCGTCGTTGGTAGGCTTGCACCACCTGTTAAACCACTCACTGCCACTTGACCCCCAAGTTTAATTTGGCTCAAAATTGATGCAAGTGACTCCCCGCCAACTGGATCTATTGCTGCAATCCATCTTTGTTTAGCTAAAGATTTTGGTCTTCCGTTGCTTACTACTTCTTCTCTTGAGAGTACAG
Source organism: Ureibacillus thermosphaericus (assembly GCF_012396605.1). GTDB lineage: Bacteria > Bacillota > Bacilli > Bacillales_A > Planococcaceae > Ureibacillus > Ureibacillus thermosphaericus. The sequence goes on from NZ_JAAXPW010000016.1 coordinate 64,342, forward strand.
ATGCGGCTCCTAGGCTTTTTAAAAATTCATGTTCTGTTTCCTTACCAGTACTTGCTTCGACTTCATATCCTAGTTTTGATAAAATCGCTACAGCAAAACTGCCAACGCCACCTGTCGCACCAGTCACAAGCACCTTTCCTTGATTAGGGGTTAACCCGTTTTTCTCAAGTCGATAAATGGACAAGGCAGCAGTAAAACCTGCAGTTCCAATAATCATCGCTTCTTTTAAAGAAAGACCTTTCGGAAGCGGTACAACCCAATCAGCAGGAATACGGGCATACTCACTATATCCTCCATAATGGGAAACGCCAATTTCATAACTTGTTGCGATTACTTCATCCCCTTCTTTAAAACGAGAATCCTCTGAAGCGACAACAACTCCTGATAAATCGATTCCAGGTACGAAAGGATAATTTTTCACTATATTTCCATTCGGGATGCTCGCAAGGCTATCTTTATAATTTACACCTGAATAATGAACTCGAATTAATACTTCTCCTTTTGGCAAATCATCGACGGACAATTGTTGAATATTTAAAGTTACGTCTTCTCCTTGCTTATCAACAACTAATGCTTTAAATTGCGACATTTCTATTTCTCCTTTCTTCAATTCTATTTTATATTTATTAACAATTTTCATAATATGTTAGATTATGTTAGATTATATAAGGATATGTCCGATTCCTTTATATTAGAAAGATGACTAAAATTTTTTTATGATTTATTTATTAAATAAATAAAGCGAAAAAATTAATAACAAAATTGCTATAATTTTTTTACCAGTGATTGGATAATTCTCTCCTCCAAAAAATCCAAAATGATCGATCATGGCACCAATAATAATTTGTCCTAACACAACAGCCATTAATGTGGAGGTAACACCAATTTTATTGACTGAAAAAATAAGAATCGATACGTAAATTGCGCCTAAAATTCCGCCGATTAATTGCCATTTCGGTACTTCTGTAATAGCAAATATATTTCCTTTTCCGAAAAAGATAGTAAAGAAAAATAAAACAAGCGTACCAATCAAAAAAGAAATAAAAGAACCTTCAATTAATCCTACTTGCTTACCTAACCCTCCATTAACTTTACTTTGCACTGCAACTGCCGCTCCACCTATAGTTGCAAGCAATGCAACAACCAATTTAATCATATTGAATTCCCCTTTACTATAACCCTACTAAATTATATTTATGAAAAAAATATAAATTTATAAGTAACGTTATATGTTCTTCATAAATCTTTCTCGATAATACTTTAGAAGAATTTTCACCTATAAGTAGGTTATACTAGAAAAAGAATAAAGGAGGTAACAGAAAATGACTATTGATTTAAGCCGAGTATATATTGAACGTTGTAATAAAGAAACGGAAGAAATCCTTGAAAAAGAATCGGCATCTTTTTTAAATACATCGATTTCTTATTTCAAAAATCATTTAAATGAATTTCTTTATATTCAGTCCCCTGTATTTGATGAAATAAAAGTAGATGCTATTTCCATGGAAGTGGATGATGTATTTGGCACTTATATGGCCTTATTTGGATTAAAAGTTCAAAAGAAACATACGAAAACAATAAAAAATTTTTTAGAACAACACTTACATACCAATTCGATAAAAAACTATAGCGCTTTATTTGCTGGTGATGAAGGATTATGGGAAATCAACTTACCGCTGAATTTTATTGAAGGGTTTCAAGAAGATATGACCATTGAACAAGCCCTATTCTTGACATGCGACTTTATTCAAAAATTAGTGCAGCAAATTGAAATAAGCGAATAGAGGTTGGGACATAAGTATTTTTCAACCTCAAAAATAAGGGGTGAGTTGTTTGAAACAGCTCACCCTTTTACAATTTCATCCAATTCATGAGGGTTTTACACCCCTCGTAGTGCATATTTTCTTAA
>NZ_JAAXPW010000017.1 GCF_012396605.1 Ureibacillus thermosphaericus
AGATCCCTCAAAGACGATGAGGTAGATAGGTCCGAGGTGGAAGCACGGTGACGTGTGGAGCTGACGGATACTAATCGATCGAGGACTTAACCAATCATTTCAATGTCGTTATCCAGTTTTGAGAGAATAACCTCTCTGAAATTACATACATAATCAAATGAGTCTAGTGACGATGGCAAAGAGGTCACACCCGTTCCCATACCGAACACGGAAGTTAAGCTCTTTAGCGCCGATGGTAGTAAGGGGTCCCCCTTGTGAGAGTAGGACGTTGCTAGGATCAAAAAGCTATTACTGACGTAAGGTCGGTAGTGGCTTTTTTTTATGCCCCTTACTACCAAGGACTGAAAGTCCAATCGGCGCGATACAGAAACCACATGCTAAACAAAAGCAAAATAAATATTTGAAGGAGACGAGAAGCACGGGGACCAAGAAGTTCAAGGAAGCGAGGCAGCCCGGAGCGGAGCGTACAGTGTACGTGAGCACCGGACTGCCGAAGCTGACACAGAAATTCGCCGGTCAACGTGCTTCGGAGTTAGCGCCGATGGTAGAAAGGGTCCCCCTTGTGAGAGTAGGACGTTGTTTTTTAATATGACACTGTAAATTGCAAATTTTACAAGTGAAAACCCAACGGTTTAAAAAAACAATAAATAGTTAATATTTACAGCATTTAATTGAAAATAACAACAAGGACAAAAAGTCCACTCGAGTTCGATAAACCGCAGTACATCTAAAGAAACACTACAAAAGAAAAAGCATATATAACATTTAATTTCAATAAAAAGAGAAGATACAGTGTACGTGAGCACCGGACCGCCGAAGCTGACGCAGAAATTCGCCGGTCAACGTGCTTCGGAGTTAGCGCCGATGGTAGAAAGGGGTCCCCCTTGTGAGAGTAGGACGTTGCTAGGCTCAAAAAGCTATTACTGACGTAAGGTCGGTAGTGGCTTTTTTTTATGCCCCTTACTACCAAGGACTGAAAGTCCAATCGGCGCGATACAGAAACCACATGCTAAACAAAAGCAAAATAAATATTTGAAGGAGACGAGAAGCACGGGGACCAAGAAGTTCAAGGAAGCGAGGCAGCCCGGAGCGGAGCGTACAGTGTACGTGAGCACCGGACTGCCGAAGCTGACACAGAAATTCGCCGGTCAACGTGCTTCGGAGTTAGCGCCGATGGTAGAAAGGGTCCCCCTTGTGAGAGTAGGACGTTGTTTTTTAATATGACACTGTAAATTGCAAATTTTACAAGTGAAAACCCAACGGTTTAAAAAAACAATAAATAGTTAATATTTACAGCATTTAATTGAAAATAACAACAAGGACAAAAAGTCCACTCGAGTTCGATAAACCGCAGTACATCTAAAGAAACACTACAAAAGAAAAAGCATATATAACATTTAATTTCAATAAAAAGAGAAGATACAGTGTACGTGAGCACCGGACTGCCGAAGCTGACACAGAAATTCGCCGGTCAACGTGCTTCGGAGTTAGTGCCGATGGTAGAAAGGGGTCCCCTTGCGAGAGTAGGACATTGCTTTTCCATAATATCACGCAAAGTGGTGCTTATTTCACAAGTGAAAATCTAACGGTTTAAAAGTTGAAATCAAATGTGACGATGAATTTGAACCATAATTTGTAATACATTACAGTAGCTTTTTTGTAAAGCCCCCTCTATTTTATTGCTAGAAATTGTTATTGCAAGCCGCATATTTTACACATATAAATAAAAATACACTCCACCTAATCTGATTCGAAACAAACGGTCATGACATCATCGAATCAACACCATGTCATAAAAGCAAGTAAAGAATAAATATATTAGTAATATCCCTTTTTGAGGTGGAAAAATGAGACGGTTAAGAAGAAATATAATGGTGATAATTTTTATATTAATTGCAAGTCTTATTCATTTTATCTTTCATTATTTTCTTCAATAAGTGGATAGGGAAACGCATCTCTCTATAAAATGAAAACAATTTATTTCTAGATAAGAAATGAATGAGTTACTATATAGAGAGATGTTTTTTTTTGGATTTATAAATGATACATTTTGAATTAATGAATTCTTTTAGATAAACTATTGTTAATGTTAGGGTGAGAGGATACGTGAAGACGATGTACGAAAAGGAAGTGCATTCTTTAGAAGAAACAAATCAACTTGGAATTCGTTTAGCGAATTTACTTGAGCCGGGAGATAATCTAACATTTGAAGGGGATTTAGGTGCCGGGAAAACAACATTTATTCAAGCTTTAGCGAAAGGACTGGGTATTTCCCGAACAGTGAATAGCCCTACTTTTACAATCATGAAACAATATGAAGGGAAGTTGCCGCTTAATCACTTAGATGTGTATCGTTTAGAAAATAGTGATGAAGATTTAGGATGGGATGAAATATTTTATGGTGATGCGGTAACGGTAATTGAATGGGCACATTTAATTGAGGAAAATCTACCGGATGAAAGATTAGATATTGAAATTCAACGAATTGATGAAAATAAAAGAAAATTTATATTTAGACCAATAGGAAAACGGTATGAACGATTATGTGAGGAGTTATTTACATGATTTGGTTAGGAATTGAAACATCAAACGCTCCACTTTCCGTCGCTATCGTAAGAGACGGAGAAGTGCTTTCAGAAATAGTACAAAATACAAAATCAACACATTCTGTTACTTGTATGCCAACAATAGAAGAGGTATTTCGAAAAACTAACTTAAAACCTGTTGATATTGATGCCGTAGCGGTTTCCGAAGGTCCTGGTTCGTATACTGGGCTAAGAATCGGGGTAACGATTGCAAAAACGTTATCTTGGACTTTAAAGAAACCATTAGTTGGCATATCAAGTCTAAAAGTGCTTGCAAGTAATGTTGAATTGTTTGATGGCATTATTTGCACGATGTTTGATGCTAGAAGAAAGAATGTATACGCTGCAGTATATAAAGGGAAAGAATTGAAAACGATTATTCCAGAACATCATGGATCTTTGGAAGAACTGTTGCAACAGTTAAAAGAGTATCAAGAAACAATTATGTTTGTTGGTTCAGATGTGAAAAAATTTAAGGAAGAGATTCAATCCGTTTTAGGTGAACAGGCTAAATTTGCACCGCCTTCACTTAACTTACCGAGAGCTTCAAAATTAATCGAATTAGCTGAAAAAGAACCATTGCCAACATTAGAAATGGTTCATTCCTTTGTGCCAAAATATCATCGTTTAGCTGAAGCAGAGGCAAATTGGTTAAAAGCACATCAAAAGGAGCAAAAAGGATGATTCACTATCGAAAAATGACGGCACAAGATGTGGAGGCAGTGCATGCGATAGAGGTTGAATCGTTTCCAACTCCTTGGACCGAGGATTCTTTTCATTACGAAATGAGAGAAAATCCCTTTGCTCATTACATTGTAGCAGAAGATGACCATGGAACAATTGTTGGATATTGCGGTATCTGGATTGTCGTTGATTCTGCTCAAATTACCAATGTGGCGGTTACTGAAAAATCAAGAGGACAAGGCATTGGTGAAGGGCTTATGCGAGAGGCAATGAGAGTAGCGAAAGAACACAATGCGGAAACGATGAGTTTAGAAGTACGTGTATCAAACATAGTGGCACAAAATTTATACCGAAAGCTCGGATTCCAAGATGGCGGAATTCGGAAAGGATATTATACAGATAACCAGGAAGATGCTCTAGTAATGTGGGTGAATTTATAATGGAAAACTTAATTTTAGCAATTGAAACAAGCTGTGATGAGACAGCTGCTAGCGTAATTAGAAATGGAAATGAAATTCTTTCAAACGTAGTAGCTTCACAAATCGATAGTCAAAAAAGATTTGGGGGGGTCGTACCAGAAATTGCGTCTCGCCACCATGTTGAACAAATAACGGTTGTAATTGAAGAAGCATTGGAAAAGGCAAGCATTGTACCATCAGATTTAGACGCAGTGGCAGTGACGGAAGGCCCAGGACTAGTTGGTGCATTGCTTATCGGCATTAATGCAGCAAAAGCCTTTGCCTTTGCTCACGGATTACCGATTATTGGGGTGCACCATATTGCCGGTCACATATATGCAAGTGCGCTTGTTGAACCAATGAAATTTCCTTTATTAGCACTTGTTGTATCTGGAGGGCATACGGAATTAATCTATATGAAAGAACATGGATCTTTTGAAGTCATTGGAGAAACTCGCGATGATGCGGCCGGGGAAGCTTATGATAAAGTAGCGCGGGTGTTAAATTTACCTTATCCCGGTGGTCCGCATATTGATCGAATGGCTCATGAAGCTAAAAAAGGTGTAGATTTTCCACGAGCGTGGTTAGAAGATACGTATGATTTTAGTTTTAGTGGATTAAAATCAGCTGTTATTAATTATAAACATAATTTGGAGCAAAGAGGACAATCAATTGTGCCTGAAGAAGTCGCAAAAGGCTTCCAAGACAGTGTTGTAGAAGTATTGACAACTAAAACGATAAAAGCAGCTAAGGAATTAGGGGTTAAACAAGTAATAGTAGCTGGTGGTGTTTCTGCAAATCGTGGATTGCGAGAAAGTTTAAGTAAAGCGCTTGAACAGGAAGGGATACCATTTACGGCTCCACCACTTTCTTTATGCACAGATAATGCAGCAATGATTGGCGCCTGTGCGGCTTACATGTTTGAAGCGGGAGTAAGATCCGATTTATCGATGAATGGTTTGCCAGGGAAAGAATTGAAAAGTTGGAGTAATACAGACGACAAACTTCGATAAAAGTATAATATTTTCTTCAGAAAAAGATGGGGTATGACATGAAGTCATATCCTTTTTATTTATACACAAAATTATACACAGAATTAAAATATTGAATATTTTTCTTAAAACTTATTCGCAAGTTTGTGAATAGTTTTCTTTTTTGTCAAGACGAACATTCGTACTTATGCACAATCTGTGTATAACTTGTGGATAACCTGTGATAAAGCTGTGAAAAATCAATATATTGTGTGTATTTTTCCAGAACGAAGTGTGGATTTTTTTTTCTGGTGATGTGGATAATGTGGAAAAGGCTGTTGATATGTTGGTATCACTGAGTTTTTATTGTGAATAAAACTGTGGGGAAAATTTATCGAAATTTGTCTATTGACCAAGATATATGTAATATTCGAAAACAAGATTCATGTTTTCCATATATAAATGAAAAGCTACCTGAATATTATTCAGGTAGCTTAAATTTTCAGGTTTTCCAATTCTTCTTGTAGTTCAAGCCATTGAGTTTCGAGCTCGCTGTGAGATTGCTTTAACGAATCCAGTTTATTTTGGAGCTCTAATGCCTTTTCGTAATCACTAAAAATCTCTGGTTCACAAAGCTTCAGTTCGATATTGTTAATTTCCTCTTCATAATTGGACATTTCTTTTTCAAGCTCTTCAATTTTTCTTCGAATTTGACGCTCTCGTTTTTTGACTTCTTTGTTTACTGAAGATGGATGCTGGATTTTGATTTCTTCCTGTTTTGCTTCATGCTTTGTTTCATTCAGTTCAGCTAATTCCATTAATTCTTGTTTTTTCTCTACATAATAATCATAATCACCTAAATACTCAAATGTGCCTGTGGCGGATAGTTCAACGACTTTTGTAGCAATTTTATTCATGAAATAACGGTCATGGGAAACGAATAGTATCGTTCCTGGATAGTCCATCAACGCATTCTCTAAGACCTCTTTACTGTCTAAATCAAGATGGTTCGTTGGTTCGTCTAATACGAGGAAATTTGCTTTTTGCAACATGAGTTTTGCTAAGGCAAGGCGTGCTTTTTCCCCACCGGATAATGTATTAACAAGTTTTAGTACATCATCGCCACTAAATAAAAATTGACCTAAAACGGAACGAATTTCTTTTTCATTCATTAACGGCCATTCATCCCAAAGTTCATTTAAAACGGTTTTATTACTATCGAGTTTTGCTTGTTCTTGATCGTAATAGCCAATTTTAACGTTCGTTCCATAACGAATGCTTCCAGACAGTGGAGATAAATCTTTGACAATGGTTTTTAATAGAGTGGATTTTCCGACTCCATTCGGTCCTACTATCGCAACCCGATCTTGTCGGAAGATGCGCAAATAGATATTTTCAGAAATTATTTGATTTTGCTCATATCCAATTGATAAATCATCGATTGATAGTACATCATTTCCGCTTTGTCTTTCGATATCAAATCCAAATTTTGCTGATTTTTCATCACCAATTGGGGCATCCATCCATTGGGTACGTTCCAACATTTTTCTTCGGCTTTTTGCAAGCTTTGCTGTAGAAGCACGTGCGATATTTTTTTGAATAAAAGCTTCAAGTTTCGCTTTTTCATCTTGCTGTTGCTCATACATTTTTAAATCGCGTTCATATTGTTTTGCTTTTTGGTCCAAATAATCGCTATAATTTCCTATATACTTTGTTACGCGAGTTCTTGATACTTCATAAACGATATTGACGATTTGATCGAGAAAATAACGGTCGTGAGAAACGATTAAAATGGCACCTGTATAAGCTTTTAAATAATTTTCAAGCCAACTTAATGTTTCGATATCTAAATGGTTCGTAGGCTCGTCTAAAATCAGTAAATCCGGTTTGCTTAGTAGCAATTTTGCAAGGGCAAGTCGTGTTCGTTGACCACCCGATAAGGAAGAAACAGGTTTATCATACATGTCGGGGAAGAATTTCATACCATGAAGTACGGAACGTGTATCTGCTTCATATTGATAGCCACCGGATTCTTTAAAAGAATGTTGTAGTTGATCATATTCTGCCATAATACGAGAGTAATTAGTTGGACTCTCATACACGGATGGGTCAGCCATTTGTTGTTCTAATTCGCGAAGTCGCATTTCTTGTTTTTTTAACGGTTCAAACACCGTCATCATTTCTTCCCAAATTGTACGTTTGGATTCAAGACCAGCATGTTGTTCTAAATACCCAATTGTTATATCTTTAGGAATAATGATTTCGCCAGAATCGTAAGACAATTGTCCAGCAATGATTTTTAATAACGTAGATTTACCCGCACCGTTGCGACCTACTAATGCGACACGGTCACGGTGTTGAACTTCTAATTTTACATCCTTTAATATTTCATCAGATAAGAATGATTTTGTTAATTGATTTACTTGAAGTATGATCATGTTTACACCTCTGTTCACTACTATTAGTGTAATAGAAGACAGGAATTCAAGCAATGTGAACGCTTTACTTATTTAGCTATGTTTAGTAATATAAAATCAATTTCGAGTTGAAGTTAACAGGGGGATTATTGTGAAAAGAGATATAAAAATTCCACAGGCGACAACAAAAAGACTGCCTCTTTATTATCGGTTTTTACAGAACTTCGCAAATGATGGAAAACAGAGAGTTTCATCTCAAGAATTAAGTGAGGCAATGAAGATTGACTCCGCTACAATTCGAAGAGATTTTTCTTATTTTGGCGCCTTAGGTAAAAAAGGATATGGATATGATGTTTTGTATTTGTTGGAATTTTTTAGACAAATTCTAGATCAAGATGAAGGCGCGAATGTCGCTCTTATTGGCGTGGGGAATTTAGGAAATGCCCTTTTGAAATATAATTTCCAAAAAAATCATAATACGAGAATCGTTGTTGCGTTCGATACAAAGGCGCCAATGGAAGGGCATGAAGTAAATGGAATCCCAGTTTATCATCCCGATCGATTAGAAGAAATGTATCAAAAATATAATGCAGAACTTGCAATATTAACTGTATCTTCACGCTCTGCCCAAGCCATTGCTGATCGCTTATCAGCAATCAACGCAAAAGGAATATTGAATTTTACTCCTGTTCGTTTAAATGTTCCGGAAACGATGAAAGTAATGAATATCGATTTAGCAGTTGAACTAGAGGCTTTAATTTATTTAATTCGCAATAGTGATTGATAAAAAGTTTTCACAATCTATTTCCGTTATGTAATGCAAAATATGTCGAATTGGGGTAAAATAAATACATAAACTGAGGAGGTGTCATCGATGGTTGTGCATTTAAGTGCAATTACACCAACTGCCCTTATTATTATCGGGATTGTTGCATTGATTATTTTCGGACCGAAAAAATTACCTGAATTTGGACGAGCAATGGGAACGACTTTGCGTGAGTTCAAAAAGGGTACACAAGGTTTAATAGATGATAGCGATGTTACTGATAAAAAGAACATCATCGAGATAGATCAGCAACAAAAATCCATTGAGAAAGTTGAAACGAAAGAACAAGAACACAATAAGTAATAATAAGGATGTCTAAAAGAAAAATGGATCCAAAAGAACTTCCTATTATAGAACATATAGAGGAATTAAGAAAGCGCTTAATTATTTGTGCTGTTTTTTTCGTTATCGCATTAATAGCTGGATTCTATGTTGCAGAACCAATCATTAAATTCATTCAGCATGATAATGAAGAATTAGAGGCATTAACATTAAATGCATTCAAAGTAAGCGACCCGCTTACTGTATATTTAGAAGTATCCTTCTTTGTAGCATTAATTTTGACATCTCCGGTGATTTTGTACCAACTTTGGGCATTTATTGCACCGGGCTTGTATGAATCTGAGAGGAAAGCAACATTAAAATATATACCGTATTCCTTTGTTTTGTTTTTAGTTGGATTATTGTTTTCTTACTTTATTCTTTTCCCAAACGTTATGAATTTCATGATGAACTTGTCGGAGCGGTTAGATATTCAGCAAACAATCGGCATTAACGAATATTTCTCTTTTTTATTTAAATTAGTGATTCCATTTGGTTTTTTATTTCAACTTCCAGTCATTACATTGTTTTTATCCCGTCTCGGGGTATTGAATCCAAACTTAATGTCAAAGTTTAGAAAGTATTCTTACTTTGTATTATTTGTTATTGCCGTATTAATTTCGCCACCTGACTTAATTTCATATATTCTAATGTCCATTCCGTTATTTGTTTTGTATGAAATTAGCATTGCTATTGCAAAAATCGGATATAAGAAATATTTAAAAGCAGAAGAACAGCGTATGCAAGAAGAAAAGGAAGCGGAACAAAGACAACAAGTGGAAGCTGCGTTAGCAGAACAAAGACGTCTAATTGAACAAATGAAGGAACAAAATTAAAGCCTATTTTCTATGAAATTCATGGAAAATAGGCTTTTTCTTTATTCATGCTTATAAAGCAGGCTATGCTTAATGAAAAAATTGTTGAATTTTTTCAATGTTCAATTGTAAGTATGTAACAAAACCATTTAGCATCATGTGCGCAATGATTGGAGTGATTAACCGTTTTGTCTTATTATATAGGAAGGCAAAAATAAAACCAGTTATGGTATAAAGAATGATATGACTAAAATCTAAATGAATAATCGCAAAGACGATTGCACTTATGAAGGCAGCTAACCAAAAGTTATTTTGTGCTTGCATAATCGATCCAAATATTACGCGGCGAAACACAAGTTCTTCTAAAATTGGTCCAAAAATAACGGAAGCTAGAATCATGATTGGTGCGATTTTTGTAATGTTTATAATGGCTTCAGTATTTTCAGAGCCAAGCTCAATGCCTAATGCCGATTCAATTTGAATACCAATCACTTGACCTAAATAAATCATGAAAAAACCGATAATTCCCCAACCAATTGCTACCGACAATGGCATTTTTTCTCCTTTTAAACAATTCCAAAAGTTTTTATTTTTGGAGATTAAGATAAAAGAAATAATTAATGCTATTCCTGCGGTAATGGATGACCACCAGCCTGCTAATGCAATATACGCTGAACGCCCCTCTAAATCAATAAAGCCTAAAAAGAAACTTTTTAGCGGGGGAATCCATAGTAAAAAAGAAGAAAGTTGAAAACAGATATAAGTGATTAATACATAAAAAGCGGTCTTTTGAGTTTGAATATTTTGCGAATTAGCCAATCGTATATTTCCCTCTTTCTTATGCAAATTCATTAAAATGTAATCATAATATTAATCTTTCCGATCCAAATTAAGGAATGGTGTTTTTACTAATCATATTCTATTGTAGAGGAAGATAGAAAGAAAAGAAATTTTTTATACTTCTCACTTGCAAAAAAAGGGATGATTCATTATTATATAATTGTGTTAGCACTCAGGTGATAAGAGTGCTAATAATGGTAGATAAAATACGAAATGTAGGAGGTTGTTTCACTTGCTAAGACCATTAGGAGATCGCGTGATTATCGAATTAGTTGAGGTAGAAGAAAAAACTGCTTCTGGACTTGTACTACCTGATTCAGCAAAAGAAAAACCACAAGAAGGTAAAGTGGTTGCTGTAGGTTCTGGTCGTGTATTAGATAACGGCACTCGCGTTGAGCCTGAAGTAAAAGAAGGCGATGTGATTATCTTCTCTAAATATGCCGGAACAGAAGTGAAATATGAAGGTAAAGAATATTTAATTTTAAGAGAAAGCGATATTTTAGCTGTTTTATAATCATATAGAAATCAAAATTGCGCCTCTTCCATTGTATGAAATGTCAGGCGTATTTATACCGATTTTGATTACCTATAGATAAAAATAAATGGAGGTAAGGCAAAATGGCAAAAGATATTAAATTTGCAGAAGAAGCTCGTTCGTTAATGTTACAAGGTGTAGATAAATTAGCAAACGCTGTAAAAGTAACATTAGGTCCTAAAGGTCGTAACGTTGTACTTGAAAAGAAATTTGGTTCACCTTTAATTACTAATGACGGTGTAACAATTGCGAAAGAAATCGAACTTGAAAATCCTTATGAAAACATGGGTGCAAAATTAGTTGCAGAAGTTGCTTCTAAAACAAACGAAGTAGCAGGTGACGGTACAACAACTGCAACAGTTTTAGCACAAGCAATGATTCGTGAAGGTTTGAAAAACGTAACAAGCGGTGCAAACCCTGTAGGAATTCGCAAAGGTATTGATAAAGCAGTAGCCGCTGCAATTGAAGAATTGAAAAACATTTCTCGTCAAGTTCAAAATAAAGAAGAAATCGCACAAGTTGCTTCTATCTCTGCAGCCGATGAAGAAGTAGGTAAATTCATCTCTGAAGCGATGGAACGTGTTGGAACTGACGGTGTAATCACAATCGAAGAATCAAAAGGTTTCAATACTGAATTAGATGTAGTAGAAGGTATGCAATTTGACCGCGGTTACGTATCTCACTACATGGTAACAGATACTGATAAAATGGAAGCAGTGCTCGAAAATCCTTACATTTTAATTACTGATAAGAAAATCTCTAGCATTCAAGATATTCTTCCATTATTAGAGCAAGTAGTACAACAAGGCAAACCATTATTAATTATCGCTGAAGATATCGAAGGTGAAGCTCTTGCAACATTAGTATTGAACAAATTACGCGGTACATTCCAAGTAGTTGCTGTAAAAGCACCTGGATTCGGTGACCGCCGTAAAGCAATGCTTGAAGATATTGCCATTTTAACAGGTGGACAAGTTATCACTTCTGACCTTGGCTTAGACTTAAAAACAGCTGATATCACATCTTTAGGACGCGCTGGTAAAGTAGTTGTAAATAAAGAAAACACTACTATCGTTGAAGGTGCTGGAGATCAAGCTGCTATTGAATCACGTGTAAATCAAATCCGTGCTCAAATTGAAGAAACAACTTCAGAATTTGATAAAGAAAAATTACAAGAACGCTTAGCAAAATTAGCTGGCGGTGTAGCAGTAATTAAAGTAGGTGCTGCTACTGAAACAGAATTAAAAGAGCGTAAACTTCGCATCGAAGACGCATTAAACGCTACTCGTGCAGCGGTTGAAGAAGGAATCGTTGCAGGTGGTGGTACTGCATTAGTAAATGTTTATAAAGCAGTAGAAAAAGTATTAGATGAAGTAGATGGCGATGTAGCAACTGGTGTGAAAATTGTGTTACGTGCTCTAGAAGAACCAGTTCGTCAAATCGCAGAAAATGCTGGTTTAGAAGGATCAATCATTGTTGATCGCTTAAAACGTGAAGAAGTTGGCGTTGGTTTCAATGCTGCAACTGGTGAATGGGTAAACATGATTGATGCAGGTATTGTTGACCCAGCTAAAGTAACTCGTTCAGCATTACAAAATGCTGCTAGTGTAGCTGCATTATTCTTAACAACTGAAGCAGTGGTAGCTGATATCCCAGAGCCACCAGCTCAAAATCCAGGAATGCCAGATATGGGCATGATGTAATAACGTTATAAATAAAGACGCCATCCTTTTGGCAGTGTTGAATAGAAAAGGGTTCTTTCCGAAGCAATGGAAAGAACCTTTTTTCTTTGTGTAAAAAAGAAAACCCCCTGCTAGGCAGGGGGTTCCGTATAGCTTACAGCGAGGTATTAAAAAAGATCCCACTTGATGCTAAAATAAATTACGGTTCGCCAACCAAATTTTAGTACCAAGGAGGGACCTATTATGTCTTCTGACACAAATAGTTTAGCACATACCAAGTGGAATTGTAAGTATCACATTGTATTTGCACCAAAATATAGAAGACAGATAATTTATGGAAAGATAAAGAAGATATTGGACAAATATTAAGACAACTATGTGAAAGAAAAGGCGTAGAAATAATTGAAGCTACCGCATGCAAAGACCACATACATATGTTGGTCAGTATCCCATCAAAATTAAGTGTTTCATCATTCGTGGGATATTTAAAAGGAAAAAGTAGTTTGATGATATTCGATCGACATGCCCATTTAAAGTATCGATATGGAAACAGAAAATTTTGGTGTAGAGGATTTTATGTGGATACGGTAGGTAGAAATAAAAAGGTAATTGAAGAATATATTCGAAATCAAATACAAGATGATATCATTGCAGATCAACTCAGTATGGAAGAGTTCGTCGATCCATTTACAGGTGAAGAGATAAAGCGAAAACCTAGGAAAAAATAAAAGAGACCCTTTAAGGGTCAGCTGGAAAAGTAGTGCAGTTGGCGAACCATTCGATGCCCCTTTAGGGGTTGGCCAGTAATAAAGGCTTCTAGCCGCAGAACAAACCACCCGTTCACACGGGTGGTTTTGATTTCGCTTACATCTTCATCTATAACAATATTGAACTGCTAGTATAAATTCAAAATTACTAAATTTAAAGTAAAATAAAAAGGTAATATTTTTTTCTTGATAAATTTGAACTGTAGGTATAGAATAGATTTCGCTTAAATATTGTTACAGAGAGTGTGAATAGATATGACTAAAGAACTGTCAGCACAAAGGCCTCCTTATTTAATGATCGCTGTATTGTTTATAGGAGCCTTTATTTCGTTTTTAAATAATACCTTAATGAATGTTGCATTACCTACCATCATGCAAGATTTTCAAATTAGTTATGCAACTGTACAGTGGCTTTCTAACGGCTATATGTTAGTTAGCGGTGTATTAATCCCTGCCTCTGCTTTTTTCATCACGAGATTTAACACAAAACCTTTATTTGTAGTGGCTACTAGTATTTTTACTTTAGGTACGCTACTTGCAGCCTTCTCTCCTAACTTTGGAACATTGCTTGCCGGAAGAATGGTTCAAGCTGCAGGTTCATCCGTTATGGCTCCGCTCTTAATGAATGTGATGTTAGTTAGTTTCCCAATTGAAAAACGTGGGACAGCAATGGGCTTCTTCGGGCTTATTATGATGGCTGCACCAGCAATCGGTCCAACATTATCGGGCTATATTGTAGAACATTATAATTGGCGAATTCTATTTACGATGATTTTGCCTTTTGCAGTTATTAGTGTTTTATTAGGTTTATGGAAATTAGAGAATGTCATACCAACGAAAAAAAAATCATTGGATTATTTTTCAATTGTGTTAAGTACAATTGGGTTCGGTTCTCTTTTATACGGATTTAGTACAGCTGGTAATAAAGGATGGTCCGACCCTGTAATTATTACAACCATCATCATTGGTATAATTGGCATCGTTTTATTTGTATTGAGACAATTAAAACTTGAATCTCCGTTTTTAAGTATGGAAATCTTTAAGGCTCCTTCCTATACCCTTTCCGCAATTTTTAGTTCCGTGCTTGGAATGGGGTTAACAGGGGGAATGATTTTAACTCCAGCTTATTTACAAAGTGTGCGGCATATCGAACCGATGGAGTCAGGGTTAATGATGTTACCGGGAGCGCTTGTTATGGCTGCAATGTCACCTATTACTGGTCGCTTGTTTGACAAGTTTGGACCACGCGTATTGGCGATAATTGGTATGAGTATTATGACGGTTACAACATATCTACTGTCTCATTTAGAAATTGACACTTCAATTATTTATATCATTTCCGTATATACTGTTCGAACAATCGGGATATCTTTAGTGATGATGCCTGTCATGACAAATGGATTAAATTCTCTAGCACCTCGATTGAATCCACATGGTACTGCAGCAAATAACACCATTCAACAAATTGCTGGTTCTATTGGCACAGCAGTCTTGATTGCGGTGATGAACACAAAGGCTACATCCGTTGGAGAAAAAATGGCAGCGGAAGCGATGCAAGCTGGTACATTTTCGGAGGAAGTAATGGCAAGCATTACCCAACAGGCCCTTTTAGAAGGAATTGAATTAGCATTCTTTGTAGCAACTTGCTTTACTCTTATTCCACTACTTTTATCATTCTTCTTAAAACGTGTAACACAGCCTCAAATTAAATAAAAATGAAACGAACAAAAACCACCATTTTCAATATTGAAAAATGGTGATTTTATTTTCCAATATTCTTTATAAAATTTATAAGAATTATATGATTTATTTTATTATAAAATTATTTTATAATAATTAATGGTCTGATTTGAAATGATATTAAATAAAATTTGAGGAATGTTTAGAATTAGGGAAAGGGGAAGTAGCTCTTTTTTCAGTTATATGAATATTAGAAATGAATGTTCTATTTAAGTTGCTTTTTAATGCATTATTTCATGTATAATACAGTTAGCATAGCAAGTTTGAACATAATTTGTGTGTGGAGGTTTCTTATGGAAGTACTAGATATTTTAGATAGAATAAATGAAATAGAAGTGTTTTATGAGCCAATTTTTAGTGCGGATTCGCATTCGATTGTTGCTTATGAAGTTTCTGGAAAGCTTTTAATAAATGATAAAACGATCGATATTGTTAATTTAACTTATGATTCAACGATTCCCGAAGATTTGCGGAAAGAAGCAGAACTTACTCTCATAAAAAAAGCTGTTACAGAAGTAAAGGATTCGTTAAATGATTTCTATGTTTATTTACCATGTAATCCAAATTTGTTTATGACAGATGTTGGAGATGCTTATTTTCAAGCAATAAAACAAACAATTGGTGAATCGTTATTATCCAAAATATTTCTAGTAATTCCAGCGCATAAATATGAAGGGGAAGCTGATGAATTACAGCATCCAATTCGGTATATGAAAACGTATGGTGTCAAAATCGCTTTAGACGAAATTGGTAAAGAAAGCAAGTTGGATCAAATACTAATGTTGGAGCCAACTGTATTAAAAATCAATATTAATCAATTGAATTACAATGCTTGGGGTTCCCAAAGTCATGTGTTTACAACAATTCAAAGTTTGGCGATCAAAATGGGTGCCGCTTTAATGTTTAATGATATAAAAACGGATTATCAATTACATCACGCATGGAAGCATGGTGCTCGATATTTTAAAGGAGAATATTTACAGAAACCTTCTACACATTTAAATCCGAAAGACTCATTAAAAGAGCGATTCCGCAATGATTGTAAACAATTTATTGCAACTGAAAGAAAGCAGTTGGAATTAAAATATGAAGAAATGAAAAAATTGAAAAAGGATATTGCTACAATTGTTGATCAATCAAAACTACAAAGTCATGATGAGGAGTCACTCTTAGCATTAGCAAACAAATTAACAAAATATGCTTTCCGATTTTATATTTGCAATGAAGAAGGATTTCAAATATCCCCAAATATCGTGCGTAGAAATGGAAATTGGATAGTGGAAAAAGAAGCTATCGGTAAAAATTGGAGTTGGCGACCTTACTTTCTCTTAAATATCATCAAATTAAAAGATGATGTGAAAGGTGAACTTTCAAATATATATAGTGACATCAAAACCGGCGAATTAACTCGTACGTTCTCCATGGCATTAGCTGATAATGAATATTTATTTGTTGATATTTCGTACGATTACTTGTATGAACATAATCTGTTACATTAATATTTAATCGTGTTCGATAAATGGAAGGAAAAAGTGAATTTTAGGAGGCTGTCTAGAAATTTCTAGATAGCCTTATTTTTTTATGGAGAGAAGCAACTGGAAGGGGGCTATTTGCATAAGTTGAGAGATTAGCTATTCGCGGAATATCTGCACAAGCTAAGGACTTATCCGCACGAGTAGAGGAATTATCTGCAAATGCTCAGGATCTAACCGCACAAGTAGAGGAATTATCTACACAAGTTCAGGCGTTATCCGCACGATTCAAGGGAATCTTCTCACAAGAACTGCTCTATTCACATTCAATCCTCCATATAAACTCCTTAGAATGTTTATCAATTACAATTGTTATTTTCTTTCAAAACACATCATAAAATCTATTGATTGTCATAAGTGCAAAAAGGAGGATGCACCATTCAAATACACGTTGTTCGGCCGGGAGATACGATTTGGGGGATTGCTCAAAGCTACAATGTCAATCCACAAACAATCATTCAAACGAATCAAATTGAATTACCAAATGAATTAGTGGTGGGGCAAGCAATTGTGATTCCGATTGTTGGAAGTTTTTACTGGGTTCAGCCGGGGGATACGTTATTTACCATTGCACAGCGTTTTGGAATGAACTATCTCACCCTTGCACAAATTAACGGACTAAATCCCAATCAGCCATTGCTGCCAGGACTAAGATTATATATTCCACCGAGGGCGAAAACGAGAGCAGAAGTTAATATTTATATTGAACCATCCGGGGATACAGTTAGTGAACAATTATTGAATAGTGCCCGTGAAGTAGGAACTTATCTCACATACTTAGCGCCATTCAGTTATGAAGCAAGAAGAGATGGTAGTCTCGTACCAATGCCAATACAGGGAATACCTGAAGTGGCTCAGAATAGTGGGGCTTCTTTGATGCTTGTTGTGACGAATTTAGAAAATGGTCAGTTTAGTGGGGAACTTGGTAGAGATATATTGCAAAGCTCAGCAGTTCAGGATGTTCTTCTAGATAACATTATTGATGAGGCAAAACGTATTGGGACGGTATCAGACATTCATTTTGACTTTGAATTTTTGCCTCCAGATCAAAGAGAAGCGTACAATAATTTTTTAAGGAAAGCAGCAGATCGTCTTCATGAGGAAGGATTGTTAATTTCCAGTGCATTAGCTCCAAAACTATCCCGTGAACAAACTGGTCAATGGTATGAAGCTCATGATTATCGTGCACATGGAGAAATAGTGGACTTTGTTGTATTAATGACCTATGAATGGGGCTATTCAGGAGGACCACCAATGGCAGTATCTCCAATTAGTGAAGTGGAGAAAGTGTTAAACTATGCTTTAACAGAGATGCCGCCAAGCAAAATTATGATGGGACAAAATTTATATGGTTATGATTGGACCCTTCCTTATGTTGAAGGAGGACAATATGCAAGAGCTATAAGCCCTCAACAAGCGATTGCTCTTGCCCGTGAACATAATGCAGAAATTCAATTTGACCCAATTGCTCAAGCTCCTTATTTTTATTATGTAGATGATGAGGGTAAAAATCATGAAGTTTGGTTTGAAGATGCTAGGTCGATTCAAGCGAAGTTTAATTTAATGAAAAGGTTGAATTTGCGGGGGATTAGTTATTGGAAGTTAAGCTTTGCTTTTCCTCAAAATTGGTTGTTAATTCAAGACAATTTTAATATTGTTAAAAGATGAAATAGCAATGCAATTATTAAACGGTTGATGGAGATTTCATTAATAGTGAATTGCACAAATTGCATGATTATAAAAAAGAATCCTCAAAATTTAGGAAACTAGCCCGAGTCTCGAGATATAGAAAACTATTTCATCAGTAAGCTCGAGCCGGGCATTAATTTGTTCACAGAATGACATATCAAATATATTTTTCTAATACATAAAAGTACGGATTATTAGCAATATGTAAAATTGATAAATTTAAAATTATTAAAAAATGCTAATTTTGTTATAGAAGTATTAATTTCAGAGTTAAATACAGGGGTAATTTCCTATTTAAACCAATATAGAAATGTCTTAAAATTAAAATTAGTAAATAAAAAGGAGGACTATTGGTGAAATTTAAAAAAATAGGAACGATTGCAACTGCTGCTACATTGTCAGTTGGATTACTTGCAACACCAGCTTTAGCTGAAACGCCTTTGGACGTATATGAAAAACCTCAACAATTGGAAATTCTTATTGCATCTACTGAAACTACTGTATCAAAAAGCGAATTAATTAAAAAGTTTAAAGATGTTTTCCCAAATAAATATGATTTTTTATCAGAATCTGACTTCCATTTAAGAAGTGGACACTATCCAAATGATAATACCGTTCGTTACAATTTAAGCTTCCACAAAAAAATAAGCGGCAATCGATACGTTTATGGTGATATTACTTTTGCTGGGGAAAACTTAGAGATTGAATCTTTATATTTAGATCCAATTGATACAAAAGATGCTATGTTCCCTGCGAAAGTATCAAAAGATGAAGCAAAGGAAATTGCAAAAAAATTTATTGAACAATTTACAGCAGGCAAAAAATATAAACTTTCTGAAGAAGACGATGTATATTATTATCCAGGACCAAAACAATTATTAACTGAACCAGTTCAATATTCATTTTCATTTGTACGTACAGAAAACGGTATTGCAATTCCAGATCAAAGAATTTCAATATCAGTTTTAGGGAATGGAGAAGTAACTCATTTATATCGCAGTGAATTTTTATCAGCAACATTTGATGATGTAAATAAAGTAATAAATAAAGAAGAAATAATGAAAAAAATAAAAGACAATTTATCTGTTCAATTACGATATCAATTAGATTACAACTACTATACGGGAGAACAAAAAGCAGAGTTAGTATATGTGCCATCCATTAAAGAGGGAATTCACGCCTTAACTGGAAATTGGTTGGTAGGAAATAAATTTCAATCTAATCCACCAGAAAACAAAAATGTGGACCAATTAACGAATCAACCCCTTTCACCAAAATATAAAGGGATGACTGTTGAACAAGCAAAACAATTAGCAGAACAAATTTTAAAGATTAATTCTAATAAAGTACGTTTAACGATTGATAGCGTGGAAGAGACAGAGAACTATTATGGAAATGAAATTATTTACGTTTCATATAGCTATGAATATGACCGTGGTGGATATGGGACAAACATTACATTTGATAAACAGACTGGAGATTTAATCGAGTACTATGATATTAAATCTGACGTATTAGCTCAGATTGGAGAAAAGCCAAAAAATCAAAGAAAAATAACGGAGGAACAAGCCCTTTCTAAAGCGATTGGCTATTTAAAACAATATGCGCCATCAAAACTTCACCATTATTCAAAACCAATCGAGCAAAGGTTAGAACATTATAATGGATTGTATTTCTTTACATTCCCAAGAATAGTAAATGGAATTCCAGTGATTGGCGATGAATTACATGTAGCTATAAGTGATACTGGTGAATTGATTAATTTACATGTCGGATATCATGAAAACAGTGAATGGCCGGCAATAAATAATGCAATTTCAGCAGAAGAAGCAAAAAATATTATAATGAACAGTACAGATGTGGAGCTTAGCTATATACAACCAGATGAAAATCCTCATTATGCTTTAGTGTACTCGCCAATTTATAATGGAAATATTTATAGTTATTTAGATGCGATAAGTGGGGAATGGAAAACTCCGAGCTATTTGCAAAATCCAGAAATAAGTGAAGAGCAAAAGGTTTCTCATCCAACTGCGGAAAAAGAATTGAATTTCTTTATTGAGAACGGCTATTTAGAAATAGGGGATATTGATAGCTTTAATGCGGATGCTCCAATTACGAAAGGAGAAGTATTAAAAGGTTTAGTTAAATCTTTAACTTACTTCTATGAAGACTATTATTACAATAGCGAAGAAATGAAAAAACAAACATACGAAAATATTGGACCAGATCATCCGTATTTCCATATCGTAGAAAAAGCTGTTTCTATGGGCATTCTTGATCCGAAAAATAAAGGCTTTAACCCAGATACAAACATTACGAGAGAACAATTAGCTGTTTGGTACATTAGAGCATTAGGATTAGAAGAAGCTGCGAAGCATTCAGAAATATATAAAAGCAATGTGAAAGATGTAGATTTAGTAAATAGTCATTATATTGGCTATGTATCGTTAGCCAATTCTCTTGGATTAATTCCTGCAGAAAATAACCTATTTGAACCAAAACGACCTGTCACATATGCTGATTTTGTTACATCTGCAGTACGACTTGCCCAGAAAGCAAATGATATGAATTTGTATTTTGACTAATAATGGTTGAAAGGCTGTCTAGAGAATGTACTAGACAGCCTTTTTCTATGCATTTTTAAGTTGTTTTTTTGCTTGAAGTGTATTGAATGCGAAGATACCTAAAACAGTGATTATACCAATTATATCTGTGTAAAATTCAGGAATAATTAATAACAATGATCCTACAGCGAGTACAAGACGAAGGACTATATTGACATTTGTTTTAAAGTACCCTTCAATTGCAGCACCAATGCCTATTACACCTATTATAGAAGAAACGGTCACCGTTATAATGTTAAATGGAGAGGCAAACGGGAATTCTGTTGCATTCATTGGAAGTCCTGTTGGATTGATTAATAACATCTCTGGTGCATAGACAAAAATATACGGAACGATGAAGCCTGCAAGTGCTAAACGTATGGAAATAAAACCGGTCTTCATTGGACTTCCGCCTGAAAGCCCCGCACCGGCAAAGGAAGCAAGAGCCACAGGAGGCGTGATGTTGGCGAAAATACCAAAGTAGAAAACAAACATATGTGCAACTAAAACTGGCACTCCAAAGTCCGCTAATGCAGGTGCAACCATCGTTGCAGTAATAATATAAGCTGGAATACTTGGTAAGCCCATTCCCAAGATAATCGAAGCAATCATCGTCAAGAATAATGTTAAAAATAAACTATTACTCCCAAGAGTCGTGATGGCAGATGTTAACGTAGCACCGAAACTAGTCAAGTTGACTACCCCAATAATAATTCCAACTACACCACATGCTATAACTGTCGATAATGATTGGCGTGTCCCGTCTTCGAGAGCAAGCAAAATGTCTTTAAAGGACATTCGTGTATTTTTACGAAGGGCAGAGACAACGATTGTCATGATAATTGTCCAAAAGGCAGCATGAGCAACAGGCATACCTGAACCGAGTAATACTATAAGCCCGATAAGAGGAAGGATTAAATGGCCGCCTTCTTTAAATACTTCCTTTACACGTGGTAAATCAGGTTTCGGAATCCCTTTTAAATTGGTACGACCTGCCCGGAAGTGAACTTGCATAATAACACCTAAGAAGTATAAAAGCGCTGGTATAATTGCCGCAAGGGCGATTGTAACATAGCTGATTCCTGTGGTTTCAGCCATAATAAATGCACTGGCTCCCATTACTGGAGGCAAAATTTGCCCACCAATCGAAGCGCTGGCTTCAACGGCGCCTGCAAAGTTTTTCTCGTAACCAATTTTTTTCATTAATGGAATGGTAAATGCACCTGTTCCAACGACATTGGCAACTGCTGAACCATTGATACTTCCCATAAAGGCGCTCGAAATTACTGCAACTTTTGCAGGACCACCTTGTCTATGGCCTGCAAGAGCAAGAGCTAAGTCGTTGAAAAACTGTCCCATTCCAGATTTGGCTAAAAATGAACCAAATAAAATAAAAAGGAAAATATATTGCACAGAGGCACCAATTGCAGTAGAAAATAATCCTTCCGTTTTTAAGTACAATTGTCCAAAAATATCTCCTAAATCAAAGGGACGTGTCATCATGATACGAGGCAGCCAAGCTTGATGACTGAAGAATGGATAACTTAAAAATGCCAGTGCTAACAGAGGTAAAATCCAACCTGTTACACGTCTTGCAGTTTCAAGTACCAGTAAAACAGTCATAATGGCAACTGCGATATCGAATGTATTTGGAATGCCTCCTCTAGCAGTCATAATTTCTTCGTATTCCATAAATAGATAGCCGCAAGAAACAAGACATAAACCAAACAAGAGCCAATCGTATACTGGAATTTTATCTCGTCCTTGTTTTCCGTATGTAGGATAAAGGAGGAAAACAAGTCCCATCGCAAATAATAAGTGAATGGATCGCATGAGAAGTGTAGGGAGCGGATTGAAAGTTGTATACAAATGAAATAATGAATATAAAATGCAAAGAATACTAACAAAAATAATTAATTTTTTTGAATTGTATTTTCTCACTTTCGAATCGGCATCGTATTTTTCCAAAACCTCTTGTATTTTTTCGTCCGAAATATTTTCTGAAAGGACTGGTTCTTTGATTGTTTGTGTCATAGACATTCCCCCTTCAATAACATGTCCCAAAGAGAAATTGTTTGTATGGAAATGGTTACGGGTTCGTAGTCTCCCGCCAGTTCATATAATAAAATTTCTTTATCATCGATAATTAAGGTACTCTTCACATTTTCAGATACGACTAGTTGAATGGATGGAAAGGAACGATTAATTTCCAATTCTACAAATCCATCTATTAATGCTGCTTGTTTACTCTCTTTTGGGGTGCTTGGAACCCCGGCACCGAAAGTTTTAAATTTTGTTTTTGTTAATAACAAAGCGTCTTCTTTTATTTCATAGAACTCCACCCATTCTTCCTTTTCTACAGAATGAATCCATTTGATTGCGAAATGTTTATTGGTTGACCAAAGTAGGTGGTCCTTAATTTCAAAAGTTAAGAGAGGAAACTTGATCAAGTGGGATAAGAAAAGGAGGACGAGAAAACCCGTACCTCCCATGAGAAGTGTTTTACTGACTTTGTTCATCATAGAAGCGTTTAGCACCTGGGTGAAGCGGTGCAACAATATTTTGTTGTGCACCTTCTAATGTGATATCATTTGCTGCTTGGTGAGCATTTTGTAATGTTGGCAAACTTTCGAAGAATTGTTTTGTTAATTTATATACATCATCTTCACTCATATCTGCACGAACTACTAGTGCATTCGGAACTGCTGCTGTAGGAATCGCTTCTTTGTTTCCGTAAGTATCTGCTGGAATGTCGTAAGCAACAAAGTACGGATGTTCTTTTGCAATTTCTGCCACTTTGTCAGGATTGATTGAAACTAATTGTAAATCGATTGATTCGGCTAATTCTAATACTGAAGCATTAGGAAGACCACTTGTTAAGAAGGCGGCATCAATTGTCCCCGCTTTTAATCCATCAGCTGCTTCTGCATAACCCAAATAATCCACTTTCAAATCATCGTAAGTAATGCCATGTCCCTTTAATAACACGCGTGCATTGATTTCAACCCCTGAATTTTGGTCACCTACGGCAACGCGTTTACCTTTTAAATCTTCAATCGTATTAATACCAGTTCCTTTTTTTGTAATAATTTGTACAACATTTGGATATAAAGTTGCTATATGAGATACATTTTTCACTGGCTCATTGAAACTTACTTCACCATTAATAGCTTGGGATAAAGCATCACTCATGACAAATGCAATTTCTGCTTTACCTTGTTCTAATAAATTAATATTTTCAACAGAAGCACCTGTTGTTTGAGTGCGGGAGTTCACATCAAATGTTTTGGTATATTGGTCGGCAAGTGTTGAACCAATAATATTGTAAGGACCACTTGCTCCTCCTGTTGCGATTGTTACAATGTTCGTATCTAAACCATCAGTTGCAGCTGATTTATCATTGTCGCTGGCTTGATTATTTCCGCTGCTGTTACATGCCGCAAGCATCAATGATAATGATAGTACAAAAGCAAAAAATAGTACCCTATTCATAAATTTACCTCCAAAGGATTTTTTTGAAACTATAGTTTTTAGTGTACATATAATAAAAGAAAAATTGAATACATCAAAAAACAGATTTTTCCGACAATTTACGACAAAGCTATTTATCAAATCGCTTATATAGATGTCAAAATTTCACGAATACTATCTTTTTTAACATTAATTAGTCGATATTTATTTAGAGTAAATTAAATTCTTTCACTACTTCCCATAGAGAAATCTATGATTTATAATATATTTATATGAACAAATGTTCATATAAGAAATTATTCGGGGTGTGTTAAACATGGAAAACGAATTCATTCATCAAGAAGAAAATTCCGAACATAATGATTTAGATGATGAAACATTATTTTTAGTTTCTCAAACGTTTAAAGCGTTAAGCGACCCAACTCGAATACGAATCTTATATTTACTTTCACACAATGAGTATTCGGTTAATGAGATTGCAAAAAAATTAAATTTAAGTCAACCTACCGTTTCTCATCAGTTACGATTTTTAAAAAACTTAAGGCTTGTCAAATATCGCAGAGAAGGTACAACACTTTACTATTCTCACGATGATGACCACGTGATGCATATGTTACATCAAACAATAGAGCATTCTAAACATTAAGAACATTTATTTTTATATGAATATATACTAATATAAAGGAGGTTTACAGATGGGGCATGGCCATAATCATGCACACCATGATCATACTCATGGTGCTAACAAAAAAACATTAACTATTGCATTTTTCATTATTGCTACATATATGATTGTAGAAGCAATTGGCGGCTTATTAACAAACAGTCTTGCACTTCTTTCGGATGCTGGACATATGTTGAGTGACGCAGTATCGCTAGGAGTTGGTGTGCTTGCCTTCAAGTTTGGTGAAAAGATTGCAGATTATTCAAGAACTTATGGATATCGACGTTTTGAAATATTAGCGGCGGTTTTTAATGGTGTTACATTAATTCTTATTTCAATTTTTATTGTTATTGAAGCAATTGAACGTTTCATTTCCCCTCCGGAAATTGCATCTGTTGGTATGCTTGGAATTGCAATTGTCGGGTTGGCAGTGAATGTGCTTGTGGCTTGGATATTAATGCGCGGTGGCGATACTCACGATAATTTAAATATGAGAGCTGCTTTTCTTCATGTTATTGGAGATATGTTAGGTTCAGTTGCAGCAATTGTAGCAGCACTATCCATCATGTTCCTTGGCTGGGGATGGATGGATCCAGTGGCAAGTATTATTGTGGCAATAATTATTTTAAATAGCGGCTATCGAGTAACGAAAGATGCCATTCATGTTTTAATGGAAGGTGTACCAAGCAACGTCAATATAGATGAAATTATTTCATTATTTAGCAATACGCCTGGTATTATCGGTATCCATGATTTACATGTATGGAGTATTACAAGTGGACAAAACGCACTATCCTGTCATGCAGTGGTAGATGAACATTTAACGTTAAAAGAAACTCAGAAGATATTAAGAAAAATTGAGCATGAACTGCTGCATTTAGGAATTGCACATATGACCGTACAAATAGAAGATGCTGATCATGTACATGAAGATTCTGTATTATGTAAAATTCAAGGTAATCAACACCATCATCACCATCATCATCATTAATATGGACCTCCATCAATTTTGATGGAGGATTTTTTATTTTAATATATTTTTTAATTCTTCAATGACTTCTTTAAAATTCTGTTTTTCTCCAGCCTCAAAATAATTGTTAAATGGGTTGCCTAACGTATTCAGTCGTTCAACCACTTTTGGAATCGTAAAGTTATTTGGATGCAATCCTTCTTTCACCTCTTCCCAGTAAAGAGGTGTTGCGACACAGCCTAATTCATTTCCACGGGGAGAATATGGTGCAATAATTGTTTTTCCTTCTGCATGTTGCACATAATCTAAATACAACTTATTTCCTCTTTTCTTTTTTAACCGCTCTAATGTAAAAATATTCGGCTCCTGATTTACTAAAAATTTACAAATGAATTCAGTAAAGATGCGGGTTTCATCATAGGTGAATTGATTTTTTGGCAACGGTATATAGAGTTGCAAACCTTTTCCGCCAGACGTTTTGACAAATGATTGCAGCTGAAATCGATCAAAAATTGCTTTCATTCTTAGAGCTGCTTCAATGGCATATGGAAATTCGCTGACGGAAGGTGGATCTAAGTCAAACACGATTTCTGTTGGATAGGTTGTGTTAATCGTTTGGAAAGGAATATGAAATTCCAATACTAATTGATTGCCTAGCCATAATAATGTGGGTATGTCGTTGCAAACAATATAATCAATAGAATCGATCCGCATAGTTTGAACGAAATCAGGTGCGTAGTCTGGTACATTTTTTTGATAAAAGTTTTCGCCAGGAACGCCATGTGGATAACGAATCGCCGTTAGAGCTCGGTTTTGTAAAAAGGGAAGCAAATAGGGAGCAATCATGTCTAAATAAAGAATATAATCATCTTTCAATAAATTAAGTTTCGGCCAGACTGGTTTTTCAGGATGAGTAACTTGTACATGTTCGGGTATGGGATGAAGTTGTTTTAAAAATGTTTTCCAATTACATTCTTCTGGTAGTAAATCGAAACGAAAAGAATGGAAACGAGGTTCTCTTAATGTTTTTCCATCAAAATCGATACATGCAATGTCAACGCAAATGGAAGGAGGTAAAGTCCAAATTGAACTGGAGATTTTTTCTCCTTTCGTCTCAAAAAACGATCCCAATGTGTTAAATTCTTCATCGGACAAACCATGTTTAAAAGTTGTTACTTCTATTAATTGATGCTCTTTAAAAATTGCACCTGTAAAATAGCCGTTTGCTTTGTTGAAGGAATGGACAACAACGGATACAAGTCGCCAGTTTTTTATTTTTAACCAGTCCGTTGAACGCTTTCCACTAATCCATAGGCTTGTTTTTCGTTTTGCAACCATTCCTTCACCATTATGCTCTTTAATGATTTTCCAAAGAACATCCCTCTGTTGGAAGCTTTCAATACATTGTATTTGTCCACGGCAGAAAAATTGTATATTTTTTGGGAGGTTCGCCTTTGAAAAAAGCTGACTTAAATGTTCTTTTCTTTTGGATAGAGGAAAGAAATGCATTTCTTTTCCTTTGAATTGCAGTAAATCAAAAGCGATATATTGGCAAGGAAATTTTTGGCTAGCTTGTTGAATTTTTTGTTTTGTTTTTGTTTTTCCCCGGGATTGAACGATAGAAAAATTACTTCGAAAATTGTTTTCTAAGTATACAATTTCCCCATCTAAAGTTAGTGGAAGAAAAGATTTAACGAACGAAAAATACCGCTTACAAAATTCAATTAATTCAGGGAAAAGTGGTGTTAAGTCGTTGCCATTTCTGCTGATAATGGTAGGAATTTCATTTTCCCATACCAAGATCGCTCGATAACCATCATATTTAGCTTCATAAATCCACTCGTCACCTACAGGTAACTCCTCTACTGAAGTTAATAACATTGGCTTCATGACGAAAACCTCTTTTTTCATTATTGTTGAACAGAGGTTAAAGGTTATACATAGTTATTTTTCATTTAAGCATAATAAGAAAAAAGTAGGTGACGCTATGCATACGATATGGAAAGGTAGCATCAGTTTTGGGTTAGTGAATATACCTGTTAAACTCCACGCAGCTACAGAAAATAAAGATGTAAAACTTAGACAGCTTCACAAAGAATGTCATAGTCCCATTAATTATAAAAAGGTATGTCCCGTTTGCGACAGAGAAGTGAAAAGTGAAGAGATTGTCAAAGCTTATGAATACGCAAAGAATAAATTTGTCGTGTTGGATGAGGAAGATTTGGAAGAATTGAGGAAAGAAAATGAAGAAAAGGCTGTAGAAATTATAGAATTTGTCAAGCTAGAAGAAATCGATCCAATTTATTTTGAAAAAAGCTATTTTTTATCACCTGATACAGGTGGATTGAAAGCATATGCTTTGCTACGTCAAGCGTTGAAAGAATCAGGAAAAATCGGAGTTGCTAAAATTACTATACGTTCAAAAGAACAATTAGCAGTTGTTCGGGTATATGAAGATACATTGTTAATGGAAACAATTTATTTTCCAGATGAAGTTAGAAATGCTAAAGATGTTCCGAATATCCCGAGTGATGAAAAGGTTGTACAAAAAGAATTAGAAACTGCATTGATGTTAATTGATCAACTGACGGTAAAATTTGAACCAGAGAAATATCATGATGAGTATCGTACAGCACTTCTCGAACTGATTGAGCAGAAAAAAGCGGGAGAAACCGTAACAGCTGCGGAGAAAAATCCAGCCATTCCACCTGATATGACCGATTTAATGAGTGCTCTAGAAGCATCATTAAATAAAACGAAAAAGAAACCTGCCACAAGAAAGAAAAAAACAAAAGAGAAAAAAGAAGCATAATGTTGCACTATTTAATTTTTTGATTGATGTGTGAAACACTTCATTAGAAAAAATTTAATAAATACATTTTGAGTAAAGGGACATTCCAAAGATTAACTCCTTTGTAATGTCCTTTTTTATACGAAAAATTTACGAAAAAAATATGCTAAAATAAAATTTAAGTTACAAGGACGTGAAAAGATGAAGAATTACTATGTTGATTTACATATACATATCGGAAGAACTGAGAGTGGACGAGCAGTAAAAATAACAGGGAGTAAAAATTTAACGCTAAAAAATATATTACAAACCGCCTCAAGTCAAAAAGGACTTGACATCGTTGGGATAATCGATTGCCATTCACCTGAAGTCATAAAGGAAATCGAACAACTGGTAGAAGAACAAAGAATTGAGCTTCTTCCGGAAGGGGGATTGCGATTTGATAAGACGACACTCATTCCAGGCTCGGAAATCGAGATTTTTGATGAACACTGTAAGGGGCCGATTCATGTTCTCTCCTTCTTTCCAACTCTTGAGTACATGAAGAAATTTTCCGAATGGATGCGTCCTCTTTTGAAAAATATTCATTTAAGTTCACAACGCATCTATTGTGATGGGAGGACTTTACAACAAAAAGTACAAGAATTAGAGGGGCTATTTATTCCAGCCCATGTGTTTACACCTTTTAAAAGCCTTTATGGAAAGGGAGTAGAAAAAAGCTTATCGGAAGTGTTTGATCCTGAACGAATTGATGCCATTGAACTTGGATTGAGCTCTGATACATATATGGTGCAAGGAATTAGTGAACTTGAAAAATATCCTTTCGTCACAAACTCAGATGCTCATTCTTTAGGGAAACTGGCAAGAGAATATCAAAAAGTTCAACTGGAGGATGCAAATTTTAAAGAGCTTGTTTACGCTTTACAAGAAAAAGGCGGCCGAAAGATTTTAGCGAATTATGGATTAAATCCTCTATTAGGAAAGTATCACTCCACTGTTTGTCAAGAATGTGGTGAACATGTTGAATCGGAAGAATCATGTTCAGCATGCGGAAGCAGCCATTTGGTAAAGGGCGTTTCTAAAAGAATAAACGAATTGAAGGATCATAAACCCCCTACTCGTCATCGACCACCATATATCCATCAAGTTCCGTTAGATTTTATCCCGGGAGTTGGAGCAAAGACGATTCGTCGATTGATTGAAGCTTTCGGTACGGAAATGGCTATTTTACATGAAGTGTCGGTAGAACAATTGGAGCAAGTGGTTCCAAAGAAAATTGCTAATCTAATTGATTTAGCAAGAAGAGGAAAATTAAATATTGAGGTTGGCGGAGGCGGTGTGTATGGGAAAGTAATTGAGTAAAAAACATGCTTAACTTATTTAAGCTTCTCCTATATATAAATTAAAAACAAGCTACGAAGTTAGACGGGGATCTATTTCGTAGCTTGCCAAAGGGATGTATGTCTCAAGGACATATATTTTATAGCAAATTGGGGAATTTGCTAGGGGATACATTATTTATTATGTTGAGAAGATTCAAATATTATTCTTCCCATTTTAAACTTTCAAAGAAGCGATATACTTCTTCAAATACAAGGTCACGTTCTTTATCTACAGTTAAAATGTGACCTGAATTAATAAAGCTTTTAACAGATTTAATGCGCGATTTTACAGAGTTATAAATGTAATCTGCGCTTTGGCAGTAGTATTCATCATCATTTAACCCACGTAAAATATGAACAGGTTTGTCTATTTGATTTAATTTTGCGCTTGTATCATTAATAATGCCTTGCAAGTATTCTAGCTTCGGCATTCGATATGTTTTCGCTAAGTTTTCTGGTTTATCTACATCTTCATTATATGTGCCAGTTAATTTTTTGTAATTAATTGTGTAGCTAATAATACGTTGTTGTAAGCTGTCAACACTTTTAGATAACGCTGGTGCTGACATTGTTACGATTGCTTTAATTGGTCGTTCTTCACCTAGGCGTAGTGAGAAAATGCCGCCTAAAGAAACACCAGCAACCGCAATTTCTTTATACCCTCTTCTGCGAAGTTCATCGTAACCTTCAACAGCGCTATTCCACCATTCGATCGGGTCTGTGTTAATAAGGGTTAAAGGGTCACTTCCATGCCCTTTATATAAAGGAGCATGAACCGTATAATTGCGATCTGCTAAATAACGACCTAAACGCTTCACATCATTAGTGTTGCCTGTAAAACCATGTAGTAATAAGACAGCGCGTTTTCCCGTCTCAATAGTAAATGGTTTTGGCGAAACGATTTTCATTATGAAGTACTCCTTTTATAAATAATGTTACAATAAAATGAAAAAAAATGAAAATATCTTGTTTTTTAAAATGAATTTTGTTATGCAAATCAATCTTGTAAACTTATTATAGATACAGCCTTACATAAATACAATTTATTATTTTTATCAAAACCATTCTAAATGGTTATCAATTAACAAAAGGGGTATGTAAATGGAAATACAACAATTGGAATATTTCAAAGTTGTTGCTGAAATAGAACATATGACTCACGCTGCTGAATTGTTAAACATTTCTCAGCCGGCATTAAGTAAGTCGATTTCAAATATCGAACAAGAAATTGGAGTACCTCTTTTTGATAGGCAAGGCCGTTCCATTGTATTGAATCGCTATGGAAAACTTTTTTTGGAAAGAGTGAATACGATTTTAGAAGAATATAATCGAGCGAAACAGGAAATCAATGGATTGATTATGCCAGGATATGGAGAGGTATCATTAGGATTTATCCACACTTTAGGGATGGAGATTGTGCCTGAATTGATGGCTCATGTTCACGAAAAATATCCGAATATCAAGTTTACTTTAACTCAAGCTTCTTCATTGAATTTATTAGAATTGTTGGAAGAAGGGGATATCGATTTATGTTTATCCCAACGTATTGAATCAAAAATAGTTGATATTGAATGGATTGAATTATGGAAGGAAGAATTGTTTGTTATCGTTCCAGAAAATCATCGGTTTGCAAATAAAGAATTTATCAATTTGTCTGAAATAAAAGATGAACCTTTTGTATCTATAAAAAAAGGGAATGCATTACGTCATATTGTAGACCAATTATTAAAAGATGTGGGAATTGCTAAAACGAATATTACATTTGAAGGAGAAGATCCACATACAGTAGCAGGATTTGTTAGTGCTGGCCATGGTATTTCGATTATTCCAGACATTAAAGGATTGAATGAGTATAATGTAAGAAAAATATCGGTTAAAGAACCCATTTGTGAGCGGAAAATCGGTGTATCATGGGTTAAAGGCCGTTATATGTCTCCTGCTGCAACGAAATTTAAAAATTATTTAGTCGAATATTTTAAATGAAGATAAGGTGTCGATGGTGATGGAATTAGAGATGCAGGAAAGATTTGAAGAGCGTTTACAACAATTGCGTCATTTGCTTACAGAAGAACAAATGCTAGAAGCGAAAAATATATACCAACTTGCCCATGAAAAGAACGTAGAAGCGATGGTTGAATTAGCGGATATATACAGGATCATGGAGGAATATTCTCTTTCTGTTTACTGGTTGCAAAAAGCGAGTAAAGCGGGAAATAGTGAAGCACAATATCAGTTGGCTAATTGCTATTACGAAGGACTTGGCGTTGAAGAAGATATTGAAATGGCTTTTTCATTATATAAAAAGGCAGCAAAAAACGGAAATCCTGATGCAGCTAATAACTTAGCAGACATGTATTTAAACGGTGAAGTAGGAAATGTAAATTATAAGGAAGCTTTAAAATGGTTTGAAGTGGCTGCAAAACAGAATGTTGTAGAAGCAATGTTTACATTAGGAATTATGTATGAGCAAGGAATTGGGGTAAATAGAGATGACGAAAAAGCATTTCAATATTATTTGAAGGCAGCTGAAGGCGGGGATCTCGATGCCCAATATCGAATGGGTTCCATCTATTTTGAGGGTCTATTGGGCAGGGAGAGGAATGTCCCTCTTGCTATTGAGTGGTTTGAAAAAGCAGCGGAATACCATCACATTGATTCAATTTATAATTTAGGGTTTCTATATGAGAATGGAATCGGTGTTGAAAGAAACGGAAAGAAAGCACTTTATTATTATAAGAGAGCTTCGTTGCTAGGAGATTATCAAGCAAAGTTAAATATCGCATATATTTACGAAAATGGGATTGATGTTGAAGTAGATAAAAAAGCGGCAGCCCGCTGGCGAGAACTGGCAAAACAACAAAAGCAAAATGAGTATAATTAATAATAAGCACACTAAAAAGTATTGCATTACTACATTCCATATTCCGTAATGTAGTGGGGATGACAGAACATTACATGCTATGAAGAGATTGTGATTCTAAAGTTGGATTATGAAAAACTAGTTGAATATAGTGAAACAGTCCTTTGTAGTATAGTGGAAAGGGCTGTTTTTTATTGTTTAATAAATTGAATAAATTATCAAAATTCCTTTTGAAATAAATTCAACAGTCAAAAGCATATTTGTTGTTTACTATATTGAAATTTACTAAAGCCGACACAGAAAGAGTTATAAAAAAAGTTTATACTAAAAGTACGGTAAAATGATCTTATAGGAGTTGTAAAGAATGAAAACGGTAACAGTTATCGGTGGAGGAATTACAGGACTTTGCACGATGTATTATTTACAAAAACAATTAAAGGAAAACGAAATTCCTGCCCGTTTAGTACTTGTGGAAAAAAATCCGTACCTTGGCGGAAAAATGCACACAGCGCGTGAAAAAGGATTCATCATGGAAACGGGAGCAGATTCCATTGTAGCACGATATCCAAGCGTAATTGAACTTGTAAAGGAACTAGATTTTGAATCGGAAGTCGTATATAACGAAACAGGAATTTCTTATATTCACACCAATAATGAATTACATGCGATTCCAAAGGACTCTGTATTTGGCATTCCTATGACTCTCGAATCCCTAAAGGCGAGCACATTAATTTCAGAAGAAGGGAAACAACGAGTGTTAAAAGATGAGGAAATACCGAATACGAAATTTACGAAGGAAAGTTCCATCGGAGATTTCTTAGAATACTTTTTAGGAAAAGAAATCGTGGAGAAACAAATAGCTCCTGTATTAGCTGGTGTTTACTCAGGGGACATTTATAAATTGTCCATTGCCTCTACGCTTCCATACTTAGTTGATTACAAAAATGAATATGGAAGTATAATGAAAGGTTTGCAAGCAAATCAGGAAAAGTTTGAACGGGAAGCGAATAAAAAATTCCTTTCTTTTAAAAATGGACTATCTCAACTAATTGATCGAATGGAAGAACTGCTTGTGGATGTAGAAATATATAAAGATACTGAAACAGTTCTTGTTGAGAAGAAAGAACAATGTTATGAAATTTCCTTCGCTAACGGAGAAAAATTGGAATCGGATGTTGTTGTGTTAGCATTGCCCAACCAAGTCGTGAAGCAAGTTTTAAATAATGATGAATTAAATCCTTATTTCAACAAATTTAAAAATGCATCAGCCATTACGATGTATGTAGGCTTCGATCTACCAGATTCTATTTTGCCTAAGGATGGCACTGGATTTATCGTTTCCTACAACAGCGACTTATTATGTAATGCCTCTACTTGGACAAGCCGTAAATGGAAGCATACTTCAACAGAAGGAAATCTACTTGTTCGACTGTTTTATAAAGAAAGTAATCCTCGCTACCAAGAATTAGTGAAAATGAGTGATGAAGAGTTAACAAAGGTTGCTTTGAACGATATTCAACTGAGTTTGAATATAGAAGCACAACCTACCATTGTGAATATTACAAAATGGATTGATGCCATGCCAACTTATGATTTAGCTCATCACGAAGCTTTGCAAGAAATAATTACAAAATTAGATAACCTCTATCCGAATCTTTACATTGCTGGTTGCTCTTATTTCGGCGTAGGAATTGGTGCATGCATTGATAACGGGAAAGAAACAGCAAAACAAATTATAAACAACTTTTTAAATAATTCCGACTGATTAACTTGACAAAATGAAGTATTGATTTTATGATGTAAGTTATTATATTGATATTTTAAAATCGAATATGACTTATCAAGAGAAGTGGAGGGAACTGGCCCGGTGAAGCTTCAGCAACCACTAAAAATTTTTAGTAAGGTGCTAAATCCAGCGGCAATTGCCGAAAGATAAGGTGACTTCTAAAGGAAATGACAAGCCTTCTTTCGCAAGAAGGCTTTTTCTATTAGATGAATTGACAGAAAATTTATGAAGTAAAGAAAAGTGAGGGAATTTCGGATGGGGCTACTAGATGCGTTAAAACATAAAGTGTTAGTTGCAGATGGTGCTATGGGAACGCTGTTATATTCATATGGACTTGAAAATTGTCACGAAGAAATGAATATTGAAAAACCGGAAATCATTAAAAAAATTCATAAGGAATACATACAAGCTGGCGCAGATGTTATTCAAACGAATACATATGGCGCTAATCGAATCAAGCTCACTCGTTATGGTTTGGAGTCTAAAGTAGTGGAAATTAACGAAGGTGCGATAGATATTGCCAAACAAGCAGCCAAGAACAGTGAAGTGTTTATTTTAGGTTCGATTGGTGGTATCCGTGGTGTTCGCAAAGTAGATTATACATTAGATGAAATTCTCGCAGCAGTTCGTGAACAAGCAGAAGTGCTAATTGCGGGGCAGTTAGATGGTTTGTTGTTAGAAACTTATTATGATTTTGAAGAGCTATGCGAGACGTTAAAAATGTTACGAGCCATGACGGATATGCCCATCATTGCTCAAGTTTCAATGCAAGAGCCGGGCGTATTAATGAATGGCATGAAATTGAATGAAGCATTAAAGCAGTTAGAAAAATTAGGTGCAGATATTGTAGGGGTGAACTGTCGACTTGGTCCATACCACACAATACAGGCTTTTGAACAGGTAGAAATTCCTGAACGAGCGTATTTATCTGTTTATCCGAACGCTTCCTTATTAGATATTGAAGAGGGGCGTGTCGTTTACGAATCAGAAGTAGATTATTTTGCAAGGGCAGCGGTTGAATTATGCAATGAAGGAGTAAGGCTCATTGGAGGATGTTGCGGTACAACACCGAAACATATTGAAGCGATGAAAAAGAAGCTTGCTCATTTTCAGCCGGTTGAAAAGAAAGAGGCAAAACCTCAGAGGGAAATAATCATTCGCGAGGCTGAACCGCATAGTTTTGAACCTCTCCACGAAAAAGCAAAAAGAGCACGTTCTGTCATTGTAGAATTGGATACGCCGAAGCATCTTGAAATTGAACAGTTTGTTGAAGGAGCAAAAGCTCTTTACAATGCAGGGGCAGATCTTATCATGATGGCAGACAATTCACTAGCATCTCCAAGGGTTAGCAACTTGGCAATGGGGGCCATTTTAAAACTGCAATATGGCATCCGCACAATGCCACATATTACTTGCCGAGATCGAAACTTAATTGGGCTGCAATCCCATTTAATGGGGCTCAATGCTCTTGGCCTTCATGATGTGTTGGCTGTAACTGGTGATCCAACAAAGGTAGGGGATTTTCCAGGTGCAACAAGTGTTTATGACGTTTCCTCGATGGAATTGATATCATTAATTAAGCAGTTAAATGAAGGGATTTCTTTTTCTGGCAAAGCACTAAGAAAAAAAGCGAATTTCTCAGTAGCAGCGGCTTTCAATCCTAACGTGAGAGTGTTAGATCGTGCTGTCAGCCGTCTAGAGAAAAAAATTGAACATGGTGCGGATTATTTCATTACGCAACCAGTCTATTCGAAGGAAAAAATTGTGGAAATTCATGAGGCGACAAAACATTTAGATACACCAATTTATATAGGAATTATGCCGCTTACTAGCTTTAAAAATGCGGAATTTTTGCATCATGAAGTACCGGGAATTAAATTATCTGATGATGTGTTAGAAAGAATGCAACAAGTAAGCGGAAATAAAGAACAAGAAACAAAAGTAGGACTAGAAATTGCAAAAGAATTGTTAGATACAGCAACGAAATACTTCAACGGCATTTATTTAATTACGCCGTTTATGCGATATGAAATCACTTTACAACTATTGCAATATATTCAACAACTTGACGAGCAAAATAAAGGAGTTAAAGCAAATGGTTAACCATCCAATAGAGGAACAATTGCAAAAAAGAATATTGATTATCGATGGGGCAATGGGAACAATGCTCCAGCAGGAAAATTTTACACCGGAAGATTTTGGTGGGGAAGAATTTGATGGATGTAATGAACACCTTGTATTAACTAGACCTGATGTCATTTCTAAAATCCATCGAGCGTACTTAGAAGCTGGAGCAGATATTATTTCTACAAATACATTTGGAGGAACCCCACTCGTATTAAATGAATATGGATTAGGTTATAAAGCAGAAGAAATTAATAAGAGGGCTGTAGAACTTGCAAAAGCAGAAGCTGAAAAATATTCAACAAGCGACTGGCCTCGCTTCGTTGCAGGATCCATAGGTCCAACGACGAAAACATTGTCTGTAACGGGCGGTATTACATTTGATGAGCTATCTGAAAACTTCTATATCCAAGCGAAAGCACTAATTGAAGGCGGCGCAGATTTATTGTTACTTGAGACAAGCCAAGATATGTTAAACGTGAAAGCGGCAACCCTTGGTTTGAAGCGGGCATTTAAAGAAACTGGAAAAGAGCTTCCGATTATGGTTTCTGCGACGATTGAGCCAATGGGAACAACACTTGCTGGGCAATCTATAGAAGCTTTCTATATTTCTATTGAACACATCAAGCCAATTTCAATTGGGCTTAACTGTGCGACAGGGCCAGAATTTATGACGGATCATATTCGCTCGCTTTCCGAATTATCTACAAGCTATATAAGCTGTTATCCGAACGCTGGATTACCAGATGAAGAGGGACATTATCATGAAACGCCCGAATCTTTATCGAAGAAATTGCAAGGATTTGCTGAAAAAGGTTGGTTAAACATTGTCGGTGGATGCTGCGGTACAACTCCTGCCCACATAAAGGCAATCCGTGAAGCAGTAGAAGGCTATAAACCTCGAAAGAAGAAGGAAAAATCCCTTGGACATGCAGTATCAGGTATTGAACCGCTGCTTTATGATGATTCAATGCGTCCGTTATTTATTGGTGAAAGAACAAACGTTATTGGATCTCGTAAATTTAAGCAGTTAATTATTGATGGAAAATACGAGGAAGCGGCTGAAATTGCTCGAGCCCAAGTGAAAAACGGGGCGCATGTGATTGATATCTGTTTAGCGAACCCTGACCGAGATGAGCTAGAAGATATGCGCCGATTTATGCAAGAAGTGGTAAAGAAAGTGAAAGTACCTTTAGTCATAGACTCAACTGACGAGCGAGTGATAGAGGAAGCATTGAAATATTCTCAAGGAAAAGCAATCATCAACTCCATCAACTTAGAAGATGGAGAAGAACGTTTTGATAAAGTGCTGCCAATCGTGAAGAGATATGGTGCCTCAGTTGTTGTAGGCACAATTGATGAAGAGGGAATGGCCGTCACTCGCGAGAGAAAATTGGCGATAGCAGAGCGCTCTTATAAAATTTTAACGGAAAAATGGGGCATTGCGCCGGAAGATATTATTTTTGACCCATTAGTTTTCCCCGTAGGTACTGGGGATGAGCAATACATTGGCGCTGCAGAAGAAACAATCGAAGGAATTCGACTCATAAAGGAAAAATATCCGAGAGCTTTAACGGTTCTTGGGATTAGCAACGTTTCCTTTGGTCTCCCACCGGTTGGCAGGGAAGTATTAAACGCAGTATTTTTATATCACTGCACGCAAGCTGGTTTAGATTATGCCATTGTTAATACAGAAAAATTGGAGCGTTATGCATCTCTACCGGAAGAAGAAATACAATTAGCTAATGATTTAATCTTCAATACAAACGATGAAACATTGGCGAAGTTTACAGCATTTTATCGTGATAAAAAGAAAGAGGAAAAAACTGTTGAACTACCTGCTACGGTGGAAGAACGTCTTGCTTATTACATCGTGGAAGGTACAAAAGAGGGTTTAATTGAAGATTTAGAAGAAGCAAGAAAAATCTTTGATACACCATTAGATATCATAAATGGACCGTTGATGGACGGAATGGCTGAAGTAGGCCGATTATTTAATGATAACCAATTAATCGTGGCGGAAGTATTACAAAGCGCTGGCGTCATGAAAGCTGCGGTTGCACACCTTGAACAATATATGGAGAAAGTGGAGAACAGCGCTGGAAAAGGAAAAGTGATTTTGGCAACGGTAAAAGGTGACGTCCATGATATTGGAAAAAATTTAGTGGATATTATATTAAGCAATAATGGGTATCAAGTGATTGATTTGGGTATTAAAGTGACGCCTGCAGAATTAATTGAAGCCATTCGCAAAGAAAAGCCAGATATTGTTGGCTTGTCAGGATTGTTGGTGAAGTCTGCACAACAAATGGTATTAACTGCTCAAGACTTTAAAGCAGCAGGAATTGATATCCCGATTCTCGTAGGTGGTGCAGCTTTAACAAAACGTTTTACTGAAACAAAAATTGCTGCAGAATATGATGGACCAGTTATTTATGCTAAGGATGCAATGCAAGGATTAGAGCATGCCAATCGTTTAATGGATCCGAATGAACGTGAAGTATTATTAAAAGAAATTAGGGAGTCTCGTGAAAGACGATTAGAAGCAGATGCAAAACGGGCAAATCAATCAGTAAAAGAAGTCTCAAAAAGGAAAGCTCGCACTGTAGAGGATGCACCGGTTTTCGTACCAAGAGATTTGAAAGTACACATTAAGAAAAATTACTCTGTTCAACATTTACTGCCTTATATCAATATGCGTACATTGCTAGGCCACCATTTAGGTTTGAAAGGCAATGTGGAAAAACTGTTGGCAGAGAAAGACGAGCGGGCGATAGAATTATACGATTTAGTACTAGATATTTTAAATTCTGGAGTTTTAAAACCTTCAGGGATGTATCAATTCTTCCCTGCTCAAAGTGACGGCGACGATGTAGTTATTTATAGTCCGATAGATAGTAAAACTGAAATTGAGCGATTCCATTTCCCACGCCAACAAGTGGAACCTTATCTTTGTTTAGCTGATTTCTTAAAATCTGTAGATAGTGGTGAAATGGATTATGTAGCGTTAATGGTAGTGACTGCAGGACATGGAGCGAAAGAGAAAGCAGATCAACTAAAAGAAGAAGGCAAATTTTTAGAAAGCCATGCCCTCCTTTCAACTGCATTAGAACTTGCAGAAGGATTTGCTGAACGCCTTCACCAAGAAATTCGCGATGGTTGGGGATTCCCAGATCCAACTGACTTTACAATGAAGGAACGTTTCGCTGCAAAATATCAAGGGCAGCGTTTCTCCTTTGGTTACCCAGCTTGTCCGAATTTAGAAGACCAGGAAAAGCTCTTTAAATTATTGAAACCTGAAGAAATTGGTGTGCACTTAACAGAAGGATATATGATGGAACCCGAGGCAAGTGTATCAGCAATCGTCTTTGCACACCCAAACGCGAGATATTTTAATGTTTAAAAAAGCATCCCCGTAGTTAGGGGATGTTTTTTTGGGGTCAAATACCTCTACAAAATTTTGTTGAGTGATCGCCAGTTTTTGTGACAATATGGGTTTATGAATAGTTGCGCTTAACGTGATGAAAAATGTTTGGGAGAAAACACACTGTAGCAAGGGGGAGATTCATAATGATTCGGCCAATGATAATGGAAGATTTAGCGAGTGTATTAGAAATCTATAACGATGCCATTTTGAATATAACATTTGTATACCGATTAGAGCCAGAATCTTTAGAAGAAAAAAAGAAATGGTTTTTAGATAATGAAAAGGAAAATAATCCGATGCTTGTCTATGAAGAGGACGGGAATGTTATAGGTTTTGCTACATATAAAAAATTTCGTCCCAGTGATGGGTACAAATATACGATGGAGCACTCTGTTTATGTATCATCTAAACATCAAGGGAAAGGAATTGGTAAAAAACTTTTACAAACATTAATTGAGGAAGCGAAAAATCGGGAAGTAAGAACGTTAATTGCTGTCATTGACTCAGAAAATATAGGAAGCATTAAATTTCATGAACAGTTTGGTTTTTGCTTTGCAGGTAAATTAAAAAATGTGGGCTATAAATTTGGTAAATGGTTAGACACTGTCTATTATCAATTAGACTTGCAATCATAAGGATGCAATAAGCTCAATATGGCGAATAAAAAACAAGATTCATCTCAAATTATGAATGAGATGAATCTTTTTTTAGTACCAACTTTTTCGTATATGACATTTGTAATATAAAATACATGATATTTGAGTCTATTGGAAACACTTATCCAATTGTACGATGAACATAACAAATAATCATAGGAACAGGTGAAACAAATGTCCATGTCAGATGCAGAAAAGACAAAAAAGCTTCGTAAAGATGTTGCTCCTTTTGCAAAATCGGAAACAAAGATAAGTATAATTCAGATAATGAATACGATAATTCCCCTCCTTATCATTTGGGGAATTGGATATGGTTTCGCGAATACAAATCCATGGATTGGCGCTTTTTGCGGAGTGCTTGCTTCTGGATTTGTAGTGCGCACGTTTATAATTTTTCATGATTGCACTCATGGCTCATTTTTCAAAAGTAAAAAAGCGAATGATCTCGTTGGTAACATCACGGGAATACTCACTTCCTTCCCTTATGCCAAATGGAGGAGGGAACATTTAATTCACCATGCAACAAGTGGCAATTTAGATAAGCGCGGCATTGGTGATATTGATATGTTAACGGTAGATGAATATTTGGCTCTTTCGAAAATGAAACGACTGGCTTATCGTTTATATCGCAATCCATTTGTAATGTTCGGATTAGGGCCTTTGTATTTAGTGTTGGTGTTGAATCGCTTTAATCGTAAAGACGCTAAAGAAAAAGAGCGATTAAACACATATTTTACAAATGTAATGGTACTATGTATTATTCTCTCTTTGATTATGGCATTTGGTTGGCAGGCAGTATTGCTAGTACATGGTACTACGATGTTTATTGCAGGAGCTCTTGGGATTTGGTTATTCTATATTCAACATACGTATGAAGATTCTTATTTTGAATATGACCCGGAATGGGATTATGTAAAGGCGGCAGTAGAAGGAAGTTCATTTTATAAACTGCCAAAAGTACTTCAATGGATTACTGGGAACATTGGATATCATCATGTCCATCATTTAGCGCCAAGAGTACCAAATTATTATTTAGAAGCCGCCCATAATTCCGTACCGCCACTTCAAAAAGCGACAACTATTACAATTAGAACGAGCCTTCAATCGATACGTTATAAATTGTACGATCCAAAAAAGAAAAAGTTTGTAACTTTTAAAGAGGTTGAAAAAGTGTATGCTGGAAAAGTAAAGTCGGTTGAGGCTTAAATGAGAAGTCCCAAAAGTATGTATAACCTACTTTTGGGACTTTTTAGTTTATCCATGTATAATGAATAGAAAAAGGACTTGATGAAAGCAATGCGTAGTTGGTACATGATTTTTCCAAAAAGTAAATGGATCAGTATATATATATGGATTATATTCTGTATTTTGCCTTTCTATTTTCTTGTTCGTACATTATCTCACATCCAGATTTTTTTCGGCGTAGTCATCATTTTACTCTATTTTTTATTTTATTATTTTTCCTTCCAGTCGAAAAACGGACTCTTATATATGTGGGTCAGCTTTGACATGGTGCTAAATATCATCATGACATTATTTTATGGCTATGTGTATTTAGCTATATTTACCTCTTTCTTTATTGGGAATATAAAAAGTACTGTCGGATTTTATATCATGTACGGTTTACATATTGGGTTTACGATTGTGTCAATTGTTGTTGGCTATTTCATTGAATTGGAGTCTTTCCTCGACCAAACGCCATTTATTATTATCGCAGTAGTTGGGGTAGTTATTTTGCCGATTGCCATTTATCACCGTAATAAGCAGGAAAACTTGGAAGGCGAGTTAGAAAGTGCGAAAGAG
This sequence comes from Ureibacillus thermosphaericus, assembly GCF_012396605.1. Classification (GTDB taxonomy): domain Bacteria; phylum Bacillota; class Bacilli; order Bacillales_A; family Planococcaceae; genus Ureibacillus; species Ureibacillus thermosphaericus. The sequence continues at coordinate 42,403 of NZ_JAAXPW010000017.1, forward strand.
AGAATTGCAGAACTTATAATCCATGAAGAAAGGCAGCGAATTGCAAGGGATTTGCATGATACATTAGGGCAAAAACTATCCATGATTGGATTAAAGAGCGACCTAGCAAGTAGGCTTGTTGAAAAAAATCCGAAAGCGGCTATTCAAGAAATTAAAGAAATACGACATACGGCGAGAATTGCATTAAAGGAAGTACGGGAGCTCGTTTCCAATATGAAAGCGGTGAAGTTGAGCGATGAATGTATACGTGTAGAGGAAATGTTACAAGCTGCTGAGATTCACTATCAGTTGATTGGGGATGTCCATAAACTGAAAATACCGATATTAGTCGAAAATGTGTTAAGCATGTGTTTAAAAGAGGCAGTAACAAATATCGTAAAGCATAGCGGTGCAAAACATTGCAAAATCGAAATTCAACAAAATGAAAATGAAGTGATGATGATGATAGAAGATGATGGGAAAGGACTCAATAAAAAAGTTGGATATGAAGGGAATGGATTAAAAGGGATACGAGAACGATTAGAATTTATTAACGGCACGTTAACTATTGAAAATAATCCAGGAGCTAAATTAACAATTACCATTCCCCTTACTATTACTCATCAGGAAGGAAGTGTATGATGATTCGAATCGTGATAGCTGAAGATCAAGGGATGCTACTTGGAGCGTTGAGCTCACTATTAAACATGGAAGATGATATGGAAGTAGTTGGGCGTGCAAAAAATGGTGAAGAAGCAGTGCGACTTGTCAATGAATTAAAACCAGATATTTGCATTATGGACATTGAAATGCCAGTAAAAACCGGTTTAGATGCTGCTGAAGAATTAAATGGAAAAACAGATTGTAAAATTATCATTTTAACGACTTTTGCAAGACCTGGTTATTTCGATCGAGCAAGAAAAGCGGGAGTAAGAGGATATTTACTAAAAGATAGTCCGATTGAAGAGTTAGTAAATGCAATTCGAGTCATTATGGAAGGAAGAAGAATTTATGCTCCAGAACTCGTTGATATTGTATATGATGAAGAAAGCGAAAATCCATTAACTGAACGAGAAAGCCAAGTGCTAGAGCTTGTTGCAGAAGGAAAAACAACAAAGGAAATTGCTGCCGAACTATATTTATCAACAGGAACTGTAAGAAACTACATTTCCACTATTTTAGATAAGCTTGGGGTTGGAAATCGAATAGAAGCCATTTCTCGCTTTAAAGAAAAAGGATGGAATAAATAAAAAATGAAGGACATAACAACGTTTTGCTTGTTATGTCCTTCATTATATTTAATTATTTATTTTTCTTTGTAACGCGGCCTAATGCAAAGGCAGCAGCCATTAAACCAATAATTGTGTTTGTCTTTTTATTGAATACTTGTCTTGTTACAAGGTTGATGTTTTGTGGACGTTCCGCAAGTCTGCGCATGAAGTATCCGTACCAGTCTGAACCAAATGGAACATAAGTACAGAAATTATAGCCTTCTTTAGCCAATTCTAACTGCATATCTTTACGGAATCCATAAAGCATCTGGAATTCGAATCTATCTTTTGGAATATTATGGTCTTTCACAAATTGTTTAACATGATTAATTACGTTATGGTCATGAGTTGCAATTGATGTAAATTTGCAATTCAACAAGCTGTATTCAATGATTTCAATAAAGTTTAAATCAATATCTTTTTTATCTTGATAAGCAACAGTTGGAGATTCTTTATAAGCACCTTTTACAATACGAAGGCGGTAATTTTTATATTTTTCCGCGTATTCATTTGATTTAAAGAAATATGCTTGAATAACAGTACCTACGTTATCATAAGTTTCTGATACTTTTTCCATTAAGTCGAATGTTGGTTGAAGTAAATCGTGAGTTTCTTGGTCAAAATTCACGTGCATATTATATTTGTGTGCAGTTCCAACAATTTCCATGATATTATCATAACAGAAATCGAAGTCAATTTTTAAACCAAGTTGAGAAGGTTTAATTGAGATATGTGCATCAACACCATGTTCATGGATAGCTTCAATTGTTTCGATAATATATTCTTTTGCTTTAATCGCTTCTGAACGTTCGTTAACAAACTCACCAAGTACATCCACAGTACAAGAAATGCCGTGAGCATTTAGCTCTTTAATACTTTCAATAACTTCAGGGATATTTGTACCAGCAACAACGCTTTGTGCACCGAGTTTTAAACCGTATTTTTGTGCGGCTTTATTTAAAAGTTGATTTTCTGATAATGCGATGAAAAAATCTCGTAAAACTGGCATAGATGATCTCCTCTTTTCATATAAGTTGTAGTTTAAGTTCATTATATCACACAAGAATTATAATACTTTCAGTTAATACTTGTTAATCATTATTTTTTTGTGACAAGTTATGTGTGATAAATTGCATTCGTTCATTAAATAACGTTGGATAACTTAAGAAACCAATTAAAATGCTGGACAAAGTCGCTGTTGTAAGTAAGCCAAATAAAATTAATAGTTGGAATTGCACTGCTTGCACTGGATCGGCACCACCGATAATCTGACCGCTCATCATTCCGGGTAGTTGTACTAAGCCAATCGTTTTTTGACTTTCAATGGTAGGGATTACGCTTGTTTTAATAGCATTTATCAATTGATTGTGAATGGCTTGCTTAGGAGTGCCACCAAGAGATAATATCAGTTCTATGATTTCTACATTTGCCTCAATTTCTGCTGTAAACCGGTTTAAAAATAAAATGGACAACACCATGGAATTTCCTAGCAACATCCCGCTGATTGGAATAATGTATTGGGCGGTAGGCGGAATAATTTGAAAACCAATCAAAATCCCTTGAGTCACTATTTCAATAACAATCAACGTAAAAGCAATTTTCCATGTAATTCCTTTGATATTTTTTCCTTTTTTACGGGCGTTTAGTGTAGCTACCGTGATCATCAATAGCACCATTAAAATAATATAAAAAAAACTCTCGGAATCAAAGACAAATTTTAATACATAACCGACAAAAAATAGTTGGATAACAGATCGAACGGTTGCGATGATTGTGTCCTTTTCCAAACCTAATTTTAATGTTTTGGAAAGGATGAGTGGGATGAGTACAAACGCAAGAGTCAATGCGAGGGAAGTATATGTCATGTTTTACGCCTTCCCCTCTACGAATTGTTGAATTCGTTTGTTTGTACTATGATCAAGCAAGCTGCTTTCTCCACTTTCAACGAGCTCCCCACCCATCATCACCCAAGTATAGTCACCAACTCTTTTTGCCTGCCCCAAGTTATGTGTGATCCAAATGATTGTCACGTTATATTTCCTATTAATGCTTAATATTAGTTGTTCAATTTCATTTGTTGATGTTGGGTCGAGAGCGGATGTGATTTCATCTAATAAGAGTATTTTTGGTTGGTTCATTAATGTTCTAGCAATCGAAACTTTTTGTTTTTGTCCACCAGATAAATTATGGACATCTCTGTATAAAATATTCATATCTAATGAAACGTCTTCTAAGGTTGAGATCGCTTTCTTTTCCGATAACAATTTGTTTTGTAAAGTCATTGGTAAAGCTAAATTATCATATACTGTTCCTCTAATTAAAGGAGCATTTTGAAGGGCAATTCCAACATATTGACGCAAGGAAGTCGGGCTGAACTCATTAATATTCTTGCCATCAATTATAATATCCCCTGATGTTGGTGAAATTAATCCATTGCACATTTTCAGAACGGTAGTTTTTCCTGCTCCAGATGGACCTACGATCGTTGTAATTTTTCCCTTGTAAAAATCGCCGGTAACATCTTTTAATATGAAAGAACTATTTTTTTCGTAATGAACGTGTTCAAAATGAATGGTAACTTCCAAAGGTTGCGTCATAACAATCTCCTATTCAAAATGTTGATAATGGTCAATAAGTGATATGTGAAGATGCTAAGGTCATCATAACTTTTATATAGAACAAAAGAAAAATAATTACAAATTATATGTGTTATTACAAAAAGGATGTTTATAATAATTAAATATAATTTATTTAAAATTTCGATTAGAATAATGGAATAGTGTATACTAGGACTAATGAATAATGGAAGAAGGAGTTCCTAATGAAAGAAATATATAAGGATGATTCATTAACTTTGCACACAGATTTATATCAAATCAATATGGTGGAATGTTATTGGGCAGACGGTATTCATGATAGAAAAGCTGTATTTGAAATTTTTTTCAGAAAACTTCCTTTTGGGAATGGATATGCCATCTTTGCAGGGCTTGAACGGATTATTGAATACTTAAAGAATTTCCGTTTCACTGAAACAGATTTGGCCTATTTACGAGAGTTAGGATATGATGAGGAATTTCTTAATTATTTAAGTTCTTTACGTTTTACAGGTTCCATGTATTCAGTAGTTGAAGGGGAAGTTGTTTTTGCTAATGAACCGATTGTTCGCATCGAAGCTCCCCTAGCAGAAGCCCAACTAATAGAAACAGCCCTACTAAACATTATTAATTTTCAAACATTAATTGCAACAAAAGCGAGCCGTATAAAGCAAATTGTAAAGGAAGAAGCTGCTGCAGAATTTGGTGCTCGCCGTGCACAAGAGATGGATGCAGCTATTTGGGGAGCACGGGCTGCAGTCATTGGCGGTTTTGAATCAACTTCCAATGTTCGTGCAGGGAAAATATTTAATATACCTGTATCAGGTACCCATGCTCATGCGTTTGTCCAAGCTTATAAAAATGAATACGATGCTTTTAAAGCCTATGCAAGACGTCATAAAGATTGTGTATTTTTAGTAGACACTTACAACACGTTAAAATCAGGCGTACCAAATGCAATACGTGTAGCTAAAGAATTAGAAGGGCAAATCAATTTCGTCGGAATTCGTCTTGATAGCGGTGACATTGCCTTTTTATCAAAAGAAGCGAGACGTATGCTAGATGAAGCTGGCTTTACTAATACTAAAATTATTGCATCCAATAATTTAGATGAATACACCATCCTAAACTTAAAAGCTCAAGGGGCTAAAGTGGATTCTTGGGGAATTGGAACGAAACTCATAACTGCCTACGATCAGCCGGCATTAGGTGCTGTATATAAAATGGTCGCGATTGAAAATGAGCTAGGTGAGATGGAAGATACATTAAAAATTACTTCAAATGCTGAAAAAGTAACGACACCAGGATTAAAAAGAGTGTTTCGCATTGTGAATAAAGAAAACGGAAAAGCAGAAGGGGACTATATTACAATGGCGAATGAAAACCCGCAAGAAGAGAAGCGTCTAAAAATGTTCCACCCTGTGCATACGTTTATTTCAAAATTTGTTACAAACTTCGAAGCGAGAGAATTACATAAACAAATCATCGATGAAGGTGCCATCGTATATGAAAGTCCTTCAGTGATGGAAATGCAACAATATGCAAAGGAAAGTCTAGAATTATTATGGGATGAATATAAACGCTCTCTGAATCCTGAAGAATATCCTGTTGACCTTAGCCAAAAATGTTGGGATAACAAAATGCAAAAGATTCAAGAAATTCGCGATGCGATTGAAAATATCGAATAATTTAGGGGGATGCTCTTGGAAAGTTTACAAAAACAAATTATTGAAGAGTTGCGTGTACTTCCAAAAATAGATCCAGCAGAAGAAGTTCGAAAATCCATTGATTTTTTGAAGGAATATGCAAAGAAACATCCGTTTGTTAAAGGATTTGTCATCGCAATTAGCGGTGGGCAAGATTCAACACTAGTTGGAAAACTGACTCAAATCGCAGTGGATGAGTTAAATGCTGAAATTGGCGAGCAAATATATTCTTGTTACGCGGTTCGCCTTCCCTACGGTGAACAAAAGGATGAACAAGATGCTCAAGATGCGTTAAAGTTTATCCAACCTACTAAAGTTATTACAGTTAATATTAAAAAGGCGGTAGACGCTAGTATTGAAGCATTGAAAGAAGCGGGAATTATTTTGAGCGATTTTGCTAAAGGAAATGAAAAAGCACGTGAACGAATGAAAGTGCAATATTCCATTGCGATGATGACAAACTCGGTTGTTGTTGGTACGGATCATGCCGCTGAAGCAATAACAGGTTTTTACACAAAATATGGCGATGGTGGAGTCGATCTAGTTCCGATTTTCCGATTAAATAAGCGCCAAGGAAAACAGTTGCTTAAATATTTAGGGTGTCCTGAACATTTATATATGAAAACACCTACAGCCGACTTAGAAGATGAAAGACCGCTATTACCAGATGAAGAAGCTCTTGGGGTTACTTATGAAATGATTGATGATTATTTAGAAGGAAAAGCTGTTCCGGAGGATGCAAAAAAAATAATTGAAGGCCACTACTTACGATCAAAACATAAACGTCATTTACCTATCACAATCTTTGATGATTTTTGGAAGTAAATGAACATCATTTTATGAAGAGAATTCGCATACATTATTTGTAGCGAATTCTTTTTTATATGCATTAAATGTATTGGAACGAAAAAATAAAAATATAAATTTAGTACAAATTTCATATTGTAAAATTTCATTTTAATCAATTTATTCCGATAATATAATAAAAAAGTTGGTAAATAAACAGGGAATGGAGGTGAGCGCATTGAGAACTTCTCGTATTCAACCTGTTGCGAGTAGCACTTATTCGAAGCAATATTTACACACAAACAATGAACAAGTATTTCGAGTGATGGATGAAGGAAGAGGAAATCATCCGTTTTCGAAGAATCCTCGAGAACAGCGGAAAAATCGAAGTAAAAGTAGTGCTGTTCAATCACGCTTATCCAATACGGTTTTAAATCGCAACGCAAAAAGAATGTTTATTGTAGGGCAACAATTTGATGGTGAATCGATGGAAAAAATGCGAAAAAGATTATTACAACATAAAGAGAAAATCAAGAGGGCAAGAAATAAGAAAGTTCTCATCCGCGCTTACCGCACTTCTATTTGAAAACAAGATATAAAATAAATGGAAGAGCAATGTTTTACAGCCAGTAACAAAGATATGGATTTATCCATAAAGTATAAACATTCCATCACCTCGCGTCTTTTATAAATCTTTGCTCCTTCTGTAGTTGCTATCCTTATCGCAAATGGGCCGTCTCAAAATCATTTCAGACGGTCCATTTTTTTGTTTAATTTTTCGGTAAAAGGTGGAAACTATACTAATGTATAATCTTAACTTTTTTAAATTGTAATTAGTTGTCTTTTATCTGAAGGTTCGTTTATGCTTTATTTATGTTATTTTGTGTAAATTCTGACTTTTACTCAAAGATCAGGAGGATTTATGTATGCATCCAAAAATTGAAATGATAATCAAAAATATTGAGAAAGTAATGATTGGAAAACGAGAAGTCGCAGAATTGAGCATTGTCGCATTGCTTGCTAGTGGACATGTACTGCTTGAAGATGTGCCAGGAGTAGGAAAGACAATGATGGTGCGTGCTCTTGCGAAATCCGTGAGCGCAGATTTCAAAAGAATTCAATTTACTCCTGATTTGTTACCTTCTGATGTCATTGGCGTTTCAATCTATAATCCAAAATCATTGCAATTTGAATTTAGACCAGGTCCGATTGTTGGAAATATTATTTTAGCAGATGAAATTAATAGAACTTCTCCTAAAACGCAATCGGCTTTACTTGAAAGCATGGAAGAATCATCGGTGAGCATCGATGGAGAAATGTTTGAGTTACCGAAACCGTTTTTTGTCATGGCTACACAAAACCCGATAGAATACGAAGGCACATTTCCTTTACCAGAAGCACAGTTAGATCGATTTTTAATGAAAATTCATATGGGCTATCCAACAGCACTAGAAGAAATAGAAATTTTAAGAAGAGCTGAAAAATCAGCACCGATTCAAAATTTAGAACCAGTGATTACAATAGATGAATTGTTAGCGATACAAGACGAAGTGAAAAACGTCTATGTAGATGATTCGGTAAAAGGCTATATTGTTCAGTTGGCTAGAGCCACTAGGGAAGAACCAAATGTATATTTAGGAGTTAGTCCAAGGGGAACTCTTGCATTAATGCGAGCATGTCAAGCATATGCGAAAATACACAATCGGGATTTTGTAAAGCCTGATGATGTACAATACTTAGCTCCCTTTGTTTTCAGCCACCGCATTATTTTAAAACCGGAGGCACGCTATGAAGGATTAACGGTGGATGAAATTCTAAACAATATCATTACAAAGTCTGTCATCCCTATTAAAAGGTTTGTAGAAAAATGAGTTATTGGAACAGAATATTCAGCAAGATCGGTCGCTTTATCGTCAATATCTTATTAATTCTAATTACCTTCAGTTATGCCATGTTTCAAGGTGGGTTTGTCAGTTGGTTTTTATTTTACACATTAATTCCATTTTTGCTTTATTCCTTAGTTCTCAACTTTATTCCTGTACGCATAGAGGAAGTTAAGAGGGAAATCCACCCTACCAAACTAGTGAGAGGCGATGGAGCGTCCGTCACAATTCATTTTAAAAATAAAACATGGTTTCCATTAGCATTTGTAACAGTAAGGGAGATTGGACTGAAAGATGATATTGTTGCAAAGTCTAAAGGTTGTTCAAACATTTTTTTTGCGGGATTTAAAAGAAGCTTTCATTGGACGTATGAGATACCTGAATTAGAGCGAGGAGTTATTGAATTTTCAACATTACAATTTACTTTTACCGATTTTTTTGGTTGGACGGTACGACATAAATTTGTAGATGTAAAACAAAAGGTAATAGTATATCCAAAAATAACGGAAATGAAATATCGCCAATTCCAACGGCATATTGATCAAGGTGGAGTGTTAGCTCCTTTTGCTTTCTTGAAAGATACTACTTTGGTTTCAAGCGTTAGAAATTATCAAGCTGGCGACCGGTTTTCTTGGATTCATTGGAAGTCATTTGCGAAGGATGAAACGTTAAGGACGAAAGACTTTGAAGTGCAGCAAAGCCATGAAGTAATGCTTGTGTTAGATGCTACTGTGAAAAGACATTTTGAAGAAGTGGTGGAATTAGCAGCATCAGTCTTGCAAACCATTGTAAAAAATCATGGTGAAGTATCATTTTTCATTGCAGGAGATGAACAAGTTTTTTATCCACAACTGAAACAAAGTCAATTTGGAAATATTATGAAACAACTATCGTTGGTGGAAGCGATTGATTCAAAAAATATAGAATGGATATTAACGAGAGAGGGCAAGACACTCGATTCTTTCATGCTGCTTTTTACAGGTGAATTAACAGAGTCGTTAAGAAATTTCTTTATGAATCACTCGAAAAAGACAAAAGGAATTATTTGTTTTGTCTTGTCATCCCAACAAGAAATAGGACAAGCGAGGGAAGAGTTTTTCAACGTAACTATTATACCAATTACAAAAGAGAGGTTTAGTGATGTCTTCACGGAGGTGATAAAACCGTGAAAAATGGAGCTTATAAAACAATAGAACTTGCACTATATTACGTTCTTATTTTTTTTATATTACGGGAATGGTTGACGCCTATCATGAGCATTACAGGAATAGGGTATGTGGATTTAATCTTGTTATTTATTGCTCTGTGCCTCGCTATTAGTTTGTTCCGTTTACCAATTTTTATTTCATGGATTATGAAAATATCTTATATTTCATGGTTTATCGTTTATGTGTATAGTGATTTATCGATTTTTTCAAATGAAGGCATTCAGTTTCTGTTGAATGAATTATTGTACAATTTTGCTTTGATGTTTCAAGGAGAATTTTTTCATATAACGAACTCTTTCCAATCTATTTTATTTTTTATTCTCATTTGGATGCTTGTTTATTTAGTACATCATTGGTTAACGGTAAGAATGAATATTTTTTACTTCCTTGTGTTAACGGTAGTATTCATTGGTATTTTAGATACATTTACTGATTACGATGGGACGACGGCCATTGTTAAAGTCGTGCTGCTTGGATTATTAATGATGGTATTTTTGTTTGTGAAAAGGCTCATGTTGCAATCAGGTATATCGTTCAATTGGTATAACTATTTAAAACTTGCATTACCTGTTCTGCTGATGATAGGAATGGTTGGATTGGTAGGGGCGTTATTGCCGAAAGCATCCCCACAATGGCCAGATCCTGTTCCGTATATCAAAACTATGGCAGGACAAGGAAATGGGTTGGGCGGCCCTGTGAAAAAAATCGGTTATGATGAAGATGACTCCCAACTAGGAGGATCGTTCGTTGGGGATGATACAGTTGTTTTTATTGCTCATGCTACGACAAAGCAATATTGGCGGGTTGAAACAAAAGATGTATACACGTCAAAAGGTTGGGAGACGTCGCATTCAGATGAATTGGCATCCATTTCACTTGGGGAGCCGATTCATCATTTTCACTCATTGCCAGTGGGACCTGATGAAAAAAGGCAATTTGCCCATATAGAACTAAGATACCCATACGATTTTATTATTCAACCGTATGGACTTATTTCCATCGATGCAAGAACAGACGTGGAAAACCCAATTCGTCTGATTATGAATCTTGAAACGGAGAAAATATCTACAGATTATGCTGGGGAGTTTTTGTATCACGTTGAGTATAGCACTCCGGAGTATTTATATAGCGATTTGACTTCAACAATTCAACAACCCATTGATTCTAGCATTCAGGAAAAATATTTACAGTTGCCAGAATCCCTACCTCAAAGAGTCATTGATTTGGCAAAGGAAATTGTTGAGGGGAAAGAAAGTGATTATGATAAAGCTCGCGCAATCGAAAGCTATTTTCGTTTAAATGGCTTCCGCTATGAAACGGAAGGGGTGCCTGTTCCTGATGAGGGCCAAGATTACGTTGATCAATTTTTGTTTGAATCAAAAATCGGTTATTGCGACAACTTCTCAACAGCGATGGTTGTCATGCTGAGAGCGGTGGGGATTCCAGCTCGTTGGGTTAAAGGGTTTGCTGGAGGCGAAGTGATTGCAAGTGACGGTGATTTAAAAACATATGAAATTACAAACAACGATGCTCATTCTTGGGTAGAAGCATATATTCCAAAGGTTGGATGGGTTCCATTTGAACCAACAATTGGTTTTACTACAAATCGTAACATTCATTACGATTTTGAAACGGATGCTTATCAGGATGATATGTTAACAGTAGATGAAGATACGGAACCTGACAAACTAAAAGATGAACAAAATGAGGAAATGAAACAACGTAATGTTGAGTTTACAAGTTTTAAGAATTGGCTTAACCATATCGGACCTATATTAAACATTGCCTTTATTGGAATAGTTATGGCGAGTATACTATTATTTATTTTCCGCAAAAGATGGATGCCGAAATTGTATAGTCGGTGGCTGAAACATCAAACTATTAATGAAGCAACTTTTGAAATCATTTATTTGAGACTGTTGAAAGTGTTGGAATTAAACGGATTGCAGAGGAAAGAAGGTCAAACGTTACAATCTTTTGCGAAAGAAGTTGATGAAATATTTTCTTCTACACATATGTCACAGATTACGGAAGCCTACGAAAATTATATCTATGGTAATAAACAGCAAATTGACTACGGAAAAGTGAAAGAATGTTGGGAAAATTTAATCAATCGCACTAGTAGTTGATTTTATATATGAGTAAGAGTAAAATTTAAAAAATTATAAGGCAGTAAATATAGAAGAGGTGTAAATCGTGACGACTCAATTAAAAGAACAAGAAAAAATCGTTGTTCTCGACTTTGGAAGTCAATACAATCAATTAATTACCCGACGAATTCGTGAATTTGGTGTATTTTCGGAGCTCTTGCCTCACACACTTTCTGCTAAAGAAATTAAAGAAATGAATGCGGTAGGGATTATTTTTTCAGGTGGCCCAAATTCAGTATATGACGATAATGCTTTTAAAGTCGATGAAGAGATTTTTAATTTAGGTTTACCGATTTTAGGAATTTGTTATGGTATGCAATTAATCGCCCATACTCTTGGCGGTAAGGTAGAAAGCGCAAATACTCGTGAATATGGTAAGGCAGAAATTGAAATTACAAAAGACAATCCATTGTTCGGCGACCTTCCAAAAGAGCAAGTGGTTTGGATGAGTCACGGCGACCTTGTAACTCAATTACCTGAAGGTTTCGAAACAATTGCAACGAGTCCAAGTTGCCCAATTACTGCAATGCAAAATGAAGAACGAAAATTATATGGCGTTCAATTCCATCCAGAAGTGCGTCATTCTGTTCATGGAAATGATATTTTACGTCATTTCGTATTTGATATTTGTGGCGCAAAAGGCGATTGGACAATGGAAAATTTCATTGATTTACAAATCAAAAAAATCCGCGAACAAGTAGGCGACAAAAAAGTATTATGTGCCCTTTCAGGTGGTGTGGATTCATCTGTTGTTGCGGTATTAATTCATAAAGCAATTGGAGACCAATTGACTTGTATGTTTGTCGACCACAACCTTCTTCGTAAAGGTGAAGCGGAGAGCGTAATGGAAACATTCGAAGGTAAATTCGGAATGAAAGTCATTAAAATCGACGCTCGTGAACGCTTCATGAACAAATTAAAAGGAGTAACAGACCCTGAACAAAAACGCAAAATCATCGGAAATGAGTTCATCTATGTATTCTCCGATGAAGCAAGCAAATTGAATGATATGGATTTCCTAGCACAAGGAACTTTATATACAGATATCATTGAGTCTGGTACAGCAACTGCTCAAACAATTAAATCTCACCATAATGTTGGTGGCTTACCAGAAGATATGAAATTTGAATTAATTGAACCATTAAAAACATTGTTCAAAGACGAAGTTCGAGAACTAGGTACTCAGCTTGGTTTACCGGATGAGATTGTTTGGCGTCAACCATTCCCAGGTCCAGGTCTTGCTATTCGCGTATTAGGAGAAGTAACAGAAGAGAAACTAGAAATCGTTCGTGAATCCGATGCAATTTTACGTGAGGAAATTGCAAAAGCTGGCCTTGATCGTGAAATTTGGCAATACTTCACTGTATTGCCTAACATTAAATCTGTAGGTGTTATGGGAGACCAACGCACATATGATTATGCGGTTGGTATACGTGCGGTAACTTCCGTTGACGGTATGACTAGTGATTGGGCACGCATTCCTTATGACGTGTTAGAAAAAATTTCTACTCGTATCGTAAATGAGGTGCCACATGTAAACCGCGTACTTCTTGACATTACATCTAAGCCACCTAGCACAATCGAGTGGGAGTAAACAGAATACCTGCTTTATGAATCAACAATCGACTTTCCTTTATCCAGTTCTTCATGGATAAAGGAAAGTTTTTTTGTGTTTTTTATTGCTTGTACAAAGCAGAAAAAGATTTGGCCATGTATGAAATATAGTATTGATATTTCTTATTTACATCACAAAAAAATAAAAAGGATCATCCAATCCAATGATTGAATAATCCTTCAAATGCGGTCTTTATTTCGAAGATGCATTCAGCGAACGCATGATGAACGTTGCAAATTGTTGTCTCGTTACAGGAGCGTACGGATTATAAGTTGTCGGAGTTGTTCCTGTTGTAATTTCATGATGGTAAAGTACTTCGATGTTTTTGTATTGCTCATATGAAGGGGAGATGTCTGTGAATGGAAGATCACTTTTCCCCTGTAATTGGAATGCTTTTGTCAAAGCTTGTGCCATGACACCGCGGCGTATTGGTGCTTGTGGATTGGCTTTTCCGTTTTCGAGGGTAATGAATCCCCGCTGGTAAGCCGTTGCCATGACATCATATCCGTATTGACCCTTCTTCATGTCGCTTGCCGGCATTGTTGCTGTGGAAGAAGGTTTTATGTCCAATGCCCGCAATAGCATCATCATCGCATTCAATCTCGAAACATTCGAAGCCGGCATGAATTTGCCGTTTCCATAACCAGTAATAATGCCGATTTTTGCAGCATCGCTGATATGTTTATAATGGCTACTGTTCATTGGTACGTCCGAGAACATTTTAAATGATGAAAGAGTTCCGCTGTTACCTTTTTTGGTGATAGTGAATCTTTCCGCACGGGTAATGAACCCTTTGCGATCGTGTCTGGTATCTTCGAAAGTAATGTAAAGGGTATAATTTCCATTTGCCAAATTGCCTGGGAGCAAGATTTCAAATTTCTCCGTGAAGGATGAATCCTCCGCTCCTTTAGGCGCAAGCCCTGGCAATACCCGCTTATATTCGCCTAACACTTTATTATTTTGATCCAACACTTGAACTTTTAAATAGCCTCTTACCGGCACATTGCCTCCGTTAGAAGTTTTTACCGTTCCTCTGATAGCAAATTTCTTTTGCGGAGTTACGTAAGCCGATATGTTGGATGTGGTCAATTGCACATCATACAGACGTTTAAAGGCGTTGGATGAAGCACGCTGGATTACCCAATTCACAGAAGAATTTGTCAGCGCTGCAGCATCTTCGTGCCCATAGGTTTTATCCCAAGCAAGCCCTCTTGTATTGTCTTCCCATTTATCATTTGCTTCTACATGCAAAAAGTCGAACATTTTGAAAGGGATGACTACGACGCGTCCTTTTCCATATTCCAATGCAAACATGGCGCCAGTTTTGCCTTTTTTCATGTATTCAGGCTGGCTGGCGTAGGAAAAGTCTGAAATTACAAGAAGAGGTTTAATGTTTGAATTCCAAGGCTCCATAATTTCATACCAATAACCGTCGCTTCGATTTTCGGAAATCTGTATGTAGTTTCGTCCCAATTTTTTATAGGCTTCCGTTAAAATTGGGTGGGTAACGTCCGGATTGTTGGAAATGACAACATTTTTTAAGTGATTGTCGGTGATGAAGCGAGATTGGAACAATTCTGTAAGATTGTCCCATTCCCAAATATATGAGATGGTATGGAAAATTAACGGAGTCAAGTCCATCTGTCCGTTTTTCGGCATGTAGTCCAATTCGTTTCTACCTGTTCCGTAGATGAATAGTGCACCACCACCGCCGTATATGTATCGTTTCAAGTTTTCCCTTTGTTGATGATTCATCAATGTAGTGTAAGGGAAGACGATGGCATCATATTGATGAAGCAACTCTAAACTGTTCAATGCATCATGGGATACTTTCTGTACGTTGTAACCTTGCTGTTTCAGAAAATGGTAATATTTTAATTCTTTATCGTAAATGGAGCTGTAACTTACTTTAGGATAAACCGTTTCTTCATTCATATAAGGTGGTTTGTATTTACCGCCTGGGCTAGTGATTTTGGCATACTGTTCGTTTGGATGAGAGAACATGACACCGATTTTGGGTGGTATCTCTTCAGCGTTTATAACTAAAGGAAGAATGAAAATAATTAGTGCAAATAAGGATGAGACAATTGCCTTGTTCAAAAAATCCTCCCTTTCAACTAGAGTATTATTGTATAGATATATTATATAATTAATGTTTAATATTGGAAAATATTTTTGGGATTTTTTGAGAATTTGGATGTGTTTTTACTTGCGTTTTTAGTTGAGAAGATAGAATATTTTGAAGGTTACTTGAAGATTTTCCAAGGAGATAAAGAAGGGTTATGGGGAACGGAATATATGAGCACTTGGTTAAAAAATAACTATGGTATCCATGTCCCTTATATCGATACAAGACATAATGAAAATATAGCCCTATTCTAAAAGAAGTAGGAGACATTTTTGATAATCCCGAATGGAACATGCGCTCATTGATTAAGCGGATTTCTTGGTGAATCAAGTTAACGTGGGAGGCAGCATTGAAGTACCTGAAGGCGGTTATTTGATTACGGACTATTTTTCACCGTATCAGTAAAAGAATACACATGTTTCTCTGAACCATGCTTTAGGTGAAATGAATTTCTTGCTAGAAACCTATCAAAATTCAAAAGACGGAAAATATTTAAATGTAGCGAAAGATATACAACTTGGTGTTAAAAACATCGGGGAAAAATGGATACGAGATAATGGGGATTTATGGTATCAAATAGTGATTTCACTTTAGAAGGAACGGATTACGTAACCTTAACACTAACCGATTCATTGAAATCTCAAGTGATTTTGGAAAGTCTTGATGAAATCCGAAGGGAAATGTTTGATCAACTCATTCGGTCAAAAGTGTAATGGCTCGTGGATAACGATCAGAAAATTATCGAAACTTTAGCGATGAACTTAATAAACAAGCATTTGAGATATGATTAAAGGATATCATAATTTCACGAAGTACAAATATATCTCCAAAAATTGAAATGCTCCCTAATAGGTGGATAAGTGAAAAATCCAACCTATCAGGGAGTTTTATTATTGTCCATAAAAAACTTATAAAAAAGAAAATAGAGAACATAATTTTTGGGAAAAGCGGAATGAATTTCACGAACTTTATTTTAAAAATATAAAAAAATGTTCGTGATTAGGGTTGAAAAGCGAAAAATAAGATGATATATTACAGGAGTAAAAATTAAAAAAACGTCGTATAATGTCGAGGATATGGCTCGATAGTCTCTACCAAGCTACCGTAAATAGCTTGACTACGACTTTATAGATAGAATTCATGCTTCTATGAATTCGTTTATAAAAGTTGTAGTCATGCACTTGTTGCATGACTTTTTATTTTTCGTATGTTATTCGAAAGGTAGGACATACTGAAGCTATCTGGACATAGGCGACGAGAGACGGAGGAAAATATGAAAAAATATTTTCAATTTGATGAACTAGGAACATCTTATAAGCAGGAGATTATCGGTGGTATTACAACCTTTCTAGCGATGGCGTATATTTTGGTTGTAAACCCATTAACGCTAACGTTGGCAGATATTCCTGATTTACCAGATGAATTAAGAATGGAATACGGTGCGGTATTCGTTGCAACTGCAGTTTCTGCTGCAATAGGATGTTTCATCATGGGGATTTTTGCAAAATATCCGTTGGCTTTAGCGCCTGGCCTTGGGTTAAACGCATTTTTTGCTTACACTGTTGTATTATCTCACGGAAGTCCATGGCAACATGCATTAGCAGCTGTATTCATTTCATCTGTCTTCTTCTTTATTTTAACTTTAACTGGTTTACGTGAAAAATTGATTAATGCCATCCCGATGGAATTGAAACTTGCGGTTGGTGCAGGTATCGGTTTATTTATCGCGTATATCGGATTGAAAAATGCAGGAATAATTGTAGCGAATGGAGCAACAGTTATTGGGATGGGGAATTTAAAAGATCCTCAAGTGTTGTTATCTATTTTTGGAATCTTCATAACAGTAATATTAATGGTTAGAGGATCTAAAGGCGGCGTTTTCTATGGTATGGTCATCACGGCTATCGTTGGTATGATTTTTGGACTTATAGATAAACCTGCGTCTATTTTATCAGCTCCTCCAAGTATTGCGCCAACATTCGGTAAATTATTTACAGCATTTTCTGATCCAAGTTTTTATTCATTATCAATGCTTTCAGTAATCTTAACATTCTTATTCGTTGACTTTTTCGATAATGCAGGAACGCTTGTTGCGGTAACAAACCAAGCTGGATTTGTAAAAGATAATCGTTTGCCACGTGCGGGCAGAGCGTTGATTTCAGATTCAATCGCGTCAATGATCGGTTCTATTTTCGGTACATCAACGGTAACATCTTATATTGAATCATCATCAGGTGTAGCAGCAGGTGCAAGATCCGGATTTGCTTCTGTAGTAACAGGATGTTTATTCTTATTGGCATTGTTTATTTCTCCAGTATTATCTGTTATTACAAGTGCGGTAACAGCACCGGCATTAATTATTGTAGGTATTTTGATGGCTGCTTCATTACGTGAAATTGAATGGAATAAATTCGAAATCGCAGTACCATCTTTCTTAACAATGTTTATGATGCCATTGTCTAGTTCGATTGCAACAGGTATTGCGGTAGGCTTCATTTTCTATCCGATTACAATGATCCTTAAAGGGAGAGTTAAAGAAGTTCATCCGATTATGTATGTATTTGCTATACTCTTCTTATTATATTTAACGACATTGTCAGAATAACCTATGAGGGAAAGCAGAGAAGCTGCTTTCCCCATTTTTTTTATTCATATCTAATGGATGAATAAGTTTTTAATAGTAAAAATAATATGAATTGTTTTTTTATTCATCAGATGCTTGCAAAATAAAAACGAAGATGTTATATTAATAAACGCTGTTGCTGATGATAAAAAACAGCAAAAAATAATAAAAAACATTGTTGACAATCGATTTTAGATTTGTTAATATAAAAAACGTCGCTGTTAAAGCGATTGAAAATGAACCTTGAAAACTGAACAACAAAACGTTAATGCAATAAATTATCTAGTTGTTAACCCTCGTTAACAATCTAGATTCGGACATTAAATTTTTGAGCAAATCAAATTTTCTTTTATGGAGAGTTTGATCCTGGCTCAGGACGAACGCTGGCGGCGTGCCTAATACATGCAAGTCGAGCGAACCAATTGAAAGCCTAGCTTTCATGAGGTTAGCGGC
>NZ_JAAXPW010000018.1 GCF_012396605.1 Ureibacillus thermosphaericus
TAAGAAAATATGCACTACGAGGGGTGTAAAACCCTCATGAATTGGATGAAATTGTAAAAGGGTGAGCTGTTTCAAACAACTCACCCCTTATTTTTGAGGTTGAAAAATACTTATGTCCCAACCTCTTTTTTTATCAAACTGAACTTGTGGCAGACGCAATTCTTTGATCTTCCTTCACACAATCAATGGCAATTACAAGAGCAATAATGATGGTTTCCACCTCTTCTTTTAAGATTTGTGCTTTATAACTGTCTCCCCAAGAAAACCATTCTTTGCTTACTTGACCTATTTTTTCACCATGTTGGAATACTTGAAAATCCATATCCCACCAATTACCACGTACTTCTATTCCAGCTGAATCTATCGTATAGCGCGATTTAAAAAAGGTAAATTCCTTTATGATTGTTATGACGTGCTGCCTTCCAACTTCAACAGTAAATTTTTGCAATACACCAAATACTTTTTTGTAATAAGGGCTACTTGTTGCCCCTCCATATTATAAATTGAAAAGGTTTTTGGAATTTTTAAGAAGCTCCCTTTTCATAGTACACATCATTCTCATGTTCATCTTTGATCGTAAATTTATCAGTTAAGCTAAAAAACTTTTGTTTTATATACAGTTGTTTCATTCAGACTCTTCCTTTCAAAAAGGTTACAAACCTTTTAAGACAGTTTTCGAATGATGAAATCGATAAAATAACGACTAGCAATTGGCAACGTTTTTTTATTTTTATAAGCAATGCCAATTGTTCGAATTATCGGAGGGTCCACTTCTTTTATGACAAATCGGTAACGAACTTTTTTCATCACCATTTCCGATAGAATTGAAACGCCGAGTCCACTTTCGACCATTGACATTATTGTATAATCATCAATTACTCTATATTGAATATTAGGGTGCAATCCTTTTTTCTTAAAAGCATTTAGCGGTTCATTTAGTTCTCCTTCTTCAAGTAATATAAACGGTTCCTTTGCTAAATCTTCTAATGTGACTGTTGAATCGTTCGCAAGAGGATGATTTTCTGGTAAGATTGCGACCATATTATCCTGCTTTAAAACAACTGTTTCTAAGTCTTCTGCCGCATCAGGATTGACAAACCCGAAATCCACACTGCCTTCTTTAATATATTTGACGATACTTGTATATTCTCCTTGTTGCAGGTGAAATTGCACGGATGGGTAAAGGTGTTTAAAATCTTGCATTAAACTTGGCAACCAATTGCTTGAAACGCTTGTAAAAGTTCCAATTCGAATATGCCCGTTTGCTAATCCTTGCATTTCCTTCGCTTTTTCAATCAGTTCTGCATGAGAATTTGCAACTCTCGTAATAAAAGGCAAAAATTCCTCTCCATCCGGCGTTAATGTAATGCCTTTTCTTGAACGGTATATCAACGTTGTCCCCATTTCTTCTTCAAGAGCTTGAATCATCTGACTGATAGCAGACTGAGTATAACCAAGTTCTGCCGCTGCTTTTGTGAAGCTCCCTCTTTCAATCACTTTTAAGAAAGCATAGTATTGTTTCATTTCTTATAAAACCCCTTCATAGACTTGCCTATGTAATAATTATAAACATTAATTTTACTAGATTCTTCCCTAATATGTAAAATGATGGGATGAAAACTGATATTCCAATAGCAATGGCTTATTTTATAATTTCTATTGATATTACTTGTAATTAAATCCTTTTGAAGCAGTAGTGATGTCTGCCGCAAATTGAATTTTAACTGGACATTTATGCTAAAAGTGGGCTTCTTCACTTTAATGAAATCAAATTCATCAATCCATTCATAATTCATAAAAAATCGTATTATGATGAAATAAGCAAAGGAAAAAGGAGGAACAACAAGCTTTAAGTAAAAGGAAATGGCGACGTTAGTAGGAGCATGGAATAATGACAACAAGGAGTGTATACATGAGGGGATCCATTTGGATTAAGCTTGCAGTTCTTTACTTGATTTTTGGAATTTGTGTAGGATTATTTATGTCGATGACGCTTAAACTTCAATGGGGTTCTGCTCATGCACATGTAAACTTAGTTGGTTTTGCAACAACGGCTATTTTCGGAGTTATCTATAGCCTTTATCCAAGAGCTGCAATCAATTCATTAGGTAAAACACACTTTTGGCTTCATCAATTAGGGGTCCCGGTTTTCCTACTCAGCGCCTTTTTAGTTCAAGTCCCTGGTATGCTCGATACAGCACATATTTTCACATATCTTGGCGGCGGTGCATTTTTATTAGGCAATCTCCTTTTTATCATCAACGCTTTTAAAAATATTAATGAATCTAATATTAGTAGGAAATCATTATAAAAATTTAGTACGCATCAATAAAGGCATGCAAACTTCATTTGTTTGCATGCCTTTTCGATTCTCTACAAACTGATTTTGTGAGTACCTAACAAAAGGCAAAGGGTGCCTCCTTTTCTTTTAGGTCGTTCATTACTCTCCCAACTTATGTACAATTTTATTCTTCATCACTATATCCTTCATTAATTTGTCTTATTTCAATAGTGAAAATTTAAAATTCATATTCTAAAAATTTCATGACAGAAATACCATTTATTAAGGAGGGACACTTGTTTGAAAAACTTTTTGAAAGCGATTCCATTGTCTTTGCAGCATTTGTTTGCTATGTTCGGTGCGACGATTTTAGTTCCAGCACTCACCGGATTAGATCCAGGTAGTGCACTTGTTGCTAGTGGTTTAGGGACTTTAATATTCCATTTGATTACGCGTGGAAAAGTTCCTACTTATTTAGGATCGTCCTTCGCTTTCATTGCGCCTTTAGCATTGTATGTAGGGGAATTGAATTCGCCGGGCGAGGCAGTTGCAGGACTTATTAGTGTTTCAATTGTTTATGGAATTGTTGCACTTCTTATTACTTTTATTGGTTTTGATAAAGTCCGGAAAGCAATTCCTCCAGTAGTTGTTGGCCCTGTTGTGAGTATCATTGGGTTAGCATTAGCAACGACAGCTGTTACAAATATGGCTAGTGTAAATTGGGATGTAGCAATCGTCAGCCTCCTTGCCGCAATTATCGCGACACTTGCAGGAAATAAAATGGTTCGTTTACTGCCAATTATTATTGGCCTAGGAGTAGGATACATTTATGCCGCAATTCGTGGAATCGTCGATTATAGCCCAATTGTAGATGCTCCAGTATTTGCTCTTCCTCATTTTGTCATGCCTGAATTCACATGGATTGTCATTTTCGGAATGGCACCTATTGCATTAGTTACAATCATCGAAGACTTAGGACATATGTTCGTATTAAATGAGATTACAGGTAAGGATGTAACGAAGGATCCAGGATTCTCAAGCATTCTTTGGGGAAACGGTCTCGCTACATTTATCTCTGGTTTAATTGGAGGTCCTGCACAAACAACTTATGCAGAAAACCTTGGCGTATTAGCAATTACTCGTCAATTCTCTAGCAGAATTATTCAAGGTGCGGGTGTCATTGCCATCTTATTAGGTTTATTCGGAAAAGTAGGGGCTGCAATTCAATCTATTCCTGTTGCTGTTATGGGTGGTATTTGTATCTTGTTATTTGGTATGATTGCTGGGATGGGAATACGCCACATGATCGAAGAAAAAGTGGATATGACGAACATGAAAAACTTAATTATTGTAGCAGTTATCTTTATTATCGGTATTGGATATGCAAACGGGATCGCTTATGCAACAATTGCTGGATTGCTTATTTATTGGCTTATTCCTGATTTTACAACAAAGAAGCAAAATTAAAATAAAAATGCCGTTCCACATCTTGTTAAATGTGGGACGGCAAATTTTTTCCCAAACTTATTACAAGTTGCTTTGCAGTCTTTTTAAAATCCGTAAATAATCATCCCGGTCAATTCCAGGAGCAAATTCTTCTGGAAGTTCAGGAAAATCTGGTACCGGTGCTCCTTCTGGCATTCCGTGAATCACTCTCAACTGTTCGCCCGTTTCAGGATTCTTCCCTTTCCAAATTTGATTAATATCGCGATAATCTTCTTCTCCCCATGTATACAATACATTATATAATCCCTGTTCCATAAATGGTCTTGCATAATCAAATTTGTTATTATCAAGACTTGGTACTGGGAGCATTTTTCCAACATCTACTCCTGTTGCCATTTCGATTGCTTTTGCATAAGCAATAATGTGTGTGCCACCTCTAACGAGTAAGTATCCAATCATCGTTAAGGCAGTCGGGTGAGTTGTCATCTCGTAAACCCTCATTTTATGAGTTCTGGCACCAATCTCTAATAAATAATTGAAAAGTAAATCAGCTACGAGGTTACCGGAATTTGTAACGTATTCACCATTCCATGGTCTACCCATTGAATCTCCTGGATAAGCAGTTTGAGCAGTCGTCGTAAAGTGGAGGGAATAACGTGCGTCTTTTCCGTTTTGGAGTGGAGCGGTATCAGGACCAGTTGGAACTGTGTTGCCAATGGAGAGCAGGTTGATAGTATTCGCCACTAACTCCACATGACCAAATTCTTCTGCTGTAATACTTGCCACTAAGTCATAAAAAGGTTTAAGCTTTTTTTTGCCGCGGAAATTAAAGGATTGGAACATGTAATTGTTTAGCGTAGACATTTCACCGAACTTACCACCAAGTAATTCTTGAACAGCTGCAGCGGCATTCATATCACCATGTTCCGGAATTGGTAAGTCTATCAGAATTTTATTCACTCGTTTCATCATAAGCGATTAAGCCTCCATCCATAATTTTTAACCGTTTCTATCTTATGATGGACGGAGCTTGACCTATGCATTCATAATGGTTGAATCCAAATAATTTGTTCAGTTCGAACAAAAAATGGCGATCCACCCATATGAATAACAATATGATCTGGCATCACGGTTTTCAATTCCCCACGTACACTGCCGCGAACTGTTTGAACAGCAATGGATCGATTTAGAAGGCCTTTTAACGACTCAAATACATACGGATCACTGAGTTTCCAGTTTCCACTCATATTTCAACACCCCTTTTTACGAATCCATTGCAATATATGCAATATTTGACGAAAATGTGCTATTGTCTACGGAGTTTCAAATTTTATAATAATCCAAAATTTTCTTCTTAATGTAAAAGCAACAAAAAAAGTGCTGCACTCTTGAGATGATTACGTAAAGTGCTGCACTTTCTTAAAAGTATTTTATTCATTTCGCTTGTTTTTTTCTTCTACAGAAGTGAAATCAGCTTCTTCTCCAAATTCCGTTCCGTAATTAATATTGTTTTGTTGGCTTCTAGGACGAACCGTTTCTTGTCGCTCCATATCTTCCCATGGTTGAAACAAGAGTGTTAAACAAAATAGTCCGCTTAAACCAACTAGACTGTAGATAATACGTGATAAGGCTGTATCTTGTCCTCCAAATAATGTCGCGACTAAATCAAAATTAAAAAATCCAATAAGTCCCCAATTAATAGCTCCGATAATTGCTAATACTAAAGCTATTCTTTGCAACGTTCTCATGCAACATACCTCCTTTATTCTCCATTTACAATTCATTGGTATTTGAATTGTATTTTTATCATTTGTTTCAAAGGAGGTTTTCATACGTTTAAAGTTGGGATTTTTTATAATGAATGGTTTCCGAATTTGGAGTTTGTTACTAATATTTGAATTTATTGATATTCTGATGCTAAATTTTGTTAAGAATAAACTTTTCCTTTGTTTAGCTTAATTGAAGACAGAAAATAATACTTACACTCTAATTCAATTTATTTTAAGTGTTCATTTAAAATGTTCTCTTCCAAAACTCCATCTGTACTACCATACACTTTGACGATATGTTTTTTCCCCCAAGTACATAGAGCATCTAGAATCCCTTTCAAACTCCAACCATATTCACTTAATTCATACTCAACCTTCGGAGGAACTTGATGATAAACAATTCGTTTAATAACTCCATCTTGCTCCAATTCGCGTAATTGTTGAGTTAACATTTTCTGTGTTATATCTGGCATTAGACGCTTTAATTCGCTTGGACGTTTCTTACCGCGAATTAAATGGCATAAGATGACACATTTCCACTTTCCGCCTATCACTTCTAACGTTGCTTCCACTGATATATTATATTTTTTATTCTTCAATGATCCTTCCCCCTATTCAATAGGTACCAAAAAGTAACTATATCACTAATAAGTATCTATGGCACTTTAAAGTACGTAATTTCCCTTTTGTTTTCTATTATTCATAATAGCATTATCCAAATAATCTACGTAGATTTTTGGTCAATCATTTAAGCCAAAAGTGTCTATTTATTAGAAAGTCAATTTTTGGGAGGAAATTAAATGGCTTTAAGTAATCATCAAAGTATATTAGCATTATTAGCTTTAGCTATTAGTGCATTTGCAATAGGAACAACAGAATTTATTAGTGTAGGTCTCTTACCGCTAATAGCGGAAGATTTGGAAATATCGGTTACAACAGCAGGATTAACCGTTTCTTTATATGCTTTAGGAGTGACATTTGGAGCTCCAATTCTAACATCCCTAACTACTAGTATGTCACGAAAGCTATTATTACTTTTGATTATGTTCATATTCATCATTGGGAACAGTATTGCTTCATTTGCAACAAATATTAGTGTTTTACTTATTGCCCGTGTCCTTTCTGCCTTCTCACATGGAGTCTTTATGTCCATTGGTTCTACAATAGCAGCAAATTTAGTATCAGAAGAAAGAAGGGCTAGCGCCATATCCATTATGTTTTCTGGACTCACTGTTGCCACTATTACAGGAGTACCAATCGGAACGTTTATAGGACAACAATTCGGCTGGAGAATTGCCTTTTTTATTATTGTGGTCATTGGAGTAATAGCCCTTATTGCAAACAGTTTGTTAATTCCATCCTCTTTACCAAAAGGAACTCGTACAACGTTTCATGATCAATTCAAATTATTAACGAATGGTCGCTTACTATTATTGTTTATCATTACAGCCTTAGGTTATGGAGGTACCTTTGTAGTGTTTACTTATTTGTCTCCAATTCTCCAGATTATAACAGGTTTTCAAGAAGGAACAGTTGCCTTGATTCTTCTTGGATATGGTATTGCTATCGCTATTGGCAACATGATTGGCGGAAAATTATCTAATCGCAATCCAATTAAGGCATTATTTTATATGTTTATTGTACAGGCAGTCATTTTATTTAGTCTTTTATTTACCGCGCCATATAAATCATTAGGATTAATTACCATTTTCTTAATGGGGCTTCTAGCTTTTATGAATGTACCTGGTCTACAAGTGTATGTAGTAATTTTAGCCGAAAGATTCGTACCAACTGGGGTGGATGTAGCCTCAGCAATCAATATTGCTTCATTTAACGCTGGAATTGCAATAGGTGCCTATTTAGGGGGTATTATTACAGACACTATAGGTCTTATTCACACCTCTTGGATGGGAGCGCTTATGGTGATGATAGCAGCCATTCTTTCTGGTTACTGCCTATCTTTTGAGAGTAAAGATCGAAATAAAATCGGAGTAAAGGGGGTGGTCTCTTAAAATTTTTCTCAAGTCATAAACCGATTGATAAATCCTGAATATAGAACATTGGAGGTCATAACGTTGATTACTAATTTACAAGATACAACTACTTTGTATAATGGTGTAAAAATGCCTTGGCTTGGAATTGGTGTATTTAAAGTAGAAGAAGGTCCCGAATTAGTAAATGCTGTTAAATCGGCAATAAAAAATGGTTACCGCAGTATTGATACAGCCTCTATTTATAATAATGAAGAAGGCGTTGGGCAAGCCATTCGTGAAGGGATAGAAGAATTAAACATTCCAAGAGAAGATCTATTCATTACATCAAAAGTGTGGAATTCTGACTTAGGCTACGAATCAACTATTGCCGCATATGAAAAAAGCTTAAAGAAACTTGGTCTTGAATATTTAGATCTATATCTAATCCACTGGCCAGTGAAAGGTAAATATAAAGAAGCTTGGAAAGCATTGGAGACCCTTTATAAAGAAGGTAGAGTTCGAGCAATTGGAGTAAGTAATTTCCAAATTCACCACCTTGAAGATTTAATGAAAGATGCTGAAATAAAACCTATGGTTAATCAAGTTGAATATCATCCTCGATTAACACAAATCGATTTAAAAGCCTTTTGTCAACAAAACGGAATTCAATTAGAAGCATGGTCCCCTTTAATGCAAGGGCAATTATTAGATAATCCAATCTTACAAGAAATTGCGAATAAACATAACAAATCAATTGCCCAAGTAATCATTCGATGGGACTTACAAAACGGAGTAGTAACCATTCCAAAATCAATTAGAGAACATCGAATTATTGAAAATTCAAATGTATTTGACTTTGAATTAACTAGAGAAGAGATGGAAAGAATTAACGAACTCAATCAAAATCTGAGAGTAGGACCAGATCCGGACAACTTTGATTTTTAAAAAACATTTAACTACACCACTATTAGATGGTGTAGTTTTTTTCTGTTTTATACAACTATGAACATCTTCATCTAATCGGATAAAGATTTTTTCAAAATATATTTAAGTCATACATCTCTATTTCTCTTGCTCTTCCTTTTCGATTTGTGCTTGGATATATTTCATTCTGCGAACCTCCTTTTGTGTAATCGGAATTCGCTCTGTTCGTAACATTTTAACTAACGATGCAATCAGCATCAGCACGACGACCGTAAATGGCAACGCGGAAATAAGTGAAGCGGTTTGAAGAGTATTTAAACCATCTGTAAAGAGAAGTACGCTTGCAATGGCTGCCATTAATATACCCCAAACAATTTTTGAAAACATGCTCGGATTTGGTGTCCCGCTTGACGTCATACTCGCCATTATGAAGGTAGCCGAGTCTGCAGACGTAATTAAAAAGATAAAGATGAGTGCAATACCAATTAACGAAGCAATAAACGTTAAGGGCAATTGATCCAACATTTGAAACAACGCAACGGTTAAATCCGTATTAACTGCCCCCGCAATATCGGTTCCTTTATTTAAATCAAAATATATCGCCGTGCCTCCAAAAGTGGCAATCCAAAAACATGATACAAGCGGTGGCATAATTAATACGCCAACAATAAATTCACGAATTGTTCGTCCTTTTGATACACGTGCAACAAACGATCCAACAAATGGGGACCATGCGATGGCCCATGCCCAATAGAAAATGGTCCAATCTTTTACCCACGTACCGCCCACATATGGCTGCAGTCTTAAACTATATTCAATAAAATGGGTAATATAATCGCTAATTGCTAATACAAATGTTTCTAAGATAAATACAGTAGGCCCTGTTACAAAAACAAAAGCGAGTAACAAAAGTGCTAATCCCATATTTATATTACTCAAAATTTTGATTCCTTTGTGAAGACCCGTTGTACTTGAAGCCATATAACCAATAAACATAATTCCAATAATAATAACTTGAACCCAAATACTCACTGGTACACCAAAAGCCGCATTCAATCCACCATTTGCTTGGAGTGCTCCTAAGCCAATGGAAGTAGCAACTCCCATCACTGTAGCGATAACCGCTAAAATATCAATCGTGTTTTTAACAGCAGGATTGGTTCCTGTAATTGGTTCTAATGCCGTAGACATTAAAAGATTTTTTTTACGATTAAATTGCATAAAAGCCATCACAAGCCCCATCATGGCAAACACTGACCATTGACTGATGCCCCAATGGAAAAATGAATATCCCATCGCAAGTCTTGCCGCTTCTGGCGTTAATGGTTCCACATCTTTAAAGGGTGTTGTAAAGAAATGACTCATTGGTTCTGCCACACCCCAAAATACTAACCCAATACCCAAACCAGCTGAAAATAACATAGCAATCCATGTGAAAAATTTAAACTCTGGCCGTGCATTCTTTCCACCAATTCGAATTCTTCCATATTTTGAAAAAGCTAATCCAATTAAAAATATTGCAATAATCAAAACAGATACTAAATAAAACCATCCGAAAAATTCGGTAGTTAATGAAAAAATGGAACTTGATATGTTTTCAAATGCATTGGGCACAATAATTCCCACCAAGACGCATAACAAAATAAATACACTAGAAATAATAAATACGACATTACTAAAATGCTCTTTCAAAATAAGCCCCTCCCTACAAAAAACCTCCTATCCGATACTTAATAGTTATTACCTAATTTTTTCGTAAAAAAACATTTTCGTTCCGAAGACTCACAAAATTCTCGCTCATTAATAAAAGCCCCTTTTCTCTTAAAATGAATGATGCGAGAAAAGGGGCTTTTATTCTAACTAACAAAGCACCACTTCTAATCTAAAGAGGTGCTTTATTTTCAGATAATCTTCATTATACAACTTCTTAAGTATTAATAGTAGTTTGAGCTGTTGGAGCGAAGTTAGTTACCACAAGAACTACTGGTGAATTTGCAATAATATCTGAATCTTCAGGAACAGTAATGACAAGTGATCCTGTACCAGTTCCACCTGGATTATATGTCACTAAATCTTGCATTACTTGTACACCGTTTACATAAACAATTAAATAACTATTCTCATCTGATAATGCTGGAAGTGTAACACCTGTTGCTCCAGTATCATCCATGAAATCTTCTGCGTTAATTGTTAAAGTAGATGGCCCAGTTACAGGAGTATCTACTACATAAAAAAATTTTTGTACATCTGGATTAGTAAGTACAGTTGTAGCGGCATTAATTGCAAGCTTTAAAATTTCTAATGCCATCCATTTTCCTCCTTGAAGCTAATTTCATTTTATTGTATGGAGAAATTTTTTGTGTACTTGGGCATATTATAGTAGAAACTATTAGTAATTAATTGGAAGGAGCGGAATGATGGAAAATAAAAAGTGTGCTAATAACTTACCTAAGCCATTTTTAAAAATCCCTCATTTACCACCCACAGAGTTTTCCTTTCACCTTCCAAAAAAGGTTGAAGTTTTTGAGTACTATACAAATTCAAACGGAAAATCAAGAATTTATAGAGATCAAGATGGCATTACAAAAGGAAAAAATCAGAAAATCATTGACCCAAGTACCGTCTCCTATATGAATTTATTTATTAATGGTGTGCTACAACCTAAAGAAAATTACGAAGTCCAATGCGGTATGATTAAGTTAAAAACGAAAGACCTGCCACCAAAAGGAGCTCCAATTATTCTTCAAATGTTTAAGTTTTGAAATAGTACATTTCATAAGCATGTCTATCCTAAATTTTTTGAGGCGAAAATTTGGAGATTTAAGGAAGATTTCCGAATATAGCTAAAATCGACGAGTTTGGGAACTTTGGAAAAGGGGCTTCGTGTATACTTTACAATTCCTACTCCACCATAAGGTCGTTTAGTTGAACATACAAGTCCTGTTATAATCAAAACAAAAAACCACAATAAAATTGTGGTTTAGTGATTTAAATGCAAAATCCATTAAAAAGGTTTAAATACCATTAAAACAAGAATCATTACGATTAAAGATTTTTCAACTATATTACTTACAGATATTTTTCTTAACAATTCTGTATATTCTACCGGTATATGTTTACCTTTATTTTCCATTGATATTTTCAACATCGATTTCATTTTAGGTTCGATAAAAATTGAACTATATACCGCTAAAATGACCATTAAAGCAATTGCTAACAGATACCAAGCTGATTGAAATAATGCCCTATTTAAAAAGCCCATTACTAGACCAGAAATAAATAATAATCCGAAACCGATACTAGATAGAGCATTAAGTTTTGCAATCATTTTATGAGTTACTACTAACTCATCGCTATTTTCACATGCCTTTAACATTCGGTAAACAAATAGCGTTGGCCCAATACCCACAATTGCACCTAAAATATGAATTCCTACCATGAAAGTATATAAATGGCTCAATGATTTCACTCCTTCACTTTTTTAATGTATGCCCTTTATATTTACTTCAACTATTTCATTCTCATTACTTCTTTCAAATTCAATCAAATCAAAGGTTCCTTTTATTAAAAATATAATCTTCTTTAATGGGTGTTAGATTTGCTTGAGAGCCAAGAACTTTGACCTAAAGCGTGTTATTATGAATTAGGTCTACTAAAACCATCAAGTTCAATGACTCTGTAGGGAAGCCTCTTTCATTACCATGTACGTTTCGAATGTAACCATCCATTCATTGCTGTACATTTTTAGATTCCAACCTTTCATATAGCATTTTAACTTGTCACATTTTTAATAGGCTTTCTGCTTAATGCTAAAGCACCTGCAAGGATGTAAAACATACCCGGAATAGCACTGAATAAGGAAATAACGGTAATAATAACCGTTACGATAATTAAGCTCCATCC
Source organism: Ureibacillus thermosphaericus (assembly GCF_012396605.1). Classification (GTDB taxonomy): domain Bacteria; phylum Bacillota; class Bacilli; order Bacillales_A; family Planococcaceae; genus Ureibacillus; species Ureibacillus thermosphaericus. The sequence goes on from NZ_JAAXPW010000018.1 coordinate 12,297, forward strand.
AATAACTTTTGGACTATAGTTTCTCTTAACTAGAAAAATAGCTAAAAGTCCAATTAAAATACCAATTATACCTGGCAAAATAAACATCGTACCCGCTTGACTTAATTGTTCTAGTGTATATGCATTTTCGCTTTCACTCCAACCAGCTTCTAAATATTGTAGAAACCGATCACTTTTCGTGAGGTATAAGAATACTACTCCAGTCCCTACCATAACAATGCTCAACAAAACCCCCAATATGTTTATCCCAATTTCAATTTTACGTCTCATAATAGTAGCCTCCTTAATATTTAAAACAGCTTTATTGGTTTTTGTGAATGAATATTTATAAATTCGTTCATTTTAGGGGATGGAAGAAAATTTCATTCGTTTCCCCCCTTATCAGTTAAGCCTTTCATGATAAATTCCACAAGATACAGCATGATATCTGGAAAATGCTGAATTCCAATATCTTCTTTATGAGAATCAATATAGGCTAAAGAATCGAAAAATGCAGCTAACAGTTCATCACTTATATCATCTCTTATTTTTCCATCTGCTTTCCACTGTTTTAATAAATCTACGAAAAAATTACGCATAGATTCATTATCTGCTTGTGGATTTTTCTCAAATGCCTTTTCTAATTTATTAAATACATCCCTGTTATACCATTCTTTTAGTATTTTATTGGAATGCATGGCTTCAAACGTTTTGGTCATAAATTCCTTAACAAATGTAACAGGGTCTTTATTTATATCAAGGGATTCTAAAATTTTATTTTTTTCTATTTTATTTTCGTTAATATAGATATCTAGAAACAGTTCCTCTTTTGAAGAATAGTAGTTATAAAAAGTACCCACTCCTATTCCAGCCTTTTTTGTAATATCCGAAATGTTCGTTTCCTTAAACCCTTTCTCTTTAAAAATTTCTTTACCACAATGAAATATTTCCATTTTTTTATCCTTCATAATACTAATTCACCTTCGAATGAATATTTTTATTTTCATTCATCATATCATAAATAATTTGATGAAAGCAATTTATTTAATGTCTCTTTTTTATTTTTAAGAAGGTTATTTTTTATGCGGTTTGACCATCATGGATTTGGTCAACTATGTGAAAGCAGCTTTTGAGCTGAAAGAATTTCTTTAGATCTAATTTCAGTATTTCTGGAATATAAAAATGGAGCTGACTTGTGTGGCTTCATAAAATTTTAGGATATGAATCAACAACCTCATTTACTTATGGATACGGTTTACCTGGGCTTTTTAACTGCGTTTTTTTTCAATATATGTTTATAATCAACATAAGGTGGTGATATGCATGCTATCCCACAGCGTAAATAAAATATACCTCGATCAATTTGTACTTGGCAGCGCTATTTCTATTGATAGTAAAGCTAATACGGGAACTACGTTTACAATAAAATTTCATTGATAGGGGGTTATCTGTTCCAACCTGTAGAACAGATTCATACACAATCATAGGAGGATTTGAATAATGGAACAAAAATGGAGTATTCGTTTAATTCGCTTTGCGGCGATTTTCGGTTTATTGGGTGTATTTTTAGGATCAAAAATGTCAGGCAGCATGGATTATTCATTGCGCCCTATTCACGCACACATGTTACTTGTTTGCTGGCTATCAGTTTTTGCATGGGGAATCTTCTATAAAGTATACCGTGTAAAATATAAAAAGTTAGTATCAGTACATGCGATTTTATCCATGCTCGGTGCTTTTGGCTTAACGTTTGGTATGTGGATGTACAACTTAAATCCATTTAACCTAAACGACACTTTTGTCATGGTAGTATTTATCATTGGTGGAACGCTTCTATTACTAGCATTTTTACTGTTTGTTTTAGTGACGTTTTTTGTAGAGAGAGAGGATTAATCAAATAGGGAACTAACTAAAAAAGTCTATTAATAAGAGAAGCTGAGTATCTTTTCTTAAAAATGACGATTAAACTTAAAACCACCTAGAACGTTGTCCTACCAGCGTTTTAGGTGGTTTTTTAGGATTGATATCGATAAGCTTTCTCAACATTTTTCGGTTTTATTTGAATAATCAAAATCTTATATTGTTTTTCCAGTCTTTTTTTGATACATTAAAACCAAGTAAATTAATAGGAAAGGTGGATGATGGGTATTATGACAACTGTACCACTTATTGTTGATAGTGCTTGGCTATATGAACGTCTTGATGATCCAAATTTAAGACTGCTAGATGCTACAACATTTTTAAGTATCCCAAACAAAGATGGTGAAACACCTAGCTTATGGTCTGGACAGGACGCATTTAATGAAGAACATATTCCTGGTGCTGTGTTTGCAGATATGTTAAATAACTTTTCAGATCGTAATGCCCCATTTCCAATGACAATTCCAAGCCGTGAGCAATTTGTAGAGGAAATCGAAAAGCTTGGTGTTGGTGAAGACACATACGTTGTAATTTATGATCGTGGAGCACTTGCTAATGCGGATGTAATTGCTTCCTATTGGGCATCACGTTTACGTTGGCAACTAAAATACGAAGGCTTTGATAATGTGGCAATTTTAGATGGTGGGCTTGTAAAATGGAAGCTTGACGGCTATCCAACAACTACAGAAAAAACGAGTTATCCAAGAGGCAAGTTCAACTTTTCACGTCGCCCTAAGCTAGTTGTAAATAAAGAACAAGTACGTGAAGCAATTGACAATGATTCTGTCGTATTAATTAATAGTCTTTCTCCAGCAGATTTTTATGGCGAAACAAACACCTACCCACGTAAAGGTCATATTCCAACAAGCAAAAACGTCTTTTTCGGTAGCCTTTCAAACCCCGAAACACGCCTACTTTGGGACGATGAGAAGCTTACTGAAATCTTTTCAAAGACTGGTGCACTAGATTCAGATAAATCTGTTATTACTTATTGTGGTGGTGGAATAGCTGCTACATGGACTGCTTTAATTTTAAACAAGCTTGGACAAGAAAACGTCGCAATCTATGACGGCTCGATGAACGAATGGGCAGCTGACCCAAGTTGTCCGCTCGTAACGGGTAAAGAATAGTGCAACTAATAACAACTTCAATAAATGCTTAACCCCTCTCAAATATAAAGCATGAGAACTTTAACTCTCATGCTTTTCTTTTTTACATACACTTTAGCATCTAATTTCTTATTCTTTGATAACAATCCTCCAAAGTTAAAGTTTCCGTTTAAATAACCGAAACTAATAATTGTATAGTCTATGAGATTAAACAACTTTAAATATTTGTAGTGCATAATTAAAGGTGGTTCAACATAAGTGAAAATTACTTTTAAGTCTATTTATTCATCTATTATTTATATTTTAATTCTTTTAGGATGTTACTTTTTAATTAAAAACATCCCTTCGTTTACTCCTCCTATACTATTTGTTATTGAATATTCTCCATATGTTATTTTTGGCTTAGGAATCATCTTATGTATTCGTTTTAATCAAGGTAGAGTATTTCTGATTATTTTACTGCTTATTCTTTTTGACTTAATTTTACGCTATTATTCGGAGTTATCTATAACTGTACAAACCTATTCGCAAATACTTTATCCATTGATGTGCTTGCTAATCCCTCTTAATATTGTTATTATTTCGCACTTCAAGGAAAGAGGCATATTCTCTTTATGGGGGAAAATTCGTATCTTATTTATACTTATCGAGCTGTTTGTTATTTATAAAATAGTCATTTCTAATCATCCGACAATACATAAATTATTGAATTACCAATTCGTGAAACTTCCAATAGAGAAGGCATTTATGAATCAGACAGCATTGTTAATATACTTAATCACACTGTTATTTTTCATCATAAAAGCCTATGTGAAAAAAAATGCTTTTGAGGTACGGTTAGCCGGTGTGATGATTTCTATTTTTGCAGCTCTCTTTTTCATTAATGATCAATTATCTTTTTCTATATTTTTAAGTGCGGCAGGCTTCATGCTAATTGTAGGTATTATTCAAGACTCCTACTCTATGGCATATCTTGATGAACTTACGGGCATTCCTTCTCGCCGCGCCCTTAGGGAAAACTTAATGAAACTGGGCAATAGATATGTTATTGCAATGATTGATATTGATTTTTTCAAAAAGTTCAATGATAAATACGGCCATGACGTTGGAGACGATGTTCTAAAATTAGTAGCATCTCAGTTAATAAAGGTGACAGGTGGAGGAAAAGCCTTTCGTTATGGTGGGGAAGAATTCACAATTCTATTCCCAGGTAAAACGATAGAGGATGTAATTCCACATTTAGAAAACTTACGTGAACAGGTGTCGAAAACAGGTTACACTTACACTAGAAAGCCGTCAAAATCTCAAACTTCCAAATCAAAGCGTGGGAATACTACGAGCCAATTATTCGTTACGATCAGTATTGGTGTCTGTGAAAAAAATAGTAAGTTCAAAGATCCCCAAGAGGTTATTAAAGGTGCCGATAAGGCTCTTTATAGAGCTAAGAAAAAAGGCCGAAACTGCGTTAGTAAATAGCAGTTGATGAGCCAAAGAAAAGTGCAAATCGCTATTCGATTTGCACTTTTTTTATCTTTATATTAAGTAATCTTAAATGGTAAATAATATCTTTCACTTCGTCTTTTCACATATTTTTTAATTACCTTTTATTCAGTTCATCATGATTTCTAGTATACACCTAACTATTTATGATACGGTTCTCCCTTCATGATCCGGAAACTTCGGTAGATTTGTTCCAATAAGACAAGCCGCATTAGTTGATGGGGAAAAGTCATGCGGCCGAAACTAAGTTTTTCATTTGCACGATTTAATACCTCTTTATGTAAACCGAGGGATCCGCCTATTACAAACGCGATTTTGCTTGAGCCATAAGTCATCTGTTTCTCTAATCCCTCTGCTAACTCTTCCGATGATTTCATTTTGCCATCAATGGCGAGCGCATAAACGAACGTTCCATCCGGAATTTTTGCTAAAATCCGCTCGCCTTCCTTCTTTTTCACAATCTCCATTTCTGCTTCGCTCAACTGTTCAGGCGCTTTTTCATCCGCTACCTCAATTAAATCGACTTTCGTGTAACTCGAAAGGCGCTTTACATATTCATCAATGCCCATTTTTAAATACTTTTCTTTTAACTTACCAACTGAAATAATCGAGATATTCATATTTTCCACCTAACTCTGTCTTAAATTTGTCCACACTAATCGTCAGTCCTGCATAAATTTATTCAACTAATCATAAATTTTAGAAATTCACAAGCAATCCACATCTATAAACTATTTATAAACAAGTTATCCACAAAAGTTTTACACATATCCACAATCACAATCAATATTTTGTGTAAAGCTATTTTCTTGATACAATATATTCTGCTTCTTTTTCGCAGTACTCGCACTTTGTGGATAGATCTTTATCCTCGTCCACTTTCTCTAAAACCGGATATTCTTTTGTTTCAGCGACAATGACATCTAAAGCATGATTTACGTGCATTTCACAGCAAAATTTTTTCATGCCCAACTCTCTCCTTCTGAACTATATTTTCCACAAGATATTCACATTTTTCTTATTTTATCCACAAAACATTTTAACAAACAAAAAAAGAGTAGGAAATAAAAGACTTTCTTTTCCCTACTCTTTTGTGGAAAAATCATGTTGATAACTTTCATTTATCCACAATATTATAACTGACTGCCCTCAGTTAATTTTAATTGCAACTCTATCATTTTTCCTGCGCGATATACTTTCATCTTCAATGTGTCACCAATTTCCGTTTCGTTATATAAATGTTGACGTAAGTCGATGGAGTTTTCAATTTTTTGCCCATCCATTTCTACAATGACATCATATTGCTCTACACCTGCACGGTCAGCAGGAGAACCTGGCACCACTTCTGTCACCACAACACCCGTTGTGACTTCTTCAGGTAATTTTAATGTTTGTTTTTGATAGAATGCTGGTACGTCCGTTAAATCTAATAAACCAATTCCCATCGTCGGTCTTTTTACTTCGCCATGTTGCTCAAGTTCTTCAATGATTGGAATGACTGTATTAATCGGGATTGAGAAACCTAATCCTTCCACCGTTGACTCTGCAATTTTCATTGAGTTAATTCCAACTAATTCACCAGCAATGTTCACTAATGCGCCTCCACTATTTCCCGGGTTGATGGCTGCATCTGTTTGCAATACTTCTGTTTCCCAGTCGACATAACCATCACCATTCAAATCGACAGGTACGGAACGCTCTTTTCCTGAAATGACTCCTGTTGTAACCGAACCGTAAAAGTCTAATCCTAGAGGGTTACCAATGGCAATGACTGTCTCTCCTTGTTTTAACACATCGGAATCGCCAAACTCTGCAACGGCTTCAACATTTTTGCTTGGAATGGAGACAACCGCTAAGTCTGTCCAAATATCGCTACCAATCAGTTCTGCATTTTCTTTCGTTCCATCAGCCAAAGTTACTTCTAATTGTTTGGCATTTTCGACAACGTGATAATTCGTGACAATATAGGCTTTATTTCCATCAACCTTATAGATCACCCCTGAACCGCTACCAGCTTCAGTCTCTCTAGATTGACGCGTCCAGAAGTCCGACACTTCTTGAATGTTTGTAATCCCTACGACCGCTTTTGATACTTTTTCCACTGCCTTTGTAACATCTGTTGTCACTTCTGTAGCCGTTTGCGTAATTGTTGGAGTGTGATGAGTATTAATTGTACTACTTGGCAATTGGTCTACCATAGAGGGGAGCAATAACCAAACTAATAATGCTCCTACAATGACTCCCACAAATCCGCTAAAAAAATAGCCTAAAACCCCTTGTCTTTTTTTATTTTGCCGTTTCTTATATTCCTCTTCTTCTCGTCTTAATTGTTCTTGTAAAGGAGAGTATGAAAAATCCTTATCTGATTCATTCCGATGATCATCATTTTGATAAAAACTCATGACCCTTCTCCTTTCTTTCTTTCATCGTCATTTATGATACAAGCCAAACATTAAAATTACATTAAAATGCAATAAAACCAAATTAAAAATTCATAATTCCAGTATGAACGTCGTATTCAATTTTTAACAATATTTGCATTTTATTTAATTAAAAAAGAACTCTGTATAACATACAAAGTTCTCATTAAATCCAATTTTACACCGTCACAAGTACTGTTGGTTCTTCTGCATCGGTATCATGTAAATGCAAAAATTCCCCTTCTTTAATGCCATAGGACTCTAATATTTGCTTTACTGTCATGCGAGCAAGTTCTTTCATGTTGTTTTCCTTGCTTAAATGAGATAAATAAACATGGGTAGGTTTTGCTTCAACCACTTCGCTGATGGCTACAGCAGCATCTTCATTGGAGACATGTCCAACATCGCTTAATATGCGACGTTTAATAGACCAAGGATATTTCCCCATTTGAAGCATATTAATATCATGATTGCTTTCAAATACGAATGCATCTGCACCGCGTATAATTCCTTTCATTCGATCACTCACATACCCTGTGTCCGTGATGATTACTAATTTCCGTCCATTCTCATGAAATACGTAAAACATCGGATCAACCGCATCATGCGATACAGCAAAGGATTCAATATCTAAAGAACCAAAGGATTGTACCGACTCCATGTTAAACAAAAAGCGCTGCTCAAGTGGAATATTGCTAACATGCTCTTCCATCGCTCTCCAAGTTTTCTCGTTTGCATAAATCGGCAGCTTATATTTTCTTGCGACTACACCAAGGCCTTTAATATGGTCACTATGTTCATGTGTCACTAAAATCCCTGATAAATTTTTCATGTCGCGACCAATTTTTGCAAAGAGCTGCTCCATCTTTTTTCCGCTCAAGCCTACATCCACTAAAAAGGCATGTTCATCCGTTTCGACATAAATGGCATTGCCTGTACTGCCGCTAGCTAAAACACTAAATCGCATTTCGTACACCCTATTCTTCTTCTAATTCTCTTAACAGTTCTAATTCATCTGTTTCATCTTCATCAACTGTTAAATCTGACTGAACATCAATGATTTTACCTTCTACAGCATTCACGAAAAATTCTTCTTCTGTTCCATCTGCATCCTTAACGCTTACTTTCCAAGTAGGAACGAATACTTGCGTTTGCGTTAGCTGAACAAGAGTTGAATACCCTAGTTTTATTTCTGTAATATGAGATCTTGGTTTCAATAAGTCTCTGGAATATAATATTTGAATAATTTGATATGGTGGGAGAAGGCTTTCTTCTTCTTCAAATTTTTCAAAATCATTCAGCATTGTTTGCTCATATCTCGTTACTTCTAAATCTTCATTCCAATAAATTGTAACGATACCATGAATGTTATAGTAAATTGTTTTATCTTCAAATTTTTGAAAGAAAATAGCTGTTCGTTCATCTTCATTAATTTTCCATACTACATATGATGAGCCATTGTATACGTTATTTCGAACAAACTCGTTAAATGATGATTTTTCTTTTACATTTCGAAGTTTCACTGGTTCATCTAGTGTAACGATGAGTTTATTGTTATTTTCGATTGTCATTTGTTGATAGTTTTTCAGTTGCAAATTTTCTGCGCTAAAATCCTGGACTTTTGCCGAAATATATGGAGCAGATTCTATATTTGGCAGTAGATTAAAGGTAATTTGATCGTCTTTTAACCTGGACTCAATCGTTTTTCCACCGGACACTTTCACTTGTTGAGCTTCAATATGGCGATTTAAATAGAGAGAGAAAAGGAAGACATCTAAAATTAAAAACACAATAATGAATATGGTTTTTGATCTACTCCAGTCCACTATTTCCCCCTCCTAGTACATCCGGTGTAATGCGAATCCAGCTTCCTTGACTGACTGCAAACCAACTCGGTTCTAGTGTAAATAAAAGATTATTGTCATTTTGTTTTAAATAATATCCAAGAATGATATCATCCACTTCATTTAACTCAAGTTGCTTTCTCTTCTCAATGAATTCAATAACCTCAAGACCTGAAGATAGTTTTCTTTCAAATTTTTCAGAGTTTATATCTAAATCCAGTAAAAAATAAGGTCTCTTATAGCGGAATATTTGATTTTCTCCCCAAGTCGTAGTAATTCTTGTTGTCGTATCTGTACTAACAACAGGCAATCCTTGTTTATACAATTGGTATTCGATAATGTGCTTTTGCTCATTTACAGAGATCAAACGATAATCCCCAGTAAAGCCCCCATGTTCATTCACAAATTCAAAGCTATCTAAAAGTAAACGGGATGGAGGTAATTCAACGATACTTTCTGTAGACGGATTTACATAATTCAAATAACGATATTTTACATCTACTGTCATTAACGTCATACCGTCTGTATACTTTAAGGAATCTTGATTTTCAACATTTTTACGGACAATAGTTGAATCATAAAACAATATATCTCTAAATGTATCTGGATGAATTTCATCAATATAGTAAGTGTATTGAACTAATTTGACTTCTTCAGCTGGTACGTATAAAGACAGGGCATTTGGACGCTCTATTTCTTTATAAAAGGCCAATCCTTCCAATGCTTGTAAAACCGTTGACTGAAAATAATCTTCACTCATTTTTACTTCAGTACTATAAATATTGCGATGGGATTCACTTAAAAAATAAAGAGTTACCGCATTATTCGTGGTAACCTTGCTCCAATCAATTACAAGGCGATTGAAGCTGATTTCTGGCAAGTCATCTTGTGTTAATGGAACAATCGAGTGAAATACCCTGATTGGCACTTCTCCAGAAAAAAACAACGTCATCCGATTGTTTGCTCGTAAAAAATCATTCATTTTATCATTCGAAAAATTACTTTGAACATAAGTAAGAGCCGAACCTTTCCAATTCACCATGATTTCCATCAAATCGTTAATTGCTCCAGAACCGATCGTACCTTTCCATTCATCTTGCTCTCTTACTAAAATGCGATAAGGTTTTATGATTTCCTGGAATTTTTTTTGTTTACCCACAACTAATTGATCAACTTGTGTTTCTTCAATCACTTGAAGATTTGGTGTATATGTCCAAATTGAAAAGGTTAGGACGATACTTAAAAGGACTAGGAAAAGAAGAATTATGGATTTGATATGTTCGATATACTTCATTCCCAATCACCAGCCCCATCTATTTCGTACGGTAACGTAAAGAAGATTGTCGTTCCTACACCTTCTTCACTTTCTGCCCAAATTGTACCATTGTGAGCTTTAATCATTTCCTTCGCAATGGCAAGACCTAAACCAGTTCCCCCCATGGCGCGAGAACGTGCTTTGTCTACGCGATAAAACCGATCAAAGATCTTTCCAAGATTCTCTTTTGGTATACCCATTCCATCGTCGGAAATCATTACTTTTAACATATTTCCTTGAACGGTAAAACCAAATCGAATGTTGCCTCCATCAGGGGAATATTTTATTGCGTTAGAAATAATGTTATCGATTACTTGAGTCAATTTATCTGTATCAATTTCCACAAAATATGGTGTCTCCGGAATATAGCGAATGAATTTAACGTTTTGTGATTTTGACATTTCAAACCGATCAATAATTCGATGGAAGAAACTATTAAATTCAACAACTTCTTTATTCAATTTATAATCCCTACTATCCATTTTGGATAAATTCAATAAATCATTCACAAGGCGAATCATTCGCTCTGTTTCCGTTTGTGCTACATTGAGAAAATGCGGAGCGATATTTTCATCTCTCCACGCACCATCTGCAAGAGCCTCTAAATAGCTTCTCATCGTTGTTAAAGGCGTCCGTAATTCGTGAGATACATTCGCTACGAATTCACGGCGTTCCATTTCAATTTTTTCTTGTTCCGTAATGTCGTGTAATACAGTGATTAAACCGTTGACAAATCCCGTTTCCTTTTGGATGACAGAAAAATTTGCACGCAAAATGAAAGGAGCTTCTTCTGTACTAAAATTCAAATTTAGCGGCTCTTTCATATGAATTAAATCTTCAAAGCTGTAGTTTTCTTCAATTCCTAGGACAGAAGCAATTGGTCGGTTTAACGTTTCTTCCCTTGTCACATTTAACAAACTTAATGCAGGATCGTTAATTAAGATGATTTTCCCTTTGCGATCTGTTGCAATAACACCGTCTGTCATATTTGCTAAAACTGATGCTAATTTTCTACGCTCTGCTTCTGTTGAAGATTGCGCTTCTTGCAATCGATTCGTTAAATGGTTAAAAGCAATTGCTAATTGACCAATTTCATCGTTACCGTACACTCTTACTTTTCTTGAAAAGTTTCCTCTTGACATTGCTTGAGCCTGCTTGCGCATATCCATAATAGGTCTAGTGATTGTTCGAGCTATAAGTATTCCTAATACGACTGTGATGACTAAGGAAATTGCTGTACCAACAGCAAAAATACGATTAATATCGTCCATTTGATCGTATACTTTTTCAATATTGGACTCTATATAAATTGCTCCGATTACTTCACTATTTGGACCAACCATACTTAAAATTGGCGTTGCAATGACCCAAACTCTCGTATTCGTTTCCGCATCAAGTGCAATTTCTTCTTGATACGTTTCAGAAGAAATTACTTTTTTTACAATATCATCATTCGAACGCTGTCCAATAATGGATTGATTTTCTGAGTCGGAAGTTGCTAATACTCTATTACGGTTATCAATAACCCGAATCTCATTTATATCACCTGTAGCAAACTCCCGTAATGCAATGACCAAACTTTGCTCTAAAGTCGGTGTAGTTTCATCTCGTTCTTTCATCAATTCTTCACGAATACTGTATTGAATCAAATCGATTCTTTGAAGAATGGAATCTTCGAAGTTGGATTTTAAACTATCTTCCAACTTATTAGAAAAGTAAATCCCAATGATTTGTAATGCAATAATAATAAGCAGCAGGTAAATTAATACGAGTTTTACATGGATTGAACGAAAAAAGCTAACTTTCTGCATTCATTCTACTCCTGTTCAGGATTTCGCAAATAATATCCGACCCCTCGGCGAGTAACAATCCAAGATGGGTGGCTTGGGTTATCTTCAATCTTTTCACGAAGACGACGAATGGTTACATCCACTGTTCGTACATCTCCGAAATAATCATATCCCCAAACGGTTTGCAATAAATGCTCCCGCGTCATCACTTGTCCAATATGTTTTGCTAAGTAATGTAGCAATTCAAATTCTCGATGAGTCAATTCTATCGTTTCCCCACGTTTTTGAACGATATAAGCATCTGGCTGAATAATTAAGGAACCAACCGTAATGTGATTCGATTCCTCTTTCGTTTCTTCAGATTGTGTAGAAGCTTTTAATCGTCTCATATTCGCTTTTACACGAGCAATTAATTCCCTTGTACTAAAAGGTTTCGTCACATAATCATCGGCTCCCATTTCCAGACCCAATACTTTATCAATTTCGGAGCCTTTTGCTGTTAGCATAATAATAGGGAAATCATATTTTTTTCTAACTTCACGACAAACTTCCATACCATCTCTTTTAGGAAGCATGATATCAAGCAACATTAAATCCGGTTGTTGTTCTTCTATTATTTTCAACGCTTCTTCTCCATCGTAAGCGCAAATAACTTTATATCCTTCTTTTACTAAGTTAAATTGCAAAATATCTGCAATCGGCTTTTCATCATCGACTACTAAAATTGTTTTACCGTCCATGTTCATATTCCTCCTTAATATGAAATAAATCTATCTCAATGCATCTATTCTTCTATTGATGTATAGCTATAATTAAATCTATCACGGTTTTTGCTTTCATGCATTTCAAAACCATTATAACAAAAAATCCAATGTCCTATTGTTGTTATTTTTGAGCATATACTATTAGGGGATTTTATGGTCATTATTTTCCGGGAAATATTTCGACAAATTTCTCATTGATGGAAATTTCCCAAGATGTAATAAAAGAAAAGAGGTAATGACATGTAATGATGCCACTACCTCAATCGAAATTAATCTAATACTGCTAATGGATTAATCAGTGATCCATTTTTGCTTACTTCAAAATGCAAGTGTATTCCTGTTGAATTTCCAGTCGTCCCCATTTTTCCAATAACAGAACCTTGAGGCACTACTTGTCCAACGGAAACATATATTTCTGACAAATGGGCATATAGAGTAGTATATCCATTATTGTGATTGATGACTATTTTATTTCCGTAAGACCCATCCCATCCAGCAAAAGTTACAACGCCATTGTCACTTGCTTTAATGCTGTAATTCGATGGACGAGCAATATCAATTCCTCGATGGTAGCTGCCCCAACGAGACCCCATATTACTTGATATATATCCACCGCTTGTCGGCCAAATAAATTCACCCGTACCACGTGATGAAATTACCTTTGTTCCCACTTTTTCAATATGTTTCGTAGGTTCTACTAACACTTTTTCTTCGGTAATCGTTTTCTTCACGATATTCCCGTTTACTTCTGTAATTAAGTAAGATACTTCTTTTTCTCCTGGACTACCTTCTTGTATAATTTGTTTTTCCCCTTTATACATTGAAGCGTCTTCTTCAATAACTTTTTCATAATCAATTTTTTCTTTATTCACTTTTTCGTATATCACTTGTACGTTAATTAAAGGCTTTTCTACTGTAACGTTTATTTCTTGTCCAATTTGTAATAATGTATCAATCGTTATATCAGGATTAAGTTCCAATAACTCTTTCGTTGTTAAACCATGATTTTTAGCGATTTTTCCAAGGACATCGCCTTTTTTCACAACATATACTTGCTTTTCAATCAATCCTGTTTTAATATATTGTACCGCTTCATCAGGTGTAAGAATTTTAGCAGGGCTTACTTTTGTTTCTTCACCTGAAACATCTTCTGAAAGAAAAACATCGATGATTCTTGATTGATTTGCCTCTAATTTCGGCAATTGTTTATTTGAGCTTTTTGATTGTTCAAGCTCTTTTAGTTTTTCTTCCGGAACATATTGAAGCTTTAGTTTTTTAATAGTTTCTTCGTAGTCTTTTTTATTTTTTAAATAAAGGATTGGTTCTCCATCAACTTGTAAAGCAAATGCATCTGTTTGTGGTTCTAATTGTTCACTTAATGTTTTTAAAGTTTCTGAATCATTGGTTTTATAAGAAAATACTTGTTCTGGAACAATCGTTACTAAAGAATCTGCATCTATTTCATAATCCTTATATAGCAAACTTACTTCTTTTTCTTTATCTTCAATAATTTTTCTCACTTTGTTCTCATCTGAAACTGAACCGATATATTCGTCTTCTAAATAAACATGGTAAATTTTGTCGATAGATTCTATATTCCCTTCATTAGCAAAAGCTAAGTTAAAGGAAACAGTCAAAAGCAACACTGCAGCAAACAAAACTTTTTTTAGAATGCCATATTTATTATTTTGATTTAGAAGACTTAGATTATGACTACCGTCTCGACCAGTATTCCATTTCGTATTCATAAACAAGCCCCTTCCAAAATCGTCCGCAAATAGGATGCTTTTTCATACTCACACCTACTTACTGTATCATAATGTGTATTTTGAATGAACATTTTAAAATTTTTGTAATGAAAATGTATTATTTAAGCAATTTTTGTTACAAAATATATAATGATGGAGAATGATGAAAATTTTTATATATTATGATCAAATTTTGACGAATTTATTCATCATTCTCTTATTTTGTGCAACTATAAAATAAGAAATGAATAGTTAATCTTATATGATAGTCTCACATACTCTACTGGAATTCTTATTGAAAGAGGAAGGCACTTAGAGAAATATTAAAAAGTCACCATTTTCCTTTTGATGAAAAATGGTGACTTTTATTTTTCGCTTTCGCACAGAACAAACATAGTTAAAATATTAACTTCTTTGATTGAGATTTTACTGATGAGATAGTATTATTTACTCCCATATATCATTCACTATGTTTGTTTGTTGCTGTCGCTTCGCTTTCGCACAGAACAAATGTAGTTAGAATATCGTTTCTAAACAATCTATGTTTTTATTGTTGAATATCCTTATTCCCAAACATCATTTACTACATTTGTTTGTTGCTGTCGCTTCGCTTTCGCACAGAACAAACATAGTTAAAATATTAACTTCTTTGATTGAGGTTTTACTGATGAGTTAGTATTATTTACTCCCATATGTCATTCACTATGTTTGTTTGTTGCTGTCGCTTCGCTTTCGCACAGAACAAATGTAGTTAGAGTATCGTTTCTAAATAAACTATGTTTTTATTGTTCAATATCCTTATTCCCAAACATCATTTACTACATTTGTTTGTTGCTGTCGCTTCGCTTTCGCACAGAACAAACATAGTTAAAATATTAACTTCTTTGATTGAGGTTTTACTGATGAGATAGTATTATTTACTCCCATATATCATTCACTATGTTTGTTTGTTCCCGGGCTGGGCCTACGGAGAATGTCATTAAAGGAATACCTGTTAATTCAACAATACGATTGACGTAATTTTGAGCATTTTTTGGCAGTTCATCGAAGGAACGTACACCTGTAATATCTTCTGTCCAACCAGGAAGTTCTTCATATACAGGTTCACATTCTTCTAATACATGTAAACTTGCAGGATACTCCGTAATAATTTGATCTTTATATTTATAAGCCGTACAAATTTTTACTGTTTCTAAGCCAGTTAATACATCGATTGAGTTTAAAGCTAAATCTGTAATACCAGAAACGCGACGAGAATGGCGTACCACTACTGCGTCAAACCAACCTACACGGCGAGGACGACCAGTCGTTGTACCGTATTCTCGACCTACTTCACGAATTTGATGGCCAACTTCATCAAACAATTCCGTTGGGAATGGACCGTCGCCTACACGAGAAGTATATGCTTTTGAAACGCCCACTACTCTCGTAACGTGAGAAGGACCAATTCCTGTACCTGTCGTCACACCACCAGCCACAGGGTTGGAAGATGTAACAAACGGATATGTTCCGTGGTCAACATCTAACATAACGCCTTGAGCACCTTCAAATAATACACGTCCGCCCTCATCTAAAATATCATTTAATACCTTTGAAGTATCTGTTACATATTGAGCAATTTCTTGACCGTAGCCATAATACTCTTCAAAGATATCCTCGAATTTTAAACCTTCTACTTCATAATATTTCTCAAATAAACGGTTTTTCTTTTCTAAGTTCTCGCGCAATTTTTGTTCAAATATTTCTCGATCTAGTAAATCTGCAATGCGGATTCCCATACGAGCAATTTTATCTTGGTAGCATGGGCCAATTCCCTTGCATGTTGTTCCGATTTTTTTGTCGCCACGAGCTTCTTCTTCTACTTTATCTTGATAAATGTGATATGGGAGAATGACATGAGCACGATTTGAAATACGTAAATTAGATGTATCAATGCCACGAGCTTGTAAACCTTTTAGCTCATTTACTAATGATTTTGGGTTGATTACCATACCATTTCCCATCACAGATGTTTTCTCTTTATAGAAAATCCCAGATGGAATTAAATGTAATTTGTATGTTTCTTCACCAATTTTAATTGTATGTCCAGCATTGTCACCGCCTGAAAAACGAGCGATCACATCCGCTTTTTTAGAAAGGAAATCCGTAATTTTCCCTTTTCCTTCGTCTCCCCATTGAGTTCCAACAACAACAACTGAAGTCATTTCTGCACCTCCGCGCACTATGCGTCCTTTATCAAACAGATTAATTGTACAGTGAAATAGAGCATTCGTCAATGCATCAAACAAAAAAACACGAACAAATAAATATTTTTTATGTACAATTGTTCGTGTTCTTCAAAGTTTATTTTATTATGTTACTTTTCTCTTCGTGTTATGCATGCATTGGTTCTTGTCGTTGAGACCAATCAATATTCAAAAATTTATTAAACTCTTTTTTAAACGCAAGGGTCACAGTTCCCGTTGGACCGTTCCGTTGCTTTGCAATAATAATTTCAATCATGTTTTTGTTCTCTGTTTCTTTATCATAATAATCGTCACGATATAGGAAAGCTACGATATCCGCATCTTGCTCAATACTTCCAGATTCACGAATATCACTCATCATCGGACGCTTATCTTGACGTTGCTCTACCCCGCGGGATAGCTGAGATAACGCAATAACCGGCACGTGTAATTCACGAGCTAATGCTTTTAATGAGCGAGATATTTCAGAAACTTCTTGTTGACGGTTCTCCCCGCGTCTGCCGCTTCCTTGGATTAATTGTAGGTAGTCAATTAAAATCATCCCTAATCCCTTTTCTTGGGCAAGTCGACGGCACTTCGCTCGAATTTCATTAACGCGCAAGCCCGGCGTATCATCAATATAGATCCCCGCATTAGAAAGGGTACCCATTGCGATTGTTAACTTGCTCCAATCTTCAGCAGTAAGCGCCCCTGTTCTTAAAACTTGAGCGTCAATATTTCCTTCTGCACAGAGCATACGCATGACTAATTGTTCAGCACCCATTTCGAGCGAGAAGATCGCAACATTTTCCCGAGCTTTGACCGCCACATTTTGCGCAATGTTTAACGCAAAAGCTGTTTTCCCTACAGATGGACGGGCGGCTACAATGATTAAATCATTTCGTTGAAAACCCGCTGTCATGCGGTCTAAATCCGTAAAGCCCGTCGGAATTCCGGTAACGTCTCCTGTTCGATTTTGAAGTTGCTCAATATTATCGTAAGTTTGAACAAGAACGTCTTTCACATGTTTGAAGTCGCCAGCGTTTTTTCGATTGGCTACTTCCATCATCTTTCTTTCAGCTTCGGATAATAATTCCTCTACTTCATCTTCCCGTATATAGCTGTCTTCAACGATTTTTGTTGCCGTGCGTATTAATCTTCTTAAAATGGACTTTTCTTCTACTATTTTTGCATAGTAACTAACATTAGCTGCTGTAGGTACGGCATTTGCTAATTCCATCAAGTAGGATAGACCGCCTACATCTTCGAGTTCTTTTCTTACAGATAACTCTTCTGTAACAGTAACAACATCAATCGCATTCCCTTTGTCACTCAAATCAAGCATCGTTTGGAATATTTTTTGATGGGCAATGCGATAAAAATCTTCCGGAACTAAAATTTCCGATGCAGTAATTAATGCTTGCGGATCAAGAAATATCGCACCAAGAACTGATTGCTCAGCTTCATGGTTATGCGGTGGAACGCGATCGATTAGATCACTCATTTTATTTCGCTCCTTATTCTTCCTTTACATGGACTTTTAAAGTCGCTTTTACTTCCGGATGTAATTTCACTGGAACGTTTGTGACACCTAATGAACGAATACCTTCATTGCATTCCATTTTTCTTTTATCCACTTTAATTCCATAATTTTTTTGTAAGCTTTCTGAAATTTGTTTTGTTGATACAGAACCGAATAGACGTCCGCCTTCTCCTGCTTTTGCTTTAATTTCTAACGTAATATTTTCTAATTTTTCTTTTAACTCTTTTGCAGCTTGAAGTTCCTGTGCTGCAAGTTTCGCTTCATGTTTCTTTTGTCCTTCAAGACGACTTAATGCTTCTTTTGTAGCTTCTACAGCTAAGCCTTTTTTAATTAAGAAATTTTGTGCATAACCATCAGCAACATTTTTCACTTCGCCTTTTTTCCCTTGACCTTTTACATCTTTTAAAAATACAACTTTCATTCTTCCATGCTCCCTTCTAACGTTTCAATAATAGCATTTTGTAATAATTCTAAAGCTTCTTCTATTGTATCGACTTCAAGTTGGCAAGCCGCATTTGTTAAGTGGCCACCGCCTCCCAGTTTCTCCATTATCAATTGTACATTGATTTCTCCTAATGAACGGGCACTGATACCCATTAAGCCATCTTGTCTGCGGGCGATGACAAAAGAAGCATTTACGTCTTTCATTGAAAGCAAAATATCTGCCGTTTGGGCAATTAAAACAGAATCGTACTCTTTTTCTTCTTCTGCATGCGCAACCGCAATTCCTGGATAGGTAAATCGAACATTTTGTATGATTTTTGAACGCTCAATAAACGTATGAATATCTTCTTTTAATAATCGTTGCACAAGCACCGTATCCGCCCCGTAAGTTCTTAAATAGGATGCTGCTTCAAAGGTTCTAGCACCTGTTCTTAGCGTAAAGCTTTTTGTATCGACAATGATTCCAGCGAGCAAAGCTGTTGCTTCAAGTTTCGAAAGTTTTTCATTATCGGGCTGATATTCTAAAAGTTCCGTTACGAGTTCTGAAGTCGAGGAAGCGTACGGTTCCATATAAACAAGTGTTGAATTGTTAATAAACTCTTCCCCTCGTCGATGATGATCAATTACAACAATTTTCTCGAAACGTTTTAACAATGTTTCATCTACTACGAGGCTCGGGCGATGAGTATCCACAACGACTAATAATGATTTTTCAGACATGATGCTTAAAGCTTCTTCTGGTGAAATAAAATATTCCTTTAAATCGGAATGTTGTTTAATTTCATCTATTAGTCGTTCAACACTGCCGTTTAATTCATCAAAATCTAATACGATGTAGCTATCCACTTTATTCATATGAGCCATTTTCCGAACGCCAATCCCTGCTCCAATTGAATCCATATCGGGATTTTTATGCCCCATAATAAAAACGAGATTGCTATCTTGAATTAAATCTTTTAAAGCATGGGAAATCACGCGTGCTCGGACTCTCGTACGTTTTTCGACTGGATTTGTTTTTCCACCATAAAATTTAATTTTTCCATTCGATTGTTTAATAGCCACCTGGTCTCCGCCGCGCCCTAATACTAAATCTAAACTTGATTGAGCTAATTCACCTAGTTCAATTAAGGATGGCGAACCAGTACCTATTCCGATACTCAATGTAAGTGATAAATTTTTCTTGGCCGTCTTTTCTCGAATATCGTCTAGAATAGAGAATTTCTTCTTTTCCAATTCATTTAAAGTTGATTCATTTAATATCGCTAAAAATCGATCCGTATCAATTCTTTTAATATAAATGTCATATTCCTCTGCCCAATCATTGATGATGGATGTAACGGTTGAATTCGTCATGCTTTTTGTTTGGTCATCCATCCCTTGCGTAATATCATCATAATTATCGATGAAAAGAATAGCAATGACTGTTCGATCATCATAATATTGCTTTTCAATTTTTACTTGTTCAGTTACATCGAGAAAATATAATAGTTTTTCTTCTTGTTTATAAATGACTTTAAATTTCCTATCTCGAATGGTTACGATGCTATCATTTTTTTCATCAGATTTTCTTATTTTTTGTAATTCATCCGATAAAAGGAACAAATCCTGACCTGTTAAAGTTGGGATATCCAAAAGCCTCGTCATGTAGGGATTAGCCCATTCAATTTCAAATTTATCATTGATTAATACAATACCAATCGGCATTTCTAAAAGAACTTCCTGCCCAACTTTTTTCATTCGAAACGCCAAAGATTCTATATATTTTTCTATTGCAAAATAAGCAATTCTTTCTGTTTTCCAATCATAAAATATAATTAATGTAACAAGTAACGCGAAAGCTGCTCCAACCCATATATTCAATAAAAACAATCCAACAATCCCCACTAATCCGAAAACCGCCAAATGTAAAAGCGGGTAAAGTATCCTCCGCTTCCTGTAAGTATCCATGAGATCAGCCCCTTACTTTCGAATCTTTCCTGTCACAAATGAGCGAATATCGAAACCTAAATCTAAAATTCCTAAGAGCATCACAAAGTTATACAAAGGAATTGCAAAAATTGTCGCTAATCCCTTTAAAAATTTAGGCGCTCGATAAGCATCCAACACAAAGTGCAGGAAAGAAATTCCTTGAATTGTTAACAACACCCATAAGACTAATGAAAAATTAAATGTGATTACATATAGTGATGTTCCTAATTCAGGGCGTACAAACAATTGAATCGTTAAGACGATTAAATAAATCCATAAAATGGTACGAGGTAAGCGTAAATCTTTAAAAGCTTGAAATTTTGGAACAGTAATACCTAATCGTTTTAGGATTGGCAGATTTACTGTAATTAAAAGAAACGATAGGAAGAATGCAGCTAATGTAACGGATGCAGGAATGGCTATCTCTATATGTTGAAACATTAGATTGAACGCTTCTTCAGTCATTGGCTGTTCGCCAGTTAAACTTTCAGCGAATTCAAAAGAAGCCATATAACTTTCCCGCATCAGTTGGAAAGATTCCTTAATAAAATCTGTTTCAAACAGTTTAATAGAAATTAAATATTGAATTGCAAAAGTAATTAACACTGAAATACCAGTTGCCATGAATAAGTAAGCTTTACTTTTATTCGTGCGCAGTGCATCTCCCATCACGACACCGCATACCGCAAAAATCATGGAAAATGGTAAAATTAACAATCCTCCAAAGAAAAAGGTAATAATACACCCAATAACTCCTAAAATAATGGAAGATGATCGGTCATACTTTGCGCTAAACCAAGCAATAGGTAGTGGGGCAAATAATGTCGCCACTAAGCTGATTATTGGTACATAATATGCAATTGCAATGAGAATAGCAAATATTGCAATCATCATTGCGCCATGTGTAAGCCTTTGTGTTTGATTGTTCGGCATGAGAAACCTTCCTTTATTACAATTCAATAATTCTTTACATTCGTATATTGTACCATTTTTTATAAAGTAGGACAAAAATACGATAAAGCAAAACGATAAAAGAATGTCTAAAGAAAAAACATAATCATCTAACCTAAAAGATTAGATAATTATGTTTGATGTGATGAATTTTTACTTTTATTAAAAGTTAAAAAATAAATAAATTCACCGCAAAACTAGTAGTAAAGTCTTCCTGAATGGTTTTTATCGTGCATAAATTCATCGTTGGTAACAAGTAGAATTACTTTGTTCAGCTTCATCGTTATCAAGCTTTTTTAACGCCTTAATCTTGTTGAGACTCTTTATATAATTTGATGGCTTATTTCCCATGCAATGATGTTTTGCTGTACATTTTGTTTACTATTTCAAATTAGGGAAGAATATCGCTTATTCTCTCTTTCCAGAGTACATTTTAAATTATTGCTAAATGTAAAAAAAGCAACAAAGGCTAAATTTTGCCTTTGCTGCTTTTTATAACATTCATTATTTATCTTCCGCTACGAATGGAAGAAGTGCCATAATACGAGCGCGTTTGATTGCTGTAGTTAATTTGCGTTGATATTTTGCACTTGTTCCAGTTACGCGACGTGGAAGAATTTTTCCGCGTTCAGAAATGAATTTTTTTAGTAAATCTACATCTTTGTAGTCGATGTGTGTAATGTTATTTGAAGTAAAGTAGCAAACTTTGCGACGTTTGCGACCTCCGCGACGTTGTGCCATCGATTTTCCCTCCTTTTTTTATTATTTCTCCGTTATCCGAATACCTTAGAACGGTAAATCGTCTTCCGAAACTTCAATTGGACCTTTGCTTGATGCAAATGGGTCTTCATCTACACGTGTATAATTCGGCTGATTTTGAGGAGGTTGACTTGGGAATGGTACACCAAATGGATCTTGCGTGCCACCGTATGGAGGTTGACTTGCACCGTACGAAGGTTGTCCCCCATATGGCTGTTGACCCTGTGCACTTCTTGGTTCTAAAAATTGCACGGAATCTGCTACGACTTCTGTCATGTAAACACGTTTGCCATCTTGACCCTCGAAACTACTAGTTTGGATGCGTCCATCAATACCGACGAGACTTCCTTTTCTCATGTAATTTGCGAGGTTTTCAGCTTGTTTTCTCCATGCTACACAGCTAATGAAATCCGCTTCTCTTTCACCTTGTTGGTTCGTAAACGTTCGATTTACAGCAACTGTAAATCGAGTTACCGGTACTCCATTTGGCGTGTATCGTAGTTCAGGGTCTTTTGTTAGCCTACCTACTAATACGACACGATTGATCAATTTGACAACCTCCTCTTCAGCATTAATGTTCAATAAGATTATTCTTCTTCACGAACAGCGATATGACGAATAATGTCTTCGTTAATGTTTGCTAAACGATTGTATTCATCGATTGCTTTAGCTGGAGCATTAACTTTCACGATGTGGTAAATACCTTCGCGATAGTCTTTGATTTCATAAGCAAGACGGCGTTTGCCCCATTCTTTTGACTCGATGATTTCCGCACCATTTGAAGAAAGAATGTCATCAAAGCGTTGAACTAAAGCTTTTTTCTCTTCTTCTTCAATGTTTGGACGAATAATATACATTAATTCATATTTTCTCATCGCTTTTTGCACCTCCTTATGGACTTTGGCTCTCCTTTATTTCAAGGGAGCAAGGAGTAAATTTCTATTACTCACATCTTTGAATTGTAACATATACTTTTATCAATCGCAACTAGCATTCAATGGGGAGTATAAGATTTTCTAAAATCTGTTATTTCGATATAATGGGAAAAAGGGGTTGAATAATTTTGTTGGAAGAGAAAGATCCACTGATTATTGAATTAGATATGAAAAAAATTGCAAAGTTGAATTTTTGGATGACCCTTCTTTTGTGCATTCTTTTTTTAGCATTCAATACGATCATCCATCGACAGTTTCAATTTGAAATGGCCATTACGCTATGGAATTTTCTATTATTTATTGTAGGCTATTGTGCACTGATTATTTTGCATGAATTGTTTCATTTAATTGGGTTTATGATTTTTGGAAAAGTGAAGTGGAGTCAGCTGAATTACGGTATAAATGTGAAGCTAGGAGTTGCTTATGCAACAACGTCAAAACCATTACCAAATCATGCAATGAAAAAAGCGCTAATGCTCCCCTTTTGGACAACAGGAGTCCTGCCAACAATAATTGGATTTATTTTCGATAATCAATTAATAGTTTTATTAGGTGCTTTTTTAATTGCAGGGGCTGTCGGGGATTTTTATATGTATAAAGAACTCCGCAAATTTCCTAATCATACGCTTGTAAAAGATGACCCCCAATTACCAAAATTGTATGTATATCAATAAAAAGAAAAAGTGGAATTTACGTAAAGATATATAAAACATCTTGGCGTAAATTCCACTCTTTTTATTATGCCTGATTATACGTTGAATCGGAATAACATAATGTCGCCGTCTTGTACGACATAGTCTTTACCTTCTAAACGAACTTTCCCTTGTTCTTTTGCTTGTTGCATAGAGCCAGCCGCTAATAAATCTTCAAAGGAAACTGTTTCAGCTCGAATGAAGCCTCTTTCAAAGTCAGAGTGAATAATACCTGCACATTCTGGAGCTTTCATCCCTTTTTTGAATGTCCAAGCACGCACTTCTTTTTCTCCTGCTGTAAAGTAAGTAGCAAGGCCAAGCAAATCATATGCAGCACGAATTAGTTGGTCCAATCCGGACTCTTTAATGCCCAATTCTTCAAGGAACATTTTCTTTTCCTCTTCATCAAGCTGCGCAATTTCTTCTTCAATTTTCGCACATACTGTAATAACCTTTGAGCCTTCTTTTTCTGCATATGCACGAACTTGTTTTACATACTCATTTTCATCTGCATTTGCCACTTCATCTTCCGAAACGTTTGCAACATAAAGCATCGGCTTTAATGTTAATAAATTTAATCCTTTGATTACTTTTTTCTCATCTTCCGTTAATTCAACAGAACGAGCAGGTTTCTCATTTTCAAGAGCTTCTTTAATTTTGATTAAAATTGGCTCTTCAATCATTGCATCTTTATCTTTTTGCTTTGCTATTTTGCTTACTCTTTGAAGACGTTTATCTACTGATTCTAAATCAGCTAAAATCAACTCTAAATTGATGACCTCAATATCTGCTATTGGATCAACTTTACCTGCAACGTGTGTGATGTTTTCATCATCAAAGCAACGAACCACTTGGCAAATCGCATCGACTTCTCGAATATGAGAGAGGAACTTATTCCCTAAACCTTCTCCTTTTGATGCGCCTTTTACGATTCCAGCGATATCCGTGAATTCAAATGATGTTGGAACTTTCTTTTGAGGTTTTACAAGCTCTGTTAATTTTTCTAATCGAGGATCTGGAACGTCTACAACGCCTACGTTTGGATCAATCGTTGCAAATGGATAGTTAGCAGCAAGGGCACCTGCTTTTGTGATTGCATTAAATAGTGTCGACTTTCCTACGTTTGGAAGACCTACGATTCCAGCTGTTAGTGACATTGACTCACTACCTTTCTTATGTGAAACATAACAATTAGTTTTTGCACTAGTGTTAATTATATGGATTTCCACATAAAAAGTCTATTTTCCATTTATTTTTATATGAACAACAAAAAATCCCCACATTGCAAAGTACTGTGTGGGGATTACATAACCTTTATTCTTCCGCTTCTTGTATAACTTTTTTCATTTTTTTCGTAAATTCCCTGCGAGGTAGCATGACACTATGTCCACATCCTTGACACTTAATTCGAATATCAGCGCCCATTCGAATAATTTTCCAAGCATTCGTACCACATGGATGTTGCTTTTTCATTTCCACAATGTCATTCAATTTAAATGTTTTTGTCTCCATCAATTCTCATCTCCCCTAGACATTGCTTTACTAGAATCATATATCATCATTTTTGGATAAGCCATTGGTATACCATTTTTCTCTAAAATCTTTTTGACATCCCTTCGAATGATTCTTGCAATTCCATAATGCTGTTGAGGTTTTGTTTCTGCAACAATTCGAATTGTTATTTCAGTACCAGTAACATTTTGAACTCCGACAAACTTAGGTACATCGACAAGCTCCTCATATTGTTTCGGCAATGTTTTTAAATATTCCGTCATTACATTTTCAATTTTTTCAATATCCGCTTCAATTCCAACTTGCATATCTATGACTGCTTTTGAGTTATTTAGTGAAAAGTTTACTACTTCGGTAATTTGCCCATTCGGAACAATATATACTTCTCCAGTTGTCCCAACAATTTTGGTCGTTCTTAATCCTATTTCAGTTACTGTACCTTCTGCTGCACTTGATGTATTAATTCGAACATAATCTCCAACACCAAACTGATCTTCGAAAATGATGAAAAAACCCGTAATGACGTCTTTCACTAAATTTTGTGCACCAAATCCAATTGCAAGGCCTGCAATACCTGCTCCAGCAAGTAACCCTGCAACATTAATATTTAAGGAAGAAAGTGCTCCAATAATCGCCGAAAAGTATACGACGTATGATAATACACTTTGCGACAATTTTAATAGTGTTTGTTGCCTTCTTTCTGAATATTTTAACGGAGATTGCATTCTTAGTTTAAAGATACGAGCAATAATTCGCTTCCCAATAAATACAATAAGATAAGAAAGTAAGAAAATTGCAATGATTTTAATGGAAGCTCCAACAATAAAATTCCAAAGATCCTCACTTGAAAAATACTCCCATATCTTCTCCGATATATTGATAATCTCTTTCGTTTCTTTTTCCACAACATGAATCGCCATTTTTCCACCTCTAGTATAGAAAAGTAAAGAAATGGATATAATTCTAAAAAATAATTATAGACATTCTATTCTAAAATCATAAAAGAAAGTGGGAATCACATGCAAAATATTTCTCAAGAACCATTTAAAATGTCCGTTCATCATGAAGAAACAGGTGCAATATGGCGTTTAAGCGAATTATTTTTACAATATATTCCCTTTGAACATAACAATCTTGTTTTTTGTTGCATCGGTACAGACCGTTCTACGGGAGATGCTTTAGGTCCTTTAACCGGAAGTTTATTATCCAACTATCAGTTTCCTTTTCGAATCATTGGAACGCTAGAAGATCCTCTTCATGCTATCAATTTAGCACTTACTGTTGAAGAATTACAACAAATGTCCAATTTCCCTTTCGTTGTAGCTATTGATGCATGTCTTGGAAGAGAAAAAAGTATTGGTCAAATTATTGTTCAAAACGGACCTTTACTGCCTGGAAAAGCAGTGAATAAAGAGCTGCCACCCATCGGCGATATTTCCATCAAAGGAGTTGTCAATGTAGGAGGATTTATGGAAATGCTTGTTTTGCAAAACACTCGACTTCATGTAACTTATTCGATGAGCAATAAAATTGCCCGTGCACTTTTGCTTGCATATCAACGTCATTTATTGAAAAGGAAACATGATTACAATTATTCCAAGCACAACAACAATTCCTGGCAGCAAATTGGCTACACGAATTTTAGTTAATCCTGCAATATTTAAACCAATTGCTAATATCATAACGCCGCCAGTTGCTGTCATTTCTTGGATAAAGAGATTCATTGCTTCTTCAGGTATATATTTGCTAATCAGTCCTGAAAATATAGCAATCATACCTTGATAAATCAATACGGGAAATGCTGATAATAATACACCTATACCTAACGTAGATGTCAAAATAATGGAGGTAAAGCCGTCTATAATTCCTTTTGTAATAAGAACAGCATGATCATTTCTTAACCCGCTGTCTAACGCACCGATAATTCCCATTGAACCAATAACAAAAATAAGGGACGCTGTAATAAAACCTTCAGCAATATTACTATTTGAATCTTTGCTTTTTATTTTTGATTCGACCCATTTTCCAAAACGATTAAATAATGAATCTAAATCAATCCACTCACCTATAATCGCCCCAACTACTAAGCTAACAATCAAAATAACAAAATTATTCGTTTTTAATCCCATTTGAATACCTAACAATGCAACTGCAAGTCCAATAATTGAAAGTACGGTATTTTTCATTTTTTCTGGTAAATTCTTCAAGAAGCGTCCAATGATTGAACCGATGATAATCAATAATGCATTGATAATTGTTCCGAATAATACCATAAGTTGTTATCCTCTTTCTTTGTTTTCAAAAATAGAGCGCCTTAATTGGCGCCCTTTTTATACCTCATCATGTTCTAAATTTAATATTTCTAATATACGCTCCAAATCATCTTCAGAATAAAATTCAATTTCAATTTTCCCTTTATTTTTTGTTTTCTTTATTTGAACATTTGTACCAAAGAATTCCCTTAATTGTGATTCAGTTGCTTGAACAAAAATATCCTTATTTGTTGACTTTTTCGTTTCACGTGAAACATTTTCGTTTAGTTGTTTAATTAATGCTTCTAATTGACGTACATTTAATGATTGATTCACTACTTTTTTTGCTACTTCTATTATTTTTCTTTTATTTTTTAATCCAAGTAATGCTCTTCCATGACCCATTGAAAGGGCTCCATCATTTACCATTTGCCGAACTTCTTCTGGTAATTGAAGTAATCGAATCATATTCGTGATATGCGGACGGCTTTTCCCCAATCGTTTTGCTAAATCATCTTGAGTGAAATTTAATTTTTCAATTAAATTTTGATATGCTTCAGCTTCTTCAATTGGAGTTAAATCTTCTCTTTGTAAATTTTCTAGGATAGCAAGTTCCATCATTTGTTCTTCTGTCATTTCTTTAATTATTGCCGGAATTTCCTCTAACTTCGCCAATTTAGCCGCGCGATAACGACGTTCTCCCACGACTATTTCGTATTTTTTTCCTTTCTTTCTGACAACGATTGGTTGAATAATACCATGTTCTCGAATGGATTGAGCTAATTCCTCAATTGTTTCATCATCAAACTTCTTCCGTGGTTGAAAAGGATTTGCGACAAGTTTTTGCAACGGAATTTTTTCTACATGTTCTTCATTCTGAATAGTTTCTTGAATGGACTCTAATGTTTCTGTAGGAAATAGAGCACCAATCCCTTTCCCTAAACCTCTAGCCATTTTTTACCACTTCCCTTGCTAACTCTAAATACACTTCAGCGCCTCGTGATTTCGGATCATAGATGATAATTGGTTCTCCAAAGCTGGGTGCTTCACTTAAACGTACATTTCGAGGAATAATTGTTTTGTAGACTTTATCTTGAAAATATTTTTTTACTTCCTCAATCACTTGAATCCCCAGATTTGTACGAGCATCTAACATCGTTAAAAGTACACCATCAATTGATAAAGTTGGATTTAAATGTTTTTGTACCAATCTCACTGTTGATAATAGCTGACTAAGCCCCTCTAACGCGTAATATTCACATTGAACAGGAATAATGACTGCATCCGATGCAGTTAAAGCATTGATTGTTAACAGTCCTAATGATGGTGGGCAGTCAATAATGATGAAGTCATAATCATCTTTAACCTCTTCCAATGCATGCTTTAAACGCACTTCCCGTGAGATTGTAGAAACTAATTCAATTTCAGCACCTGCTAATGAAATAGTAGCTGGTATGACATACAAATTTTCTACTTTTGTTTGTTGAATAACGTTTTTTACATCTTCATCATCAATAATCACGTCGTAAATACAGCTAGATGTTTCTCCTTTATTTATGCCAACTCCACTAGTGGCATTTCCTTGGGGATCGATGTCAATTAGCAATACTTTTTTTCCTAAATAAGCAAGGCAAGCGCTCAAATTTACAGATGTAGTAGTTTTTCCGACACCGCCCTTTTGGTTGGCGATTGCTAAAATTCTTCCCAATTTTGTGCACCTGCTTTCATCTTTTCGAATAGTTAAAAGCGTAATTTTTTAGTCAAATAGAATTTATATTTACTTCTTTCATTCTATCAAATTTATAATATAGTTGTATTCCATAAACCAAATTTCTTGAAAAAATAATATAGAAAAAGCGGTCGTCTCTGTACGTGGCAGAGACGACCACTAGTTTCACGTGAAACAATTTAAGACTTTTTCTTTGGTATTTTTACTGTGATTTGATAGTAATCTTCCGTATCTTCTTCTTCCGTTTTTATATTAATTCCGCTTTTTGATACCATCGATAAGGATTGCTTAATTGTATTTAAAGCGATGCGAATATCTTTACTAATAGCCTTGCGTTTTGGTTTTGTTTTTTTCTCTTCTTCCGTTTCAACAGGTTTTGTTAGTTGTTGAATATATTCTTCAAGCTGACGGACGTTCCAGTCATTTTCTTTTATCAATTCGACTAATTTTATTTGTAATTCTTCGTCTTTTACACTGATTAACGCTCGTGCATGACGCTCAGTAATTTCACGTTTTAAAATTGCATCTTGCACATATTTTGGAAGTTTTAACAATCTTAATTTATTAGCAACGGTGGACTGACCTTTTCCAAGGCGCTGAGCGAGTGCTTCTTGTGTTAAATGATGCAGCTCAATTAGTTGTTGGTAAGCTAATGCTTCTTCGATGGCTGTCAACTCTTCACGCTGCAAGTTCTCTATTAACGCAATTGAAGCTGTCTCTTTATCATTTAAATTCCGTACAATTGCAGGTACTTCCGTCCAATTTAATTTTTTAATCGCCCGATAACGTCTTTCCCCTGCAATAATTTCATAACGGTTATCTTCTAAACGACGAACAACAATCGGTTGTATGACACCATGAGTATGAATCGTTCTAGATAATTCTTCAATTTTTTCTTCATCGAAAATTGTGCGTGGCTGATATCGGTTCGGTACGATTTGATCAATTGGAATTTTTATCACTTCTTCTGAGTGTTTTCTCTCTTTTTCTTCCGTTTCTATTTCACTTTTTTTTTCAGAAACAAGTTTTTCCCCGCCCCCAAAAAATCGTGAAAAAGGACTTTTCATTCAATGGCACCACCTTTTGGAAACTATCTGCACTATATTTTATTATTTAATATTCTATATGAAATGTACAGAGTCTTATAGAAGTAAAATCTATGAAATTGTCATAATTATAATATAATTCTATTATCTAAAGCATATTTCTATTTGAGTTTCACGTGGAACTCCTGACTGTTTTTAGATAGAAGTGATTTCATTTTGAATGAATCGTATACTGATAATCTTAATAAATGGATTGTTACAATTTTTTATTATACATGAAAAAGTTGTAACAACGGAATTGTTTTGCAAATAGTAAAGAATAATGCGCTCAAATTTGATTGAGCGCATATTGATTATTTAATTGGTGTTTTATTTGGTACCCCAGGTTTTCTAGGATATTTTTTGGACGTCTTTTTTGTTTTTTCAATGACAAAAATTGTTCGTTCACTATTTTCTATAGGCAAATGGTAATCAAATTGTTCTTTTAAAGCTCCACCTAAAACCTGAATGGCCTTTTTTGCTTCTTTATATTCTTCATGGGCAGCTGCGGCTTTTAATGCAATAAAATTACCCTCTATTTTAACTAAAGGAATGCATAGTTCCGCTAACACATTTAATCGTGCAACAGCCCTTGCCATAACGACATCAAATTGTTCACGATATGCTGAATTTTGACCAAAGTCTTCTGCTCTTGAGTGAACAAAATGGCAGTGGGTCAAATTTAATTGTTCACTTAAATGATTTAAAAATGTAATACGTTTATTTAACGAATCAACAATTGTAATTTTTAAGTGTGGAAAACAAATTTTTAACGGAATGCTTGGAAACCCTGCACCTGCGCCAACATCACAAAGAGTTTCAACTTTTGAAAAATCAAAGTAAAAGGCTGCACAGATTGAATCGTAAAAATGTTTTAAATATACGCCTTCTAAATCGGTAATGGCTGTTAAATTCATTTTTTCATTCCATTCAACAAGAATTTCAAAATAATTCCGAAATTGTTCTATTTGCGTCTCGTTCAGTTCAATCCCTTTATCTTTTAAGCTTTGAATAAAAAGTTGTTCGTTCATTTTCTACTCCTTTACATAGAGTTTATATATAGTTTGATATAAGAAATAAGCGTTCGAGATCAATGTTGCTCGAACGCTCCTTTTTTTAAGAATTGCTACTGATTTTCGCAATTTTTCCTTGTTCAATGTATACAAGCAAGATTGATATATCCGCAGGGTTTACCCCGGAAATTCGCGAAGCTTGAGCAATTGTTAATGGACGTACTTCTTTTAACTTTTCACGTGCTTCGGAAGCTAGGTTTGGTACATCATCATAATCGATATTTTCTGGTATCTTTTTGCTTTCTAACTTATGAAGTCGCTCTACTTGTTGCAATGCTTTTTGAATGTAACCTTCATATTTAACTTGAATTTCCACTTGTTCTTTTACTTCTTCACTTAAGTTTTCTTCTGGTGGTGTTAAGGATGCAACTAAGTCATAACGCATTTCAGGTCGTTTCAGTAAGTCGATTGCACGTATCCCATCTTTAAGTTCTGCTCCACCAACTGAACGAACTACTTCTTGCGTTTTTTCGTTTGGTTTAATGATTACTTCGCGAAGTCTCGCTATTTCATTTTCAACTTGTTCTTTCTTTTTCAAGAATTTATTATAACGTTCTTCTGAAATTAAACCTACTTTATATCCGATATCTGTCAAACGTAAATCTGCGTTATCATGGCGAAGTAGTAGGCGATATTCGGCACGGGATGTAAGTAGACGATAAGGTTCATTAGTTCCCTTCGTTACTAAATCATCAATTAAGACGCCAATATATGCTTCAGAACGTTTTAATATGAGTTCTTCTTTTCCAAAAATTTTAGCAGCCGCATTGATTCCTGCCATGATTCCTTGTGCTGCCGCTTCTTCATACCCGCTTGTGCCATTGATTTGTCCAGCAGTGTATAGATTTCTAATACGTTTTGTTTCAAGGGTTGGCCATAATTGAGTCGGAACAATGGCATCATACTCAATTGCATAACCAGGTCGCATCATTTGAGCATTTTCTAAGCCAGGGATTGAAGCAATCATTTTTAGCTGAATATCTTCTGGCATGCTCGTTGATAACCCTTGCACGTACACCTCATCCGTTTCTCGTCCTTCTGGTTCAATAAATATTTGATGGCGAGGTTTATCATTGAAACGAACAACCTTTGTCTCAATGGAAGGACAATATCTTGGGCCAGGACCTGTAATTAATCCTGTAAACATTGGAGCCTTATCTAAATTTCCATTGATAATTTCATGGGTTTCTAAGGAAGTATAAGTTAACCAGCAAGGAATTTGATCCATAATAAATTCTGTCGTTTCATAACTGAATGCTCGAGGTACATCATCCCCTGGTTGAATTTCCATTTTGCTGTAATCAACAGTTTTTCCATTCAAACGAGGAGGTGTTCCAGTTTTAAAACGAACAATTTCAAAACCTAAATCTTTTAGTTGGTCCGCTAATGTAATGGACGGCTGTGAGTTGTTAGGGCCGCTCGAATATTTGATATCACCAATGATAATTTCACCGCGCAAATACGTTCCAGTTGTTAAAATTACTGCTTTTCCGCGGAAAACTCCACCGGTTTTTGTGATGACACCTTTTACTTCTCCATCTTCAATTATTAATTCTTCTACCAACGCTTGCTGAATATGGAGATTTTCTTGTTGCTCCAAAATTCGTTTCATTTCCCGTTGATATAACACTTTATCAGCTTGTGCACGTAATGCACGAACAGCTGGGCCTTTCCCTGTATTTAACATCCTCATTTGAATGTGGGTTTTATCAATAACTTTTGCCATTAATCCCCCAAGTGCATCAATTTCACGAACAACAATCCCCTTTGCAGGACCTCCAATGGATGGATTACATGGCATAAATGCAATATTTTCCAAACTAATTGTCAACATGAGGGTTTTTGCCCCCATTTTTGCAGCGGCATGTGCTGCTTCAACGCCAGCATGACCTGCACCGACTACAATGACATCATACATTCCTGCTTCATAATTTGTCATGCCGAAAAAATCTTCCCTTCTATAGTAAGTTTCATTTATTTTCCTAAACAGAATTGTGAGAATAACTGATCAATGAGACTCTCATGTACCGTATCACCTATGATTTCGCCTAGTAATTCCCATGTTCTAGTTACATCGATCTGAACAATATCTACTGGCACTCCAGCTTTTGCAGATTCAATCGCTTCTTCAATCGCTTCTAAAGCTTGTTGCAATACGGAAATATGGCGGGCATTCGAAACATATGTTAAATCATCTGATTCAATTTGGCCCTCAAAGAATAAATCTGCAATTGCCTCTTCTAATGCATCAACACCTTCTTCTTTTAATAAAGAAGTGGTCACAATCCGTCTACCATTTGCTAGAGACTTCACTTTTTCTAAATCGATTTGTTGCGGTAAATCCGTTTTATTGACAACTACAATAAAATTCATGTTTTGTATCGTTTCAAATAATCTTACATCTTCTTCTGATAATGGTTCTGCTGCATTTAACACGAGCAATATTAAATCAGCCTCTTTTAATACTTGGCGAGATCTTTCTACCCCTATCCGTTCAACGATATCTTCCGTTTCCCGAATACCTGCTGTGTCCACTAAACGTAAAGGAACACCCCGAATGTTGACATACTCTTCTATAATATCACGTGTTGTACCTGCTATGTCTGTAACAATTGCTTTATTTTCTTGCACTAAACTATTTAATAACGATGATTTCCCGACATTTGGTCTTCCTAATATCACCGTTGATAAACCTTCACGCAAAATTTTCCCTTGGCTCGATGTTTGAAGCAATTTTTTTATTTCCTCACGAACCCAAGTACATTTTTCTAATAAGACTGGAACCGTCATTTCTTCAACGTCATCATATTCTGGATAATCAATATTTACTTCCACATGAGCTAAAGTTTCAATTAAAGCTTGACGCAAGTCTTTAATTAACTTAGACAATTTCCCGTCCATTTGATTTAGGGCAACATTCATAGCTCGATCCGTTTTCGCCCGAATTAAATCCATTACCGCTTCCGCTTGAGATAAATCAATTCGCCCATTTAAGAAAGCACGTTTTGTAAATTCACCTGGTTCTGCAAGCCGTGCACCATTTCTTAAAACAAGATTTAATACTCGATTTACAGATACTAGTCCCCCGTGACAGTTGATTTCCACTACATCCTCACGAGTAAATGTTTTTGGTGCCTTCATCACCGACACCATTACCTCTTCCACTATCTTTTCGGTTTTAGGATCAATTAAATGGCCGTAATGAATTGTATGAGTTGGTTGGTCTTGTAATTTTTTATTATTTGGTGATTTAAATATTTTATCCGCTACTTGTATTGCATGATCTCCACTTAAACGAACGATGGCGATTGCTCCTTCTCCCATCGGTGTGGATATCGCAGCAATTGTATCTGTTTCCATTCATTTCACTCCTTTTATTATCCACATGTGGATAACTTACCGAACATTCTCACTAACAAAATAGATTAACACAAATTATTACAAATCGAAAGTATAGGAACTTTTCCACATGTGGATATTTCTGAATTCATCTCAGAATGCTAAATCGAGTAGGAGGGAGCGATTAACTCCCGTCCTCTCACACCACCGTACGTACGGTTCCGTATACGGCGGTTCAATTAAGATGATTGACGCAAGTCTTTATAACTTCCGTGAATAGCTGTTCTCTTTATGCCAGTGGTCACTCCACCCTCCAAGAGGTCTCCCACGGGATTCACCGCTTCCTTCCTCAAGTGAGATACTACGTTTTCTGTGTTCATCATGACTCACTGAATGCCAAGGGCTATTCTCTCTTAATTGTTCGGTCCTTCTTAGTAGTTCTAAACCAACTAATACTATGACCTCTGCTGACTTCTGACGGTTCAGCTACTTATCACTAAGTAGGTTATGAAGCGTACTTCACATATCCGCCAGACCTCCCCGGGTAAGAATGTAATCTTTCCTTCCATCTATCTGCTTCATTTACTCTGTACCACCTTTGGCAGAAAGGACTTTGTTTTGTTTAGCAAACTCATCCAATGATACCTAGCCTTATATGAAGTTCGTGTTCCTCAGACCGGTGTTTTGCCTCCAGCTTCCTTCAGATTCCGCGTCACCACGGACACCCTTGCGTTAAGCTAACTGTTACTTCTGCCTTCACAGTTCGGGACTTACACCCTATAGATTACACCCATGCCAGGCGCACTAAAAAAAACGATCTATCTTTTCGATAGATCGTTTTTCATTTTACTTAACCGGTTCAATTACTAAATGACGATTAGGTTCTACACCTTCTGAATATGTTTCAACATCCAATCGATTTGCTAATGCATTATGAATAATTTTTCTTTCATATGATGGCATTGGTTCCAATGCAACTTTTTTTCCTGTCCGTATCGCTTTATCTGCCATTCTCTCTGCCAATTGTTCCAACGCTAGTTGGCGACGCTCACGATAATTTTCAACATCCAGCCTAACTGTGACATACGATTTTGCAGTTTTATTTACAACTAGTTGAGTTAATTGTTGCAACGCATTTAAATTTGCACCACGTTTTCCAATAATCAATGCTGCTTTTTCGCTCTCTAATTTGAAAAGAATCGTTTTTCCTTCTTTTTCCGTTTCAATTTTTAAGTCATGAATATCCATCGCTTTTGCAATGTTTGTTAAGTATTGTACAGCACTTTCAATTGGATCTGGTTGTTCTTCTTCTTGAACTTCTTCATCGTTTGATTGTTCTGATTGTGGTTCTATACTTGCCTTTACCTCTTCAGGTGTCCCATCTTCTGCTAACTTTTCTTGCCCTTTTTCCTTTTCTTCTGTTACTTCTTCAATAATCGTTACTCGAACTTCCGCAGGGCGAGCACCAAATCCTAAAAAACCTTTTTTTGCTTCTTGCAGAACTTCAATTTCCACTTGTTTGCGTGATACGCCAAGCTTTTGTAACGCTAAAGCAATTGCTTCTTCCTTCGTTGCGCCTGTTTGCGTAATTTGCTTCACTTTTTCGCTCCTCCAGTTGTCGCAGGTTTTTCAGTTTCATTCTTTTGCCAAGGTTTCTTATATATAAATAGATTTTGGATTACCGAAATAATATTTCCGACTACCCAATATAATGATAAGGCTGCCGGTAAAACCATCCCAAATCCTATGATCATAAGAGGCATAATATACATCATCATTTTCATTTGAGGGTTGTCCATCGCTGGGCCTGTCATTAATACAATATATTGAATTAAACCAGCTGCAATTGCAAGAATTATACTAGGTTCCGCCAATGGGAAGATTAGAAATGTTCCAAGCTCAAATTCTGGCGTAACATTCATGCGACTAATCGCATGATATAGTCCAATGATAATTGGCATTTGAATTAAAGCAGGTAAACATCCCATCATCGGGTTAACACCAGTAGATTGCATTAAAGCCATTAATTCTTGTTGATATTTTTGCTGTGTTACTGCATCTTTAGAACTATATTTTTGTTGAAGTTCCTTTATTTTTGGCTGTATTTCTTGCATTTTCTTTGAGCTTTGTACTTGTTTAATTGTTAGTGGAAGTATTGCCAATCTTATGATAATTGTTACCGCGATTATGCCTAATCCATACGATCCTAATAAATCAGCAAAGAATTTTGTAATGGAAACGATTGGCCAAACAATAAATTGATTCCAAAACCCTTCACTTTCAGCAGAAATCGGTTGATTATATTCAGTACATCCGCTAAGAAGAATAACTGCTGAAGCTAAGGTCAGTATAATCCAAAATTTTTTTTTCAACTCTGCTCCTCCTAAAGTTCTACAGTTCTTCGAATTCATTTTTTAGCTATTTTACCATGTTTTGATATAGATACTCTACCTCGAGTTTAATTTCAATTTACTTTTATTTTTTAAAATTGATGACGCTTACATTCAAACAATCAAGAGTTCTTTTTTCGTTTAATAACTTTTGCAATTTTCAGCACATGCTCTAAACTTTTTTTCGTTTCATGATAATTTAAGTTGGCCGCCGATACTCTGGCGATAATAACATAATCCATATCTTGTCTAAGCTCTTCTTTTATTTCAAAAAATACTTGTCGGATATAACGTTTCACTTGGTTCCTAATCACAGCATTTCCTATTTTTTTCCCTATGGATAGCCCAATTCGAAATTCCTTTTGTCCCTCTTTAGGCAAACAATAAACGACAAACTGGCGATTAGCGTAAGATTTTCCTTCATTAAACACCTGTTGAAATTCTTTATTTTTTTTAATTCTTTGGCGCTTCCTCACTCGATCAATCACCCGCTTTTTCCTTAAATTGCAACGAGAAAAAAAAGACCACTGAAAATTCAGTGGACTTATGCTGATAACACTTTTCTTCCTTTACGACGACGTGCAGCTAATACTTTACGTCCATTTTTTGTGCTCATACGTTTGCGGAATCCGTGTACTTTGCTGTGTTTTCTTTTTGATGGTTGATATGTGCGTTTCATCTATATTTACACCTCCAAAGTGATTATTCAGTATCTAATCATACATATAGACCTGAATATTATATAAAAAGACCCTTCTTATTGTCAAATGACTATTCGATTACAAGTTTAGGAATGCTGCTCTTATTATTCAAAATTTTTTAAAAAATATCCACAGTGAAATTGTAGATATTCACAAATATTGTGGATAATATTTTTTGTAATTTTTTTATCCACAACTGTTATCGACATCTTTTTCACAAACCCAACCCCTGTGGAAAAACATATTGTGAATGAAAATGAACATTGTGGATAAGTTTATCAAGCTATTGAAACAACGATGTTTTTTTGATAGGATAATTGTGCTTTAATTTGTGGAAAACAATTTCGGGAAATATTTTATCCACAGTTGTTAATAACTTGTGGATAAAATAAACCACAACCTATGGAAAAAAGTTATCCACAGGTTGTGATTTTGTGTTTTAATAAAATTGGAGAATTGTTTTTGAATGGAATTATTCAAATTAAAATATGAAGTAAAGGAGTCACAGGCTTGGAACATTTAGATGAGTTATGGAACAAAGTCCTGGCCCGAGTAGAACAACAAATTTCAAAACCAAGCTTTGAGACGTGGTTAAAGTCTACAAAATTGCTCTCATACAAAGGAACAAACGTAACCATTGCTGCGCCAAACTCGTTTGCGCGAGAATGGCTGGAAAACCACTATGTACATCTAATTGCAGGAATCTTATCTGAATTAACTGGAGAAGATTTGTATATTAAATTTGTTGTACAAAAGGACCAGGACAACGAAGATTTTGATATTCCGGCGCCGGTTATTCAAACAAAAACAGCTGAGCCTTCTGAAGGCCCTCATAGCATGCTTAATCCAAAATACACTTTTGATACGTTTGTTATTGGCTCGGGAAACCGTTTTGCTCATGCTGCTTCCCTCGCAGTTGCGGAAGCACCGGCAAAAGCTTATAACCCTTTCTTTATTTATGGGGGAGTAGGATTAGGGAAAACCCATTTAATGCATGCAATTGGACACTACGTACTTGAACATAATCCAAATGCAAAAGTAGTTTACTTGTCTTCTGAAAAATTCACGAATGAATTTATTAATTCTATCCGAGATAATAAGGCGGAAGAATTCAGAAATAAATATCGTAACGTGGACGTTTTGTTAATTGATGATATTCAATTTTTAGCTGGAAAAGAATCAACGCAAGAAGAATTTTTCCACACTTTTAATACTTTACACACTGAATCAAAGCAAATTGTTATTTCAAGTGACCGTCCGCCAAAAGAAATTCCAACATTAGAAGATCGATTACGATCTCGATTTGAATGGGGGTTAATTACAGATATTACCCCACCTGATTTAGAAACGCGAATCGCTATTTTACGTAAAAAAGCAAAAGCTGATGGACTAGATATACCTAATGAAGTAATGCACTATATTGCTAATCAAATTGACACAAACATTCGTGAATTAGAGGGAGCGCTAATTCGCGTTGTCGCGTATTCATCATTAGTGAATCAAGACATTACTGTAGAACTAGCACAAGAAGCTTTAAAAGATATTATGCCTAATTCGAAACCGAAATCCGTGACAATCCAAGATATTCAAAAAGTAGTAGGAGAACATTACAACATTCGATTGGAAGACTTCAGTTCAAAAAAGCGAACAAAATCTATAGCCTTTCCTCGGCAAGTAGCGATGTATTTATCGAGAGAACTTACGGATTTTTCTTTGCCAAAAATCGGGGAAGAATTTGGTGGGAGAGACCATACAACGGTAATTCATGCCCATGAAAAGATTGAAAAAATGTTGAAGGAAGACCAACAATTACAGGAAGAAATGAAACAAATTCGAAGCTTGCTTGGAAAATAAGATTGTGGATAACTTACTTTTTCTTTAACAGGGATATACACAAAGTATCAACATGTGGATATGTTGTTTTTTATAGATAAAACTATACTTATCCACAAATCCACAACCTCTAATACTATTTCTATTAATTATTAAAAAAAATAATAATTTAATAAGTGAGGTATGACGATGAAATTTGAAATAATGAGAGATCGGTTGTTGGATGGACTAAATGATGTAACAAAAGCGATTAGTTCGAAAACAACAATCCCAATCTTAACAGGGATCAAAATTGACGTAACAGATAATGGAGTATTACTTACAGGATCTGATGCGGATATAACAATTCAAACGTTCATTCCTGCTGAAGAAGATGGCAATCAAATTATTAATATTGTTGAAACAGGGTCCATCGTTTTACAAGCTCGAATGTTTAATGAAATTGTAAGAAAACTGCCTACAAATGATGTTGAAATTGAAGTGAAAAATGAATTACAAACTCATATTCGTTCTGGTAAAACAGAATTCCATTTAATCGGTTCAGACGCATCTGAATATCCGTTATTGCCAGAAATCTCTACTGAAAATCGATTTGAAATCCCTGCTGATTTATTAAAATCGGTTATTCGCGAAACGGTGTTTGCTGTTGCTGCTAGTGAAAGCAGACCTGTACTAACAGGGGTTAACTGGAATATAGAAAATGATGAACTAATTTGCGTTGCAACTGATAGCCACCGATTAGCAAGAAGAAAAGTAAAATTAGAAAATCTACCAAATGGCATTGAATCCATTGTTATTCCTGGAAAAAGCCTGAACGAACTAAATAAAATTTTGGGTGAAACAAGCAATCCTGTTGAAATAACGATGTCCAATCAACAAATTTTATTCAAAACAGATCATGTTTTATTTTTCTCACGTTTGCTAGAAGGGAACTATCCGGATACATCTCGCTTAATTCCTAATGAGTTTAAAACAAACATTAAGCTGGATGGAAAAACATTTTTACAAGCAATTGATCGTGCATCATTAGTTGCTAGAGAAGACCGAAATAATGTTGTACGATTTGAAACATTAGAAGATGACGCTGTGAAAATATCGTCCAATTCCCCAGAAATCGGAAAAGTAGAGGAACAAATTCCAGTTGAATCGATTGAAGGAGAGGAATTGGTTATTTCCTTCAGTGCAAAATACATGATGGAAGCGTTAAAAGCAATCCATGGACAAGATGTAATTATTCAATTTACTGGTGCAATGCGTCCATTTATCTTACGATCAGTGCATGATGATTCCATCCTTCAATTGATTTTACCTGTAAGAACATACTAAATAGATTGAAAAAGTGTAGATTAAGTCGAAATGTAGGCTTGTCTACACTTTTTTGCTTAAAAAGATGGATTCCATTATAAAAACTGGACTAACTAATTTAGAAAAGGGGGCACTAGGTTTATAGATTCTTGAGAAAATGATATGTTTTTTATTTTTTTTTATGATAAAAAATGTGAATAATTTCGTGTTGAATTTTTAATAACATTCGTTTTTTAATCAAATTATAAAGACGCTAGAAAATGCTAAAAAGGGTTTGAATTATATGTTTTTCGTCAAAAATTATGTTAGGCTTCTATTGCTTTTCTAGCTTATTAGCGATAATTAAGGTAAGATTAAATGATAGATGTTCGCTAAACGGAGGCTGAATTTGTTTGAATGAAATAGTAATTGATACTGAATTCATCACCCTAGGACAAGTACTGAAAGTTACGAATGCTATTAGTTCTGGTGGTATGGCAAAATGGTTTCTAGAAGAAACGGATGTTTATGTGAACGGCGAAATAGAGAAACGCCGAGGCAAAAAATTAAGGAATGGTGACGTTGTTAATATACCTGGTATTGGAAGATATGTAATTGTAAACAAGAACGGAGAAAAGGAATGATTATTGAGCGTTTACAACTTACCAATTACCGTAATTATGAATCTCTCAACTTAGAATTTTCTCCACAAATTAATGTCTTGATTGGAGAAAATGCTCAAGGAAAAACAAATATATTAGAATCTATTTATGTTTTAGCGATGGCTAAGTCCCATAGAACGAGTAATGATAAAGAATTAATACGTTGGGAAACAGACTATGGTAAAATAAAAGGTGAAATCAAAAACCGATACGGTAAAATCCCCTTAGAATTGTTAGTTACTAAGAAAGGTAAAAAAGGGAAAGTTAACCATATTGAACAATTGAAACTGAGTAATTATATAGGGCAAATTAACGTTGTGATGTTTGCGCCAGAGGACTTAAACATAGTGAAAGGAAATCCTCAAGTGCGCAGACGTTTTATTGATATGGAAATTGGGCAAATCTCTCCCGTTTATTTACATGAATTATTGAATTTTCAAAAGCTTTTAAAACAACGAAATCAGTTGTTGAAAAATTATCAGGGGAAACCGAAAATCGATGAAGTACTGTTTGACATTTACACTGAACAATATATTCAATCCGCAGTACAAATTATTCGTAAACGATTTGAATTTGTTGATTTATTACAAGAATGGGCAGAAAAAATCCAT
This sequence comes from Ureibacillus thermosphaericus, assembly GCF_012396605.1. Lineage (GTDB taxonomy): Bacteria > Bacillota > Bacilli > Bacillales_A > Planococcaceae > Ureibacillus > Ureibacillus thermosphaericus. The sequence goes on from NZ_JAAXPW010000018.1 coordinate 54,674, forward strand.
TCCGGCATATCCCAAGGAATTGAAAAGTTAAAGATTAAATATCTCACAACAAAAGGGATTGAAAAAGATTGGACTGCTAATGAAATGGCTACATACTTAGCAGAAAAATTTACTCAAGTGAAAGAGAAAGAAATGGAAAGGGGCCTTACTTTAATTGGACCTCATCGTGATGACTTGCAATTTTTCGTAAACGATTACGATGTTCAAACATATGGTTCGCAAGGACAACAAAGGACAACAGCCCTTTCATTGAAGTTAGCAGAAATTGAATTAATAAAACAAGAAACGGGAGAAGCCCCTATTCTTCTATTAGATGATGTGTTGTCTGAATTGGATGATTTCCGTCAATCGCATTTGCTGAATACGATTCAAGAAGAGGTACAGACATTTGTAACAACTACGAGTGTTGATGGAATTCACCACGAGACGATACAACATGCGAAATTGTTTCACGTGAAACAAGGGAAAGTGGAGATTTGATTAGCGTTTATTTTTTCGCATTTTAAAATAAGAATTTCAAATAATGCATACAAGGGTATGAAAGAGTAGGTGAACGTGGTGGCTTTAGAGGAAAGTAAAGTTCAGGGAAACTATGATGCTGACCAAATACAAGTTTTAGAAGGATTAGAAGCTGTCCGCAAACGTCCAGGAATGTATATTGGAACAACAACTTCAAAAGGTTTGCACCATTTAGTATGGGAAATTGTAGACAATAGTATTGATGAAGCGTTAGCTGGCTATTGTAATAAAATTCATGTAACGATTGAAAAAGATAATTGGATTCGAGTAGAAGATAATGGTCGCGGAATACCAGTAAGCACACATGAAAAAATGGGTATACCTGCAGTTGAAGTCATTATGACTGTGCTCCATGCCGGCGGAAAGTTTGGTAGCGGAGGATATAAAGTTTCAGGTGGTTTACATGGTGTTGGAGCTTCTGTTGTAAACGCGTTGTCTTTAGAAACAGAAGTTTATGTGAAACGTGATGGTCATATTTATTACATTAAGTTTTCCCGTGGAAAAACTGTAGAGCCGTTAAAAATTATTGGGGATACTGACGAAACTGGAACAACTACTCGCTTTAAAGCGGATCCAGAAATTTTCCGAGAAACTACTGTGTATGATTATGAAACGCTAGCAACCCGCATTCGTGAATTGGCGTATCTAAATCGAGGCATCATCCTTACTTTAACGGATGAGCGTGGAGATGAGGTCCGTTCTGATTTTTATCATTATGAAGGCGGAATTAGAGAATATGTTGAACATTTAAATGAATCCAAGGAACCGATTCATGAAACGATTGATATTGCGGGTGAAAAAGATGGAATTTCATTAGAAATTGCACTGCAATATAATTCGGGATATTCAACTGATATATATTCATTTGCTAATAATATCAACACATATGAAGGTGGTACCCACGAATCAGGATTTAAAACAGCCTTGACTCGTGTCATAAATGAATATGCACGAAAAAACGGCTTGTTAAAAGATAATGATGCAAACTTAACAGGAGAAGATGTCCGAGAAGGATTAACTGCGATTATATCTGTTAAACACCCTAATCCTCAATTTGAGGGTCAGACAAAAACAAAATTAGGAAATTCTGAAGTAAGCACAATTACAAATCAAATCTTCTCGGAAACTTTTGAACGTTACTTATTAGAAAATCCATCGGTAGCTAGAAAAATTGTTGAAAAGGGAATTATGGCTGCTCGAGCTCGAATTGCAGCCAAAAAGGCACGTGAATTCACGAGAAGAAAATCAGCGTTGGAAATTTCAAACTTACCGGGTAAACTTGCAGACTGTACTTCAACAAACCCAGCAGAATCAGAAATTTTCATCGTCGAGGGGGATTCAGCAGGCGGATCTGCGAAATCTGGCCGAGATCGATATTTCCAAGCGATTCTTCCTTTGCGCGGAAAAATTTTAAACGTTGAAAAAGCCAATTTAAACCGCATTTTATCCAATGCAGAAATTCGTGCGATGATTACTGCATTTGGTACGGGTATTGGTGATGAGTTTGATTTAGAAAAAGCACGATATCATAAAATCATTATCATGACCGATGCCGATGTCGATGGAGCGCATATTCGTATTTTATTGCTAACGTTCTTCTTCCGCTTCATGCGTCCGCTTATTGAAGCAGGATATGTATATGCTGCTCAACCACCTCTATATCAAGTGAAACAAGGAAAACATGTTGAATATTGTTATTCAGATGAAGAACTTCAAGAAATATTAAATCGCCTTCCAGACAATCCAAAACCTACAATTCAACGATATAAAGGTTTAGGAGAAATGAATGCAGATCAGTTATGGGAAACTACGATGGATCCTGAAAGACGTACGTTGCTTCAAATTCAATTGGATGATGCTATTAAAGCAGACCAAATTTTTAGACAGTTAATGGGCGATGAGGTTGAGCCTCGTAGACAATTTATTGAAGAAAATGCCGTCTATGTTGAAAACTTAGACATTTAATTTTTATGAAGGGAGGTTATTATCTTTGGCTGAGAATATACATTCTGAAATCAAACAAGTAAAGATTAGTGAAGAAGTTCAATCATCTTTTTTAAGTTATGCAATGAGCGTAATTGTTTCTCGCGCGTTACCAGACGTACGAGATGGTTTAAAACCAGTTCAACGCCGTATTTTATATGGCATGCATGAACTGGGGAATCATTCAGATAAACCGTATAAAAAGAGCGCTCGTATCGTTGGTGACGTCATGGGGAAATACCACCCACACGGTGACTCTTCCATCTATGATGCAATGGTGCGTATGGCTCAAGATTTTAGTTATCGTTACGTATTAGTTGATGGTCACGGTAACTTTGGTTCCGTTGATGGAGACGGCGCAGCTGCAATGCGTTATACAGAATCTCGCATGTCTAAAATTGCTATGGAGATGTTGCGAGATATCAATAAAGATACGATTGATTACGATCCAAACTATGATGGAACAGAAAAGGAACCTAAAGTATTACCGTCTCGTTTCCCAAATTTACTTGTAAATGGTGCATCGGGAATTGCAGTTGGAATGGCTACGAATATACCGCCTCATCAATTAGGAGAAACAATCGATGCTGTTGTTGCTGTAGCTGAAAATCCCGAAATTACGACAGAAGAATTGATGGAAATTATTCCGGGACCTGATTTCCCAACAGGTGGTATTATTTTGGGACGAAGTGGAATTCGTAGAGCTTATGAAACAGGTCGCGGTACAATTGTTGTCCGTGCAAAAGTCGAAATTGAAACGAGCTCAACTGGTAAAGAAACAATCATCGTCACAGAAATCCCTTACCAAGTGAACAAAGCGAAATTAATTGAAAAAATTGCTGAGCTGGTTCGAGACAAAAAAATTGAAGGAATTTCGAATCTTCGTGATGAATCTGACCGCCGTGGAATGCGGATTGTCATTGAAGTCAGAAAAGACGCTAATGCAAATGTTGTGCTAAATAATTTATATAAACAGACAGCAATGCAAATGAATTTTAGCGTGAATATGCTTGCGCTAGTAAATGGACAACCGAAAGTATTAAGCTTAAAAGAAGTACTTTATCAATATTTACAACATCAAAAAGAAGTTATTACACGCCGCACACAATTTGAACTTCGAAAAGCGGAAGATCGAGCTCATATTTTAGAAGGTTTGCGCATTGCTCTAGATCATATCGATGAAATCATCAATATCATTCGTTCTTCCCGCACTGGTGAAGAAGCAAAACCAATATTAATGGAACGTTTCAACTTAACCGACAAACAAGCACAAGCGATACTAGATATGCGTCTTGTTCGCTTAAGCGGACTTGAAAGAGAAAAAATTGAAAATGAATACCAAGAATTACAAAAATTAATTGGCGAGTTAAGAGCGATTTTAGCGGATGAGGCAAAGATAGTAGATATTATTAAAAGAGAATTGCTAGAAATAAAAGAAAAATATAATGATGAACGCCGGACTGAAATAGCTCCTGGTGGCCCTGAGATGATTGAAGATGAAGATTTAATCCCAAGGGAAGATTCTGTTGTTACACTAACTCATAGAGGTTATATAAAAAGACTTGCATCCAGCACGTATCGCAGTCAAAAACGTGGTGGCCGTGGAGTTCAAGGAATGAATACTCATGAAGATGATTTCGTTGAACATTTATTGTTTACATCTACTCACGATGTCATTTTATTCTTTACTTCTAAAGGAAAAGTATACAGAGCAAAAGGTTATGAAATCCCTGAATTTGGTCGCACGGCAAAAGGTTTACCGATTGTAAACTTATTAAACCTTGATAAAGAAGAGAAAGTAACAGCGATGATTCGAGTAAAAGAGTATGACGAAAATGCCTTCTTCGTCTTTACAACAAAAATGGGGATTGCGAAACGTACATCTTTATCACAATTTGCCAATATCCGAAATAACGGCTTAATTGCTATTCATTTACATGAAGACGATGAATTGATTTCTGTTCGATTAACAGATGGTTCTAAACATGTCGTAATCGGTACAAGAAATGGCATGTTAATTCGCTTTGAGGAACAGGATATTCGTGAAATGGGCCGCACAGCAGCTGGTGTGCGCGGTATAAAACTTCGCGACGGTGACTGGGTAGTTGGTATGGAAATTGTAGAACCTGGTCAAGATATTTTAGTCGTGACAGAGAAAGGTTATGGAAAACGAACTTCTGAGTCAGAATACCGTTTACAAAATCGCGGTGGAGTTGGAATAAAAACGATTCATATCACCGAGAAAAACGGTCCAATGTGTGCGGTGAAAACGGTAGATGGTACAGAGGATATCATGTTAATCACGAATAATGGTATTTTAATTCGCATGGATGTAAATGATATTTCTTGCATTGGACGAAATACTCAAGGCGTTCGCTTAATTCGATTAGCAGAAGATGAGCACGTTGCGACGGTAGCAAGAGTGAAAAAAGAAGATAATTCTGATGATCATGATTCAACTACAGAAGTAGAAAACGAAGTTAAAGATGAAGAAAAAGAAACTTCAAATGAAGTAGAAAACAAAGATTTAGATGAATAATCTTAATTTCGAAAAACAGAAACATTGCTTAAAGTAATGTTTCTGTTTTTTCGTGCGCCCGGCATGTACATGAACTATAGGGTGTAAGTCCCGAACCCCGAAGACAGAAGTAGAGGTTAGCCAAGAGCAAGGGTGTCCGTGGTGACGCGGAATCTGAAGGAAGCTGGAGGCA
>NZ_JAAXPW010000019.1 GCF_012396605.1 Ureibacillus thermosphaericus
AAGAAGACAAGCTATTCACGGAAGTTATGAAAACTTGCGTCAATTATCTTAATTGAACCGCCGTATACGGAACCGTACGTACGGTGGTGTGAGAGGACGGGAGCTAATCACTCCCTCCTACTCGATTCTTGATAATCTTTATCCGTAAAGAAGATCGCCAATGTGCCAGGGCCGGAATGGGAACCAATCACAGCGCCCACCATCGTGACATCAAAGCCTTTTGGACGGAGCTTGTCTTCAATCAACTTTTTCACTTCTTCCACCGTGTCCAAATCATCCCCGTGGGAGATTCCGACGATTTTATCCGAAAAATCTCCGCCGCGTTCAGCCATGATGTCAACCATCCGGGCAAGGGCTTTTTTTCTTCCCCTTATTTTTTCAAGGGGAATGAGCTTCCCGTCCTCCACATGCAGGATGGGCTTGATGCTCAATAAGCCACCGAAAAACGCGCTTGATTTTGAAATGCGTCCGCCTCTTGCCAAGTAATCCAGATTTTCCACGGTGAAAATATGTTGCATATGTTTTGCGTAATTTTCCACTTTTTCAACGAGCTCATCGAAAGGGACTCCAGCATCTCTCAATTCTACGGCTTTTTTCACAACAAGGCCTTGTCCAAGGGAAGCACATTTCGTATCAATGATTTTTAATTTGAAATCCGGATACTTTTCCTGCAATTGTTCGGCAATCATGACAGCCGTGTTGTAAGTGCCGGACAGTTGGGAAGAAAAGCTGATATATATCGCTTCTCCTCCTTTTTTTGCGTATTCCTCAAAAGTATTTAAAAAGACTTCTGGTGATACTTGAGAGGTTTTGGGAGTAACTCCTTTTCTCATTTCCTCGTATAGTTCTTTAGGGTCGATGCCAATGACATCTTCATATTCTTTGTTATTCAGGTGAACACGCAGCGGGAATAATGTGACATCATGTTCTTCATAGAATTCTTTAGGTAAATCACTACCGCTATCCGTAAATAGTTTCATCTTTTCCTCTCCTTTCCATCCTTTAAAAAATCATAATACCCTTCTTCAAAATTAGTAAGAAGGGTGTTGATTTTTTGTGGAAAACAACAATGTGTTATTTTAATTTTAATCTTTCAATTAAGAAGTTCGCAATGCCATCTTCGTTATTCGTTCCTGTTACTTCATTGGCGATGTTTTTTAATTCACTGATGCCATTTCCCATTGCAACCCCAATGCCGGCGTAATCAATCATTTCTAAATCATTATCTTCGTCACCAAAGGCAATGATTCGTTCCCGTGGAATATTTAAATCTTTCGCGATAAGGGAAACACCGACTGCTTTATTTAATCCTTTACGAACTACTTCAACAATGTTAAAAGGTGCTCCCCAACGGCGATGTTCAATCAGCTCAGCATGCACTTCTTGTAAGTGTTGTCGAATTAAAGGTACATTTTTTTCATTAGCATGAATCAATAAGCTCGTTGGGTCCTCACTTAAGTTTCCACGTAAATTTCCAATCGTTACTTTTGGGTCACCCATTTTGAAAATATCCATCATCGTTGCATCTTCCACATGAATATAAACATCATCAATCACTTCAGCAATTAAGTTTTCGTATTGATATTTATCTACTGAGTCAATGACATCATGTACAACTTTCATATCAATTGGGGAATGGATTGCTTGCCAAGATGGGTTTTTCGGATGGTGTATATAAGCTCCGTTGAAATTGACAATCGGAGTAGTTAATCCCAATTCTTCATAATAAATATCGCTTGCACGGAATGGTCTTCCAGTGGCAATCATAATTTGATGTCCAGCTTCTTTTGCTTTCATTAATATTTGTTTTGTTTTTGGAGAAATCACATGATTGTCCGTTAATAAAGTACCATCCAAGTCTAATACAATTAAATGTTGTTTCATAGAAAGTCCCCTTTCTGTTCTTTCGATTTTATCGTGACATTACGTGTACGTCAAAATTTTGTCTCTATTGATATTTTTTGTTAACATAACAAGAGATAGCCTTTGAGGAGTGAATGTAATGATAATAAATGATGAATTATGGGAAGATATTCCGCTCATCCATTGTTATACCGAAGAAATGAATGAGTATTCACCTATTGTTATTTTTTTACATGGTTTTTTAAGTGCGAAAGAGCACAATTTACATTATGCTTATCAATTAGTGAAAAAAGGGATTCGTGTCATTTTGCCTGATGCTCTATTTCATGGTGGAAGAAGTGAGCAAATATCGGAAGAAAAAATGAACTTAAAGTTTTGGAGCATCGTAGTGAATTCTATACAAGACGTTGGCAAGATATACAATGAAATACAGTCTCGATTCCAACCAACGAAAGTAGGTATTGCGGGTACAAGTATGGGTGGAATTGTTACATGCGGCTGTTTAAAGAAATATAATTGGATTGATGCGGCTGGGGTATGTATGGGTGCTCCAGGATATATTGCATTTGCAGATTACCAATTGAAAGAATTTGAAAAGTTAGGAGCAAAACTTCCTTTTAGTGATGAACAAATCGAACAGATACATAATATGCTTTCTGAATATGATATAACAAAAACACCAGAACAATTAAACAACCGTCCTGTGATTTTCTGGCATGGCAAAAAAGATAAAACAGTACCAATCGAGAATGCTCTACATTTTTATGAATCAATACGTCCATACTATCAGCAACAAGAGAATTTGCATTTTGTAGTGGATGAAAATCAAGGACATAAAGTGAATCGCAGCGGTGTATTAGCTGTGACTGATTTCCTCGCGAAGCATTTAACAGGAAATTAAATTTTTGTAATTTTGTCGATTGTATAGTATGATGATTGAGAATGGTTATCATTTTGGACGAAAGGAGCAATGAGAGATGGCAATGGATGCGGATATGAAAGAAAGTATTCTTGGCGCTTTGGAAAACGTTATTGACCCTGAGTTAGGTATAGATATTGTCAACTTAGGTTTAGTATATGATGTGGATATGGATGATGAAGGAGTATGTAAAATTACAATGACATTAACTTCTCTAGGATGTCCACTTGGTCCTGTCATTGTTGATCAAATCAAAACGGTATTAAGCGAATTGCCTGAAGTAAAAGATGTAGATGTCAATATTGTTTGGAATCCACCGTGGAATAAAGATATGATGTCCCGTTACGCAAAAATGGCTCTAGGAATACGCTAATACAACTGGGGCAATCATAATAATTTAATATATGTATTTCTTTATATAATTTGGATAAACTAATAATCAAAAGATGAGTACGAATTAGGCATTTCCGACACCTTATGAAATGAAAAAGAGCGAATTGGAAAAACAATAGGTTTTCTAATTCGCTCTTTTTTTGGATTGGTTAATACTTAGTAGGAAGGATTAAAATTGTGCGGATATGATTTGAACTTGTGTAAATAATCATTAATTAGAATAAATACGGATTCAGCTTGTGTGTATGAGGAATCATTTTGTGCGGATAAAGTGTTTATTTGTGTATAGATTCAACCTTGTGTGGATAGTGTATCAACTTGAGAGGACGAGGAATTACTTTGTACGGATAAAGTGTTTACTTGTGTGTATAGGTTTTAGCCTCGTGCGGATAGCGTATCAACTAGTGTAGATAAGGATTCAGCTTGTGCAAATAGTGTATCAACTTGTGCGGAAAAGATATTAACTTGTCTGGATATTATCCAAATATATAAAAAAAGGACTGTCTATTTCACAGTCCCTCTAATTTGATTAATCGATGCGGCAAACGGATAGCGGACAGTTTTCGCAACATATTTCTTTCTTCAAATACTCTAAATTGTGAATGGTAATGATGCTTTTATCCAATGAAATAACTCCTTGTTTTTTTAGATCATTCAGCATACGATTCACCATTTCTCGACTTGTGGAGCAAAGATTGGCAAGATCCGAATTCGTTAAATTGAAATCAATGTAAAGATCGTTGTTTTCATTTAATTTGCCGTAAGTATTGGCAAGTCGAATAAGGGTTGAGTATAGAGCTCCTTTTTTACCGTGCATCACTAAATCCCGTAAAATACTTTGGGTTTTCAGATGTTCATTTTGTAGCCATTTAATATATTCAATCATTAATGTCGGTTGCTCAGTTAAAAGCATTTCTAATGAATCTTTTTTCATGGACAAAAGTTCAGTATTCATCATTGCTTTAGCAGTCATTGTATGATTGATAGGAGGACCAAAAACAGAACATTCACCGATCATGGAGTTAGGACCGCAAATTCTTAGAGTCAATTCTTTACCGCTTTCTGTTTCTTTGCTTAATTGTACGGCTCCTTTTTGAATAAGATAAAGTTCTTCTGCATTTTCACCTTCCTGGAAGATTTGATTTCCTTTATCTATTTTCAATAACAGACCATGTTCTGCAAATAGCGAATTGAAATTCATAGGAACCATATCGACTAAGACCATGCTATTCATCACATCCTTAATAATGATGTTAATTTGTCGGTTCCATTCAACGACACACATTTAAACTTATATATATAATACCACATTAATCTACTGTTTTTTTTGAATAATTTTGGAGATATTTTTTGCATTTCCATAATCGTAATCTTATAATCAAGTTAGTCAAAGAAGGTCAAACATATAAGAAGGTGATTGGATGCAATTACAACAGGAAGATAATCGAAGTGCATTAGAAAAATTTGGACGCAATTTAAATGAAGAAGTAAAAAAAGGGAAAATTGATCCTGTTATTGGCCGCGACGAAGAAATTCGAAATGTGATTCGTATTTTATCCAGAAAAACGAAAAATAATCCAGTGTTAATTGGAGAACCTGGCGTTGGGAAAACCGCAATCGTTGAAGGGTTGGCTCAACGAATTGTTCGTAAAGATGTGCCAGAAGGATTGAAAGATTGTATTCTTTGGGAATTAGATATGAGTTCATTAATTGCTGGTGCTAGTTTCCGTGGTCAATTTGAGGAACGTTTAAAAAGCGTGTTAAAAGAAATTCGGGAATCAGATGGGCGCATCATTTTATTTATTGATGAGATTCATACGATTGTTGGTGCAGGTAAAGCAGAAGGTTCAATGGATGCTGGGAATATTTTGAAGCCAATGCTTGCTCGTGGTGAACTTCATTGTATCGGGGCGACTACGTTAGATGAATATCGTAAATATATTGAAAAAGATCCAGCTTTAGAACGAAGATTTCAACAAGTGATGGTGAGAGAACCTTCTGTTGAAGATACGATTTCGATATTGAGGGGCTTAAAAGAACGTTTTGAATTGCATCATGGAGTAAGAATTCATGACCGTGCGATAATAGCTGCTTCTCAACTTTCAAATCGCTATATTACAGATCGCTTTTTACCGGACAAAGCCATTGATTTAATTGATGAAGCTTGCGCAATGATTCGTACAGAAATCGATTCCATGCCCCAAGAATTGGATGATGTGACTCGCCGCGTGATGCAACTGGAAATAGAAGAGCAGGCGTTAATGAAAGAAAAGGACGAGGCGAGTAAAAAACGTTTAGAAGCCCTTAGAATAGAATTACAACAACTAAAAGATGAACAAAAAGAATTAAAAAAGAAATGGCAATTCGAAAAAGAAGGTTTGGAGCAACTGCAAACAAAAAGGGCATTATTGGATGAGTACCGCCGTCAGTTTGAAGATGCACAGAGCAGGCAAGATTTGAATAAATTGGCGGAACTCCAATACGGAAAAATTCCTGCTGTGGAAAAAGAAATCAAACAATTAGAAAAAACTTTAGCCAATGCTTCAGAAAATCGGATTTTAAGAGAAGAAGTTACAGCAGAAGAAATTGCAACAATTGTTTCTCGATGGACTGGAATTCCAGTTACAAAATTAGTGGAAGGTGAACGGGAAAAATTATTGCGTTTAAAAGATACTCTCCATGAAAGAGTCGTTGGTCAAGATGAAGCGGTGAAACTCGTAACAGAAGCTGTATGGCGTGCACGTGCTGGCATTAAAGATCCTTACCGTCCAATCGGTTCCTTCATTTTCCTTGGTCCAACTGGAGTAGGGAAAACGGAGCTTGCAAAAGCATTGGCCGCACAATTATTTGATTCAGAAGATCATTTTATTCGCATTGATATGAGCGAATATATGGAAAAACATAGTGTATCACGATTAGTTGGTGCACCTCCAGGGTATGTTGGCTATGAAGAGGGCGGACAATTGACAGAAGCGGTACGTCGCAATCCATATTCTGTTATTTTATTAGATGAAATTGAAAAAGCCCATCCAGATGTGGCGAATATTTTGCTTCAAATTTTAGATGATGGTCGGATTACGGATAGCCAAGGGCGTCTTGTAAACTTTACGAATACGGTTATCATTATGACATCCAATATAGGTTCTCAGTATTTATTGGAAGCAGGCTCTCATGTTGACGAAGAGGTTGAAAATGTTGTAATGAGAGAACTTCGAAAACATTTCAAGCCAGAATTGTTAAACCGGATAGACGATATTATTTTATTCCATGCATTGACGGATGAACACTTTACTACAATCGCCTGGAAATACATTAAACAATTGCAACAACGAGTAGCTGAAAATGAAATTACGCTAATCGTGGATGATGAAGTGGTAAATTGGGTTGTAGAAAACGGTATTGACCCACAATTTGGTGCAAGACCATTAAAACGATTTGTGCAACGACATGTTGAAACGGCTGTGGCAAGAGAGTTGTTAAAGGGAGAAATTCTTCCAGGCGAGATGATGAGGGTTTCATTACTAGAAGGTCAATTAGTAGTAGCAAAAGGTGAATAAAGTACGTGTGAAAACGGCTAGAGCTCTTTTTGCTCAGCCGTTTTTTTAAAATAGGCGAAAATAAAATGGATTTTGATTAATAAAGCAAATCTAAGCTTCTCATTTTGATTGTTTGGCTAATAAGTTCTTAAGTTTGACTAATATCTTCCTCAGGTTGACTAATATCAGTTCGAGTTGGTTAATAAAGCAAATCATAGTTCCCTCATTTTATTTGCTTGGCTAATAAGTTCTTAAGTTTGACTAATATCTTCCTGAGGTTGACTAATATCAGTTCGATTTTGACTAATAAAGCAAATCACAGTTCTCCCATTTTGTTTGCTTGGCTAATAAATTCTACAGATTGACTAATATCTTCCTTAGGTTGACTAATATCAGTTCAATTTTGACTAATAAAGTAAATCTCTGTCCCCCCATTTTGTTTGCTTGGCTAATAAGTTCCAAAGAATGACTAATATCTTCCCCAAGTTGACTATTATCAGTTCGATTTTGACTAATAAAGTAAATCGCAGCCTCTCATTTTGATTGTTTGACTAATAAGTTCCATAGAATGTCTAATATCCACTTCAGGTTGACTATTATGAGTTCGATATTGACTAATATTCTCAAATCTTGGAAGTATCCACCTGTTTATCTATTCCTTGGCTATTATGTTCAAGCGAATACCTATACCGATAATTGCATAAATTAATAGTTAGAAAAATAAAAAACGAATGGGAAAGTTAGGAGTCCCATTCGTTAATTTTTTTGTACTTGTCAAAGCTGTTGAATAGATTATTGTTGATCTGCTTTAAGTTCTTTTGGAGATTCGCTAGGAATAATCGCAGCTACAACCCAAACGAGTACTGTGAAAATAACAGCAACTACTAAAGTTGTAACAAAGTCAAAAACTGTAATTCCTAAAATAGAACCAACTACGTAGCTTAACATAGAAATTAACAAAATTCCCCAAATGAATGACATAATATATTGCATTTCGTTTCACCTCTATCGAACTTTAATTACTAGTATATACTTTGCTCATCTTAATAATCATAACATAGTACGACAAAAATGAACAATAAACTTTTCGTACAAACAAATTTTTCTGTTGTGAATTTCATTATCATGGTCTATAATTAAGACCAACTACTAATCGTAAGTATTAAATTGGGGGTTAAATACCATGAATGCAGGAATTCTAGGATTAGGAAAATATGTTCCTGAAAAGATTGTAACGAATTTTGATTTAGAGAAAATTTTAGATACAAATGATGAATGGATTCGTACGCGTACAGGAATTCAAGAAAGAAGAATTGCTCGTGAAGATGAAGATTCCTCAGATATGGCATTTGAAGCGGCAAAAGAAGCTCTTGAAAACTCTGGGATTTCACCTGAACAAATTGGATTGATTTTAGTAGCAACCGTTACTCCGGACCGTGCTTTTCCAAGTGTTGCTTGTCAATTGCAAGAACGATTAGGAGCTAGCAATGCGGCTGCAATGGACATTTCAGCTGCCTGCTCTGGTTTTATTTATGCTCTTGCAACAGCGAAATTGTATGTGGAAAGCAACAGTTATGATTACGTTTTAGTTGTTGGTGCAGAAAAATTATCAAAAATTACGGATTGGAAAGATCGGAATACTGCTGTACTATTTGGTGATGGAGCAAGCGCTGCAGTTGTTGGTAAAGTATCAGAGGGCAGAGGAATTTTAGCATTTGAATTAGGGGCAGATGGAACTGGCGGAAAATATTTGAAGATGAACGACGAAGATTTCATCTATATGAACGGACGTGAAGTATTTAAATTTGCTGTGCGTCAAATGGGGGCAACAGCATTATCCGTTATTGAAAAGGCTGGATTATCAAAAGAAGATGTTGACTTCTTAGTTCCGCATCAAGCAAACATTCGCATTATGGAAGCAGCAAGAGAAAGATTAGAGCTAGATGAAGATAAACTATCAAAACGCATCCATAAATACGGTAACACATCATCTTCTTCAATCGGTCTTGCTTTAAAAGATGAACTTGATGAAGGAAAAATTAAAGATGATGATATAGTCGTTTTAGTTGGATTTGGTGGAGGACTCACTTGGGGCGGCGCCGTAATAAAATGGGGAAAATAATAGATTTTCATATTCCAGTTATAGTAATTTATAAGTATAGTAAATCCTAAGGGGGTACTAGAGATACATGAAAAGGAGAGTAGTGATTACCGGTATAGGTGCTGTTACACCACTAGGTAATACAGTAGATGAAACCTGGTCAGCAATTAAAGAAGGGAAATCCGGCATTGGGCCGTTAACAAGAGTCGATGCAGAATTATTCCCAGCTAAAGTTGCTGCTGAAGTAAAAGATTTTGATATTGAACAATATATTGATCGAAAAGAAGCAAGAAAGATGGACCGTTTCACTCATTACGCGCTTGCTTCTGCATTGATGGCAGTAAAAGATGCAGATTTAGTAATTAATGAAGAAAATGCTAACCGCGTTGGTGTTTGGATTGGTTCTGGAATCGGTGGGATGGAAACGTATGAACAACAATTTGAAGTGTTCCAAAAACGTGGTGCCCGCCGAGTAAGTCCATTTTTCGTTCCAATGATGATTCCAGATATGGCAAGTGGGCAAGTTTCGATTTATTTAGGAGCAAAAGGTCCAAATGCTTGTACTGTAACTGCATGTGCTTCTGGAACAAACTCTATTGGTGATGCTTTTAAAGTGATTCAGCGCGGCGATGCAGATGTCATGATTACGGGAGGAACGGAAGCTCCAATCGTAAAAATGGCTGTTGCTGGATTCTGTTCAAGCACTGCGCTTTCGCTAAACACAGATCCAGCTACGGCATCCCGTCCATTCGATAAAGAACGCGATGGATTTGTTATGGGTGAAGGTGCAGGTATTCTTGTATTAGAAGAGTATGAACATGCAAAAGCTCGCGGTGCAAAAATTTATGCGGAAATCGTTGGATACGGTGCAACTGGTGATGCTTATCATATTACAGCTCCAGCGCCAAATGGTGAAGGTGCTGCCCGCGCTATCCAGCAAGCTATTGAAGATGCGGGTATTGATCCTACAGAAATAGGATATATCAATGCTCATGGAACAAGTACACCATACAATGACTTATATGAAACAATGGCTGTCAAAACTGTCTTTGGAGACCATGCATATAAATTAGCTATGAGTTCAACAAAATCCATGACAGGTCACTTGCTTGGTGCAGCGGGTGGTATTGAAGCAATCTTTACAGCATTAGCATTAAAAGAAGGAATTTTACCACCTACAATTAACTTGCATAATCCAGATCCTGAGTGTGACCTTGATTATGTACCAAATGAAGCTCGTAAAGCAGATATTCAATATGCTATGAGCAATTCCTTAGGATTTGGTGGACATAATGCAAGCCTTGTATTCAAAAAAATAGAAGAATAAAAAAATTGTCGATAAGTAAAATGCGTTTAGCTCAAAGCTAAACGCATTTTTACTTCATTTGATGAATAATAAGAGTAGTAAAGGATGGTGGCTTGATATTTCGATTTATGCTGTTTTTATTCAGCTATGGCATTTGCGTTATTTCGGTAAGCAATCTTCTTTTATACTTAAACTATCGGACGCTTGGTTATTCTTGGCGCGCAGTCTTTTTTTATATTTTAGGTTCTCCTGAATTGTATTTAATGATCATATCATTAGTAATATTATTTATCGTGATATTCGACCTATTCCCATCGCGATTTCCATTTTCTTAACGGTTTCGTTTGCAATGGCATTGGCTTTTTCTGCACCTTCATCTAAGATTTTATCTAATTCTTCTGAATCGATAAGTTCGTTGAATCGTTCTTGAATGGGCGTTAAATGTTCAATTAAGCAAGTAGCAATTCCTTCTTTAAAGGCACCGTATCCAAGGCCTTCGTATTTTTTTACAACCTCATCAATGGATTTATTTGTTACTGCTGCTTCAATTGTAAGTAAGTTGGAGATACCTGGTTTCTTTTCTTCGTCGAAAGCGACAACACCATCTGAATCTGTAACGGCTGATTTAATTTTTTTCATGATTTCTTTAGGTGTATCTAATAAGCGAATTGTCGCTTTTGTATTTGGGTCGGACTTGCTCATTTTTTTCGTCGGGTCTTGCAATGACTTAATGCGAGCTCCTGCTTTTGGTAATTGAATTTCTGGAATTTTAAATACTTCACCATATCGTTTATTGAATCGTTCTGCCAAATCACGAGTCAATTCAATATGTTGTTTTTGGTCTTCTCCAACAGGAACGATATCCGTATTATATAATAGGATATCAGCAGCCATTAACGGTGGATAAGTTAATAGACCAACAGAAACGAATTCTTTTCCTTCCTTTGCTGATTTATCTTTAAATTGAGTCATTCTTTCGAGCTCACCAATGGATGAAATACATTGTAACATCCAGCCAGCTTTTGTATGAGCAGGTACTTCCGATTGAATAAATAACGTTGCTTTTTTCGGATCAATGCCCGTTGCAAGATATGTAGCAGCAAGGGTGCGAATGTTTTGTCGCAATTCTTTTGGATCTTGTGGAACGGTAATGGCATGTTGGTCTACTATACAGTAAATGGCATTTCCTTCATCTTGAAGTGCAGGGAATTGCATAAATGCTCCGATATAGTTCCCCAATGTAATAACTCCAGTTGGTTGTACTCCTGAAAAAATAGTCTTCATTAACACTACCTCCTATTTTTATCCATAAAAAAACATCAAACGACCAATACAAATTGTATTGGGACGAATGATGTATATCCGCGGTACCACCCAGTTTGCCTTAAACGGCCACTCTCGATTCTTCGTAACGTGAAGTGTACGAGCTTTACTACTCACTTTCGTAAAGCCAACTCGAAAGTCCATTCCATTTGCTCTGCGATCTGTTTTCACCTACCACAGACTCTCTAAACGCAGAAATCAAATGTACTACTCTTCGTCATCGTTGTTCAATGTATATATTCGGTAAATTATGAGTGAATTATAAAGTAATTCAAAGGAAAAATCAAACGTGAAAAATTTTTCATTTTGGAATGAGATGAAAAAGATTTGGGTAGTATGGTAGTAGGAAAATGTAAGGAAATTTTATTAATAAATATAGAAATTCTCGATTGTCGTTATCTAATTGAGAAAATGAATTGGAAGATAAAGGAGGGGAGAAAATACAACTTTAGTAGGAAATTTTATGTTAATTGTGAAAAAAAGCTAAGATTCACGAATGTTTTTTTAAATTTATCATATGAATATGTGAATTTTTCAATTATCCTATATTCAAAAGAAAAAGAATGTTGTATAATTGATACAGAATTTAAAATGATATTAATTCTAAATAAATAATAAAGCATAGATGCCTTTGATTTATATATAGAAGGGAAGTGTAACAATGATTGTAACATTATTTACATCACCTAGTTGTACATCATGTAGAAAAGCGAAAGCTTGGCTAGAGCAACATGATATTCCATATAGAGAACGAAATATTTTTTCAGAACCGCTAACAATTAGTGAAATTAAAGAAATATTACGAATGACAGAGGATGGAACTGACGAAATTATTTCTACACGCTCTAAAGTATTCCAAAAGTTAAACGTTGATGTGGAAAGTTTACCTTTACAAAAATTATATGAATTAATCCAAGAGCATCCAGGATTACTCCGAAGACCAATTATTTTAGATGAGAAGCGTCTGCAAGTTGGTTACAATGAAGATGAAATCCGTCGATTTTTACCTCGAAAAGTACGTGCTTATCAATTAATGGAAGCCCAAAAAATGGTCAATTAATCATATAATGTAGTGAAAAAGTGTAAATTCAGTCAACGTTTGTTTGACTTGTTTACGCTTTTTTTATTGCATTTTTATTATGAATTCCTTCATAAAGAAAATTCATCCTTTTTTCACTTAATACTTGATTTAATTGATATTGTCATCTACAATTTTGAATAATTCAAATAATTTTATTTGAAGGGTGTTTTTCCTTTTCATTTTCTATTAGTTCATCATACAATAGAATCATAGAATGAAACATAAATATTCATTAAGCGTTTTGTTCTGTATACCAAAGGAAGTAAAGGGGAAAGGCACTAAAGAATTGGGGTGTATTTTACTCCGATTCAAACATACTAAGTACACGCTTTCGGTTTTTCAACCAATGACTGTGAAGGGAGTTGAAGTCTCATGGACATCGAACGCGTAAATGAAAATACAATAAAGCTCTTTATCACATATCGTGATATTGAGGATCGCGGTTATAGCCGTGAAGAAATATGGTATAACAGAGCAAAAGGCGAAGAGTTATTTTGGGATATGATTGGTGAAATTAACACAGAAGAATATTTCGATTTAGATGGCCCAATTTGGATACACGTGAATGCTTCAGAACAAGGTTTAGAAGTAATCGTCACACGTGCCAATGTAAATGATTCAGATCCAAGCTCTCTGTTCTCTAATTTTGATGAACATCATGAAGCTACAGTTAACCATAAAGACCCGTTCAATCCCTTCGAAGATGATGATGTGTTAAATCATGAAGGAATTGCGAACATGTCATTATATAAATTCAAGGATATCGACGAAATTATTCCAGTAGCAAATCGATTAGTGGAGTACGGCTTGCACACTTCTTTATATAAATATGAAAATTATTACTATATTGCCATCGATTTTGCTGGTGTGAATGATAGTGCAACTCGTCAAAATATACGCTCGATTTTAAATGAATATTTAACAAGTTCAAAAATGACAATATATCGTTTAAAAGAGTACGGTACAGCGATCATGGAAGAAGATTGCTTGGAAACAATTGTTCATTACTTTAATTAAATGTGCCTAGGTGTAGGCACTTTTTTTTATGTTAATATTTTGAATTTCAGTTAATCTCCCCCTTGAAAAATATATCTTTTTGTATGCTCTTGTCAATCCTAAAATTCTACCATAAAATGGTGTGAAAAGGGGGGGTTTTGTGCTTGTAGCAATTACAGAAAATCAAGAACGATTTGTGATTGATTCCACAATTCCTCATACAACATTAAAACGCCTTAGAGAAGAAAGACAATTCTATTGCCCACAATGTGGTGAAAAACTCCAATTGAAAATTGGAACCGTTAAAATGCCTCACTTTGCTCACATTTCAATAAGTCATTGCGAGTCTTATTTTTCTGAAGGTGAAACAATACAACATCTCCAAGGAAAAGAACAGCTGTTTCAACTTTTTCGATATCTTCAAATTCCCGTATTGCTAGAGCCTTATATAGCTGAACTAAATCAACGACCAGATCTGCTAATAAATTTAAATGGATATCAGTATGCAATCGAATTCCAATGTAGTCCAATAAAGCATCAACGATTTCTTGAGCGAAATAGCGGTTACAATCAAAAAAATATCCAACCTATTTGGATTGCATTGACTCCTGTTCAAAAAATAAAAGAAAATGGCTTACAAAAAATTACCCTTCCCCATCAACTCCAACAATTTATTACTAGCGAAAAGAAAGCAAAATATTTAATGACATATAATCCAAATACAAAGCAATTTTTGTATATATCTAACCTCATTCATTTAAAGGGAATTAGTTATTTATCAAAAATTAGTCCTCTCCCACTATTAAAACAAAAATTCCCATTTTATATACCGAGGCCTTTTACAGAAAAGGAATTTTCCAATGTATTAAATGCATACCATAATTTTATCAATCAATTTTTAAAATCAAGGGTATTATTTAGCCGAAAAGGTGTAAATGATTTATTTTTGAGAAGTGTTTATGAGCTGCGAATAGACCTTTATCAATTTCCAATATTTTTAGGGATTCCTATTTGCGGAAATGAAGCATTTCATGTATGTGCAATAGAATGGCAAACTGAACTAATGTATTTTATTCATTTATTGGGAATTAAGGTACATGCAATCAATCAAAAAGTAATAATTGACTTTTTACGATGGTCAAAGCGGGCATGTACGAGTGAGGCTATACAAGTTGTTAATCGATATGTAGAACTTCTCAAAGATTTGTCTGTGGAAGATATGATGAGCACAGTGAAGGAAGAACAATTAGAGGAATTGCTATATAGGCAATTTCTTGCAACAAGAGGAAAATATTGAGAAAATATGATTGTGAAAAAAATTTATCATTACGGGGGCATTGACATGGCAAAAAAATTATTAACACGTGATGAAGTGCCTGTCGAATTGACTTGGGATTTATCAACAATTTTCCCTTCAGACGAGGCATGGGAGGAAGAATTTAAACAGATTGAGCAATTAATTTCAGAAGCAGAAAAGTATAAAGGGAAAGCAACAGAAAGCGCAAAAAGTTTATATGAAACATTGCAATTTAGCGACAAAATTTCTGAGCGCTTCGGGAATTTATACGTATATAGTCATTTGAAACACGATGAAGATACGACGAAAAGCAAATATCAAGGGATGGAAAGCCGTGCACGTTCTCTAGGAGCAAAGATTAATGCGGCATGGTCTTTCTTAACTCCTGAAATTTTAACTTTATCGGAAGAACAAATACAACAATATTTAGAAGAATACGAACCGTTGCGTCTATATGAGCAAATGTTTAAAGAATTAAATTTACAGCGCCCACATGTATTATCGGCCGATAAAGAAGCTATATTAGCACAATTTTCAGAAGTGACAAGCTCTCCGGGTACTACTTTCAGCGCTTTGAATAATGCAGATTTAGAGTTTCCAACTATCAAGAATGAAGATGGCGAAGAAGTACAACTGACTCATGGAAACTACATCACATTTTTAGAAAGTGAAGATCGTGAAGTAAGAAAAAATGCTTTTAAAGCGATGTATGATACGTACGGCAAGTATATTAATACTTTTGCTTCCACATTAGCAGGCAACGTAAAATCACATAATGTTTATGCAAGAATCCGGAACTACGATTCTGCTCGTCATCGCGCATTAGCAGGCAACCATATACCTGAAAAGGTCTATGATCAATTAATTGAAACGATACACGAATACTTACCAGCACTTCACCGCTATGTATCATTGCGTAAAAAAGTGCTCGATGTGGATGAATTGCACATGTATGATTTATTCGTACCTCTTGTGAAAAAAGTGAAAATGGATATGCCTTATGAAAAAGCAAAAGATATTATGGTGAAAAGCTTTGCTCCATTAGGGGAAGAATATCAAACTATCGTCCAAGAAGGATTAAATAGCCGCTGGGTAGATGTAATGGAGAATAAAGGAAAACGAAGCGGAGCATATTCTTCAGGGACATACGGCACGAATCCGTACGTATTAATGAACTGGCAAAATAATATTGATAATTTATTTACGTTAGCCCATGAATTTGGACATAGTATGCATAGTTACTATACTCGGAAAAATCAACCGTATCCTTATGCGGATTACTCCATTTTCGTGGCGGAAGTAGCTTCTACATGTAACGAGGAGCTTTTATTCGATTATTTATTAAAAACGACGGAAGATAAACAAGTGAAAGTTTACTTACTCAATCATTGGCTCGATAGTTTCAGAAGTACGGTTTATCGCCAAACAATGTTTGCTGAATTTGAACATATGATTCATGAAATGGATCGAAATGGTGAGGCGCTTACTGCTGAACATCTTACAGAAATTTATTATGATTTAAATAAACAATATTTCGGTGATGAAATGACGGTAGATGAAGAAATTGGCTTGGAATGGGCGAGAATACCACACTTCTATTACAATTACTATGTATATCAATATGCAACAGGGCAAAGTGCAGCAGTTGCTTTAAGCCGTCAAATTTTAGAAGAAGGACGTCCTGCAGTAGATCGCTATATTAACAACTTCTTAAAAGCGGGATGTTCTGATTTCCCAATTGAAGTATTGCGAAAAGCTGGTGTAGATATGGAATCAAGAGAACCAATCGCTCAAGCTTGCAAAGTATTTGAAGAAAAACTCAATCAATTAGAATCACTGTTATTGAAATAGTGAATTACTGTATAACTCATACGGTAAAATACACATTAAAGTTAGTAAAAAAGCTTCAAAAGAGTTAATAAAATCTCTTTTGAAGCTTTTTTTTCTTGAAATAAAAGTTTTTAATGTATAATTTTTTTTGACGATTTTATTTAGAGAATGTGAACGTTTTTTGAAGTACATATATAGCTTTTACAATCTTGATTGTTCCTAATTTTTCAATAATTTTTACAAGTTTCATGAAAGTGTTTACATTATGTCGAATTTGTGAAATTCCATTAAACTTTATTGCACAAATTATTATTCCATGATAAATTAAAAACGTGAAATAAATCACATATCAAACATACACCCCTTTGTTTGAACGTGAACATTTCTCCCATCCCCTTTGTGTAAGGAGGCATTTGCTGCAGCAAATGCCTCTTTTACTTTATTCTCATCAATGATACATTCGCACCAAAAGACCTGTAATAAATCTTTCTCTTTTAACAACATAGCTTTGGTTAAAAAAACAAAAAAAACGTAGACATGCTATATCATGTCTACATTCAGAAAAGCATCTAGATATTCTATCATTATCAAAAATTTAATCCACAATTACTAGAGTGAAAAAGAAGATGATTTTAAACGCCATAATGTAACAGCATCATTTGAAACACGTTCGATTTTTTGTTGTAACATCCGTTTTTTCAATTCTCTTTCCGCATCGCTCATGGATATCGAATAGATGCTTGCCACTTCATCGGTTGTTAAGTATTGAAAACGTTGGAATAACTCTTCGAATGTTGGTAACGGTTTACTGACGATTTCTTCATCCAACATTTCCTGCAATATTTGAACGTATATTTCATAGGAATACATTCCACTTACTTTTAGACCTTCATCTTCAATGCATTCATTAAAGAATACAATGCTCGGCACTTCATCAACTTCCATTTCACGAGTGATATATAAATCACATTGAAAAGCACGCACCGCTTCTTTTGATCCGAAATCTTTAATAAATTCCTCTTGGTCTAATGTTGCTTCCTTCGCAATTTCTACTAAAGCTGAATAGGAATGAACATTTTTAGTTCCCAACAATGCATGTTCCTGCAATTTTCTAATATAACGATTTGCTGCTTTTTTACCTTGTAATTCTGCTGCTTTAATGGCAAGTGAGGGTAAGGCAGGATGAGTAATATCCACATCAGTACCTGTTAAGCACCCTTTGATACGTCTAGTAACACAGTTTAAAGTTTGTAGTTCTGTGCTCAGTACGTATCGCCAAGTGAAATAATGCTCGTATTCCAATTGTAGCTTTTTTAACATTGACTGTAATTTAAAGGCATTTGGACAAAGCGGGTCAATAAAAATATAAAGTTCAATTGGTTTTGTCGTCTTCGTGGATGCGACAGGTTCTGACAGTAGCTGGATATTATTCAATCTAATCCCCCCTCATCCTCACTCGGAGTATTAATCATATGATGCGCTGTTAAAACAAGACGTTGGAAATATTGTTCACGAAATGGGCCTTCAAGTCCTACTTCATCCATCGCTTCACTCATACATTCCAGCCAAGCTTGAGCATGGTCTGGAGTGATTTTAAAGCGCATATGTCTTGCTCTCATCATCGGATGACCATGTTCTTGAGTATATAAATTCGGACCACCTAAATATTGCGTTTGGAATTGTATTTGTTTGCGAATTGTTTCTTTTAAATCTTCTGGAAACAATGGACGGAGTAATGGATGGACATCAACTCGTTTATAAAATGCATGAATAAGCTTTTCTAACTTTTCAGCACCAATTTCCTCATAAGGAACCATATACTTTCGATTCATAGGTGTAAACTCCTTTTATACACTTTTCCCGCATGTACGAATTGTGATCGACCTTGATTAGTTATATTTCATTCTATCAACGACTCACCGTTTTCTCAAACAAATCGCTTTCAGCAAGTGTTGATAATTGAGGGGAAATATAGAAATTATCCAACTACATCGTTCGATAATAATTTAACACTTTCTTAACATAGTTTTGAGTTTCTTTAAATGGAGGAATTCCTCCATATTTTTTTACATTACCAGGTCCTGCATTATATGCAGCTAAAGCCAGTTCCAAGTCATTATCAAATTGATTGAGCATTTGACGCAAATATTTTGTACCACCCATGATGTTTTGTTCAGGGTCTTTCGAATTCGTTACACCTAAATATTTTGCGGTACCTGGCATCAATTGCATAAGCCCGGTAGCCCCAGCTGAGCTTACTGCATTTGGATTAAAATTCGATTCTTGTTTTATAACTGCCATAATTAATTTTTCAGGAATACCGTATTTGGCAGATGCTCTTTGAATAATTTCACGATAATCTCCGTGCGTTGCTGAATCGATATTTGTTTCTGATTCGGAAGCGTTAGATTGAGAATAGGATGTTGTTATGTACGGATTTGGGCTAGATAATATGAATTTTGAAATATAATCTTTTGCTTCATCATTTAGTCCGTTTTTATAAGAAAAGTTTTCAATCGCTTCAAGTAGGGCTTTTTCTGGATTATCGCTATTTTGGGTAGTAGCCAATATTTCTTCTAGCATTTCTGCAAATAAACCTTCCTCAGTCGTTGCATTGATAGAAGAGCTATTTAGGGAACGCAATGCGTCAATTTCTAATATGGTTTTCAACATTGTTACATCCATTTACTGTACTCCTTTCTCTTGGACAGCTATCATAAATCGGGCGATTTTTTTGTCAGCTATTTGTATATCGATATTTCGTTCTTGTAAAAAAGATAAAAACCGTTTCTCCCCTACTGTTGGGTTATTTGTTTCATATTCTACCTCATAATCATCGCAGTGCAAATAGAAGGAATGGTCAAAAACAAGAATTCCACCCTCATATGGCACCTCAGCCCGATCTGTTGTCAATGTTCCAAAGGGGCGTAAATCTTCAATAGGCACTTGCAATCGCAGTAATCTTTCCTTGACAGAAGGTGCCCAAAATCCCTTGCCAGAAAGCATATCATCCCTTTGTTGTTGTGTTAAAATGTCCGTTGTTTCAAGATGAATATGTTTTGCCGTTTTCTCTTTTAAAGTACAAAAATATTTTCCTTTTTGTTCTCGAATGCGTAGGGCACTGGAAAATTTCCTCAAGTGCCAATTTTCTGTATCAAAATAGTGATTAACTTGTCGAACGATTTGATGTTTTTGAATGTTGAACTCTGTTAATAATTGTTCATATTGTTCTTTTGTTAACATGTTTTTAAATTCAATTTCATACTGTTGACTCATGACTTTATCCCTTTCATTTATGCATTTTATTGAACCTTTTTATCGAAAATAGTTCCTGCTATGTTAAAATATGAGGAGAAATGGTAGGAAGGGATTGTTATAAATGCGCAACGTTTATGTCGTTGATGATTATCGTTTTGAAAATGATGAACTTTATTTTAGTTTAAACAAAAATCACTCCAAAATACAAATTCAGCCAGCAGGACAAGTGTTAACGGATTCTGACGAGCTTGCTTTTATTTATGTCGTTGAAGAAGACAACGAATATAGTTATTTACAATTTCCTAAAAAAGTGTGGCATGCATTAGTAGAAATGATAAAAAAGAAGAAAGATCCGATATTAATTTTAGATAATGAATCCATACTATTACATAATTTTTCGAATGAATTAGAAATGCTCATATATAACATTGAAGGAAATGGCAATTACGGTGATGAATTTGTACAAGCAGTAGAAGAAACTTTTCGTGAAATATTAGAAGCACAATAATTGATTGAGTTTTTGTAGCGTATTGGGGGGATTTTTATGGGGCAATGGGAACGCTTCCTAGGACCTTATAAACAAGCAGTCGATGAACTAAAAGTGAAATTTAGAGGGATGAGATCTCAGTTTTCTGCAGAAGGCACAACTTCACCCATTGAATTTGTTACTGGTCGAGTGAAACCATTAGCAAGTATATATGATAAAAGTTTTGAAAAAGGAATTCCCTTTGAACCTTCAGAACAATTAGCAAGGGAGTTGCAAGACATCGCTGGTATTCGCATTATGTGTCAATTTGTAGATGATATCACAACGGTTGTTAATTTAATTCGCCAGCGGGATGACCTGAGAGTAATTGAAGAAAAAGATTATATTACTCATAAAAAACCAAGTGGTTATCGTTCATATCATATGATTGCAGAGTATCCAGTGGAAACGGTCAGTGGGAAAAAGACGGTATTAGTAGAAATACAAATACGTACGTTAGCCATGAATTTTTGGGCTTCAATCGAACATTCTTTAAATTATAAATATAAGGGCGATTTTCCTGAAGAAATTAAATTACGCCTAAAACGTGCGGCTGAGGCAGCATTCCAACTAGATGAAGAAATGTCATCAATCCGTTATGAAATACAAGAAGCACAGGCGTATTTTAGTGAAAATAAGGAAGCTCAAAATCCAAAGATCCGAGAGGAAAAGGAGCGTGAATAATTTGAAGTTTTCTATTCAATCACGCAATGATTCTCAATCAAATGAATTGAAGGAACTTGCAAAAAATTACTTACAGGATTTCGGATTAATATTGGATGAAGTAGAACCGGATATTGTCATTTCCATTGGCGGAGATGGTACTCTTTTGCATGCTTTCCACAACCATGTGAAAAGATTGGATAAAGTGGCTTTTGTAGGGATTCATACTGGGCATTTAGGATTTTACGCAGATTGGAAACCTTCTGAATTGGAAAAGTTAGTATTATGTATTGCGAAAAATCAATATAAGGTCGTTGAATATCCATTATTGGAAGTAAATGTGTGCAATCATACAGAAATCAGTACTTATCTTGCACTCAATGAGGCAACGATTAAATCGCCCAATGTAACGTTAGTGATGGATGTGTTTCTAAATGATCGCCATTTTGAACGTTTCCGCGGTGATGGCTTATGTATTTCAACCCCATCAGGAAGTACAGCGTATAATAAAGCATTAGGCGGTGCTATCATTCATCCTACATTGCAAGCGATTCAAGTGACGGAAATGGCATCAATCAATAACCGCGTTTTCCGTACAATCGGATCCTCCCTAGTGTTACCAGCCCATCATACATGTAAATTAAAACCGGTCAAAAACCAAACGTTCACAATGACAATTGACCATCTGCAATTGGACCACAATGAATTGGATTATGTCATTTTCAAAGTGGCAAAAGAGAAAGTGCGATTTGCAAGATTCCGTCCGTTTCCATTTTGGGAAAGGGTTCATGATTCCTTTATTGCAAGTGAGTGATTCAAATGCCATTTAAACTGCAGTTTCAAGCAATGGAAGATGGACAATTATTAAGAGAAGCGATTTTAAAACAAGATATTTCGAGCAGGGCATTAACGGCAATCAAATTTCGCGGTGGTAAAATTTTAGTGAACGGTGAAGAACAAAATGTTCGCCACATCCTTTCGAAAGGGGATGAAATTACAATCATTTTCCCTGAAGAACAGGCGAGCGAGCATCTAAAACCAGAGTATGGAGAATTAAATATTGTTTATGAAGATGATGCATTGTTAATTATTGATAAACCGCCTTTTATTAATACCATTCCTTCAAGGGAACATCCGACGGGAAGTATCGCTAATTTTGTTTATGGATATTTTTTGGAACAAGGAATTGATTCCACCGTCCATGTTGTGACTAGAATAGATCGTTATACTACAGGGCTTGTTTGTATTGCAAAACATCGGCATATTCATCACTTAATGAGTATGCAATTGCAAAAGGGTCAAATCATAAAAGAATATGAAGCCATTGTACATGGACATGTTTCAAAGGATCTTTCCATTATTCTCCCAATAGGCAGGAAAGATTCAAGTATAATCGAACGGGAAGTAAGAGAAGATGGACAATATGCACATACCGATGTGAAAGTATTAAAACGTTTCATTTATCAAAATGAGCCGCTTTCACATGTTCGTCTACGATTACATACTGGAAGAACCCATCAAATTCGTGTTCATATGTCGCATATCGGGCATCCGCTTGTAGGCGACGAATTATATGGAGGAAGTAAACATATATTAAATCGTCAAGCCCTTCATTGCGTATACTTGGAAATGATTCATCCGTTATTGAAGAAAAAAATTATTTTTTCTAGTGAACTAGTTGAATCCATGAAAAAAATAATCCATAATTAGATGTTCGAGTTATTCGAGCATCTTTTTTTCTGTAAATACACAAAAATATTCATAAAAATTTTATTGTCGAGATTAAAAATGCAACCTATCATTTAGGTTGAGAGGAGGGAGACAAAATGATCGAAGAAAAAGATGAAAAACGGGATGTTTCTTATGATGAGGAGCAGCTGTTCCAAAATTTAATTGAAGAAAATATTGATGAATTCCGGAAGCATTTTTTATCACTTCATGCGTATGAGCGGGCGAAATTTTATGTTAAGGTTGGACCAGACATACGTAGGACAATGTATCATTTTTTGTCTCCCGAAGAAATGGCGGAAATTTATGAAGCCATTGAATTGGACGATGAAGAAGTTGAACACTTTATTAAAGAAATGGACCCCACATATGCGGCAAAAATGTTGTCTTACATGTATACCGATGATGTGGTGGATGTATTAAATGAATTAGATCAAGATGATCGAAATAGTTTTCTTGAATTGATGGATGAAGAAACGAAAGAAGAAATTACAGAGTTGCTGGGGTATGAAGAATATACAGCCGGTTCCATCATGACGACGGAATATGTATCAATTCAAGAAAATTCAACGGTACGTTCGGCGATGAATGTGCTTCGTCAAGAGGCACCTGATGCAGAAACAATTTATTATGTGTTCGTTGTCGATGAATCTCATCGTTTAACAGGAGTTTTATCGCTAAGAGACTTAATTGTTGCAGATGAAGATGCATTTATTCGAGATATCATGAGTGATCGGGTTGTTTATGCAAAGGTCACAGATGATCAAGAAAAAATTGCCCAAATCTTTAAAGATTACAATTTCCTTGCTTTTCCTGTTGTTGATGACAATCTCGTATTGCAAGG
Organism: Ureibacillus thermosphaericus; assembly: GCF_012396605.1. Taxonomy (GTDB): domain Bacteria; phylum Bacillota; class Bacilli; order Bacillales_A; family Planococcaceae; genus Ureibacillus; species Ureibacillus thermosphaericus. The sequence goes on from NZ_JAAXPW010000019.1 coordinate 23,665, forward strand.
GATTATTACTGTAGACGATATTATTGATGTCATTGATGAAGAAGCGAGCGACGACTATTCAAAATTAGCCGGTATTTCCGATATTGATGATATTGCTTCAAGTCCATTCAAAGCTGCAAAACAACGATTACCTTGGCTAGTAATGTTGCTATTTTTAGGAATGATTACAGCGACATTAATGGGCCAGTTTGAAGAGACACTTGAAAAAGTTGCGTTGCTAGCTTTATTTATTCCTCTCATTTCTGGAACTAGCGGAAATAGTGGTACGCAAGCTCTAGCTGTCGTTGTTCGAGGAATTGCAACGGGAGAAATTGATGAAAAAAGCAAACTAAAAATGATTTTTCGTGAAATGGGTACCGGATTAATCACAGGGATTGTTTGTGGTTTGATTGTAGTAGGAGTTGTGTTTGTTTGGAAGCAATCCTTATTAATCGGGTTGCTTGTTGGGACAGCCATCTGTTGTTCGATTTTTGTAGCAACGATTGCTGGCTCCTTTATTCCGTTGTTGATTCATAAATTAGGCATCGACCCAGCAGTCGCATCAGGGCCGTTTATTACGACTTTAAATGATATTACAAGTATTTTAATTTATTTAGGATTGGCAACGTTATTGTTAGGACAGTTGTAAACTTTCATAAAAAAATGGAAAGAAAAAATCTGCTTTTAAATGGAAGAGCAGATTTTTTCTTTTTATAATGAAAAATTATCGGGGGAGTGGACGAAACTAAATATTGAAAATTATAGAAGGCAAATTGCCTACAACAAAATTATTTAAATGCTTTTTTGGATGATACGGTAATTGTTTCGATATCGTTGGCATTAATGGTTTTCAAGTCGTCTTGTGTACGGATTTTAATCAAAATGCCATCTAACCCTTCAATGATTCCTGTAATTTTTTCACCATTGTTTAAATGGAAAATTAAATGACGATTTTTACGGTTGATGGGTTGTGAAAAATAATGCAATTGCCTTGCAATAACGGAATTTTTAATTCGCTCTCTACGCGTAATTTCATAAACAGAAGTACTTTCTTCAAGAGACGCTTCTTCCGTGTCTTCATCAACTTCGATGTAATAAAAAGGAGGGGTTTGAATAAATAGTAATGGTTCTTCCACTGATGCACATCCTTTTTTTCATAAAATATGCAACTCATTTTATTTCGTGACAATTGTCTAGCTTCAGCAGTTTCAATTGCATTTTAAGACGATTTTCTTGTACTGGATTATCACTAGAATTCAGCTCAATTAATACCTATAAGAGATTCAAGAAGATTTTCAAGAGTAAATCAATAAAAGTAAATAAAAAGAAGGAGCAAGCTGCCCCTTCCTCTTGGTGGATGTTATTCCTTACTTGTTAATGTGTAAATTTACGTCAGCAATGCATTGAATTCCAGCAAAACGTGATAGATCAACTGTTACGCAAGTATCTGTTTTCTTGAAGTGGTAGCAATCCATCATTGCTCCAGCATCTAATGTCTCTCCATCTACTGCTGATATTGGTTCATATGCTTCGCTTGTTGGAGCAATTGCTCTAAGTGTAGCACAGCAATCACCGAACATATCTTCCACTCTGAAGAATGGCGTTTTGTACCAACCATATTCTTTATCGCAGAACATTACTTTAAATGGAGAACCATCTTCTGTTAGTAACATAAATACCCGAGTATCTGCATGGTTGCGACGATTTTTATTGTTAATTCCCCCAAGAGGTTCTAAGAAGCAACTTGTTCCACAAGTATCATCATCATCTTCCACTACATGATTTTGAAGTTCTAATATTGTTTCTACTACTTCACAAATGCATCCTTCATGACGACGACCATGATGAGATGAACTCTCAAAATGTTTTCTTCCACAACCCATTATCATGTCACCTCACTTAATTTTGTTCAATCTACAATATGTAAAAGTGCGATTGAAATAAGGGCGATTGTCTATAGGCGCGTTTCATTTAAGTCATTTATCTTGAATAGTTTTTTTTATGAAAACGCATAATGACATTAAAAAGGGGGATGGAACTTGAAAAAATTGGTACTTCCTATTTTTCTTTCGATTTTATTAGTGGGATGCAATGATGAAAAAACACTTGAAGTAAATAATGCAAATGGTGAAGAAGTGAAAGAAGTTGCTGCAATTATTAAAAATGAAGATGAAATAAACAGCGGAAGAGCCATTTTTGTGGAAGACCAATTGTTGGTAGCTGTTCAAGCAAAACCTTGGTTGGATTATAAAAAAACAAAAATTGAAAAAAATTTAAAAAAGAAGCTGGAAGAGATCTTGCCTGAATACGACATCACTGTTTCCTCGGATTACAAACTTTATTGGGAAGCGCAAAAACTTTTGAAAGAAGAAGACAGCGAAAAGGTGAAGGAGAAATTGGAAAAGCTAAAAAAATTGAAAAAGGAGGAAACGTAATGAATCAGGAACAATTTGACAAGATTGAGCAGGAAATTACCCCTCCAACGCCCTATGTGAAAAACGTGTTAAAAGCATTTTTAGTTGGCGGCCTTATATGTACCATTGGACATGCTATTACCTACTTTTACATTATCTTTTTTGATTTTACAGAAAAAACGGTTGGGAACCCGACAGCTGCGACAATTATTTTCATTTCCATGTTATTGACTGGTTTTGGCTTATATAAAAAAATCGGTCAATTTGCAGGAGCAGGAAGTGCTGTTCCAGTTTCAGGATTTGGGAACGCAGTCATCTCAGCAGCAATTGAACACCGAACAGAAGGATTTGTGCTTGGAGTGGGAGGCAATATGTTTAAATTAGCTGGTTCGGTTATATTATTTGGCGTTTCTTCAGCTTTTGTTGTCTCCCTCATTAAATTAATTCTTGTAACAATGGGTGTTATCGAATGGTAATCATATTTCAGAGCAAACCGTCTATCATCGCAAGCGCAGCTGTCGCAGGGCCTTTGGAAAGAAAGAGTGTTTTTTATTCTTATTTCGATTCTGTTGTTGAAGATGAACGATGGCATCAAACCACAAACGAGCAAGGTAATGCAAAAATGATTGAAGAAGCATGTCAAATTTTATTAAAAAAAGCGAATTTAAATAACTTGGATATCGATTTCTTTTTAGCGGGTGATTTGGTGAATCAAATGACGCCAACGAATTTTGCAGCAAAAGAAATCGCTGCATCTTTTATAGGTTTATTTTCAGCATGTGCAACATCGGTTTCATCTGTCATTATTGCTTGTTTGCTGACAGAATTAGGAGCATCAAAATACGCTATTGCAGGTGCTTCCAGCCAACATAATTCAACTGAAAGACAATTCCGCTATCCTATTTATTACGGTGCTCAAAAACCAGCGACTGCCCAATGGACTGTAACGGCAGCAGGCTTTACTTTAATTGGGAAACATAATCCGAAAAACCCTTCAATTGTAGCTGCGACTGTTGGAAAAGTTGTAGATTATGGACAAACGAATCCATTTCATATGGGAGCTGCAATGGCGCCTGCTGCATATGACACCATTACCAAACATCTAGAAAAGCGAAAACAAACAATAAAAGACTATGATGTCATCATGACAGGAGATTTAGGGAAAATCGGATTAGAAATATTAAAAAGAATGTTTGCTGAAACAGGTGCAACCCAGGAAGAATTAAATATTTTCCGCGATGCCGGGGCAGAATTTTACGGAGAAGATAAATCCTTTTTAGCTGGGGCAAGTGGAGCTGGATGTTCTGCTTCAGTATATTTCAGTTATATACTTCAGCAATTAAAAGATGGGCGTTATAAACGAGTATTACTTGTAGCGACAGGTTCTCTTCTCTCCCCACTAACTTTCCAACAAGGGGAGACAATTCCTTGTACTGCCCATGCAATCGAAGTGACGATGGAGTGAGGGCATAAATATGATATTCATTGACTTTTTACTTGCATTTATTGTAGGTGGATTGATTTGTGCTATAGGTCAGTTATTAATGGATGTCGGAAAAATGACACCAGGAAAAACTTTATCTATTCTAGTTGTTGCGGGTTCAATTATTTCTGGATTAGGATGGTATCAACCTTTAATCGACTTAGCGGGTGCTGGAGCGACAATACCCATTACATCTTTTGGACATTCATTAACCCAAGGAGCAATTGCAGAAGCCGAAAAACATGGCTGGGTAGGCGTATTAACTGGAATGTTTGAAGTAACAAGTTCAGGTATTAGTTCTGCCATTGTTTTCGGGTTTATTGCAGCGTTAATTTTTAAGCCGAAAGGAAAAGTCAACTAGACGATTACCCCTCCTTAACGTTGTAGCTATGCATACACTACGACTGTATAGAAAGGAGGGGATTTTTTATGTGGAATAAATGTGGATGCCAACAACAATATCAACAAATTATGCCAGCCTATGACTATTGTGCACCCTCATATGTAAGTCCTGCATATTATAGAGGTAAATGTAAATACAACGGTAACATGTTTGTACTACTCGTTGTATTATTCATTTTATTAATAATTGTAGGAGCATGTAAGTGGTAAGGAGGGGAAGCATGAATCATTTTTTTAAACAAATTGAAAAAAAGACTGGCGTAAGCATGGAAGAAATATTTGCACTAGCAAATGCGATACAACATGCGGATTTTACAAATGAAAAGCAAGTGCGTAAAATTGTTCGCCGAGTTAGTCAGTTAGCAAATAAGCCGATTTCTAAGGAATTAGAAGATCAAATTGTGAATTCAATTATAAATAATGGAGAATCATTAGACTTAAGTAGCATTCAAAGAATGTTAGGGTAATGTTGATAGAGGGTGTCTAGAAAGTTTTCGACTTTCCAGACACCCTCACTTCTTATGATTATCTATCTTTGTTTCTGTGGTATTTGAAACAAGTTTCCTCATTGAAAAGGCGAGATCTCAAAAGGCTTTTCAGAAGGCTCTTACATTTCATGCAGTTATTTTGAGAAAAGAAAATGAGCGAATTAAAAAACTCGCCCATTGTTAAGCTAAGCTGCTTTTAAGTGTCAATGAATTTGATTATAATTCTCCAGTTAATTTATATGTTTCGTACGTTGTCCAAGACCCATCTTCCAATTGATAAATTAGGTGTATGCGGTCAATTTCTTCCTTTTCATCAATACCAATCATACGCAATTGAGGATAAATATCGTCATGTTCTGTCTCCGTTAAATCACGACCGATTGTAATGTGTGGGATAAACACATGTTTTGGTTCACCAATGTTGATTTCTTTATATAAATCATCGTGAATGTTTTGCAATTGATCCGTTAGCTCAATTTTAAAGTAAATGACGTTCGTTGTTGGAAAGAACGAGCTGACCTTCGATGCGTGTATTTTTAGCGGACCATATTTATTTGTAATGGATTTGATTGTATTTGAAACACTTTCAATTTGTGATTCATCCACTTCAAAGGCTTCTTTTAACGTAATATAAGGGGTAATTTTTGAATAATGGGAATCATATCGTTTGCGATAAGTATTCGCCAAATCTTGCAGTTTTTTTGATGGAAATGCCACAACACTTAACTTCATCCGCTTTCCTCCCTAAAATGCAAATTTTACTTAAGTATAGCAAATAATGCCCGGAGAATACATTATTTTATATTCCAAAAGTTTTGCAAAGTGCTCTTCTTAAATCTGGTTTCCAGTATTTCCATGTATGGTTGCCATCAAACTCATCGTAGAATATATTGAGATAATTTTTAGAGTGTAACAATTTATTTAATTCCCGATTAGGTGTTAGGAAATCCTTCACTTCTTTATCAAGTGTTACAACTTCCTTTTCTTGTTTTCCTATAACATGATAAATTGACAACGTATTATGAGTTGGTGCTTCCTCAACTGCTTTTAATACCCATTCATCTACATAAGGTGATTGTAAAATAACTTTGCCAAAAGTATGTGGATATTTGATTGCGGCAAGAAGAGATACAGTTGCTGCCATGGAATCTCCAATTAACCCTCGACTAGCACCAAGCGCTGTTGTTGAAAATTCATTATCAATGAATGGTACTAGCTCATGTGCTAAAAATTTCAAATAAGCAGCATGTTGATCTCCTGTCGGTATGTATTTTCTCTTACGATCTTGTGCATTTTTGTAAGGCACTCCGACGATAATTAAGTTTTCGATTTCATAATTGTCCATTAATTCATCAGCAATACGAGAAATTCCACCTAATTGGAAGTAATCTTTTCCATCTGATGCAATTAAAATGTTATATTTATAGAGAGGGGTATAATTTCCAGGAGTATATACAAGCAACTCAAAGTGTTCATCTAATGCATTACTATAAAATGGTATTTCTTGAATAGATCCTTTTTCCACCTTTTATCCTCCTTAAAACAGTTGTTCATAATTGTATCATAATTCGAAAATATCGTGTATTATGAAATAAGAGAATATTTAAAATAAGCATTATAAAGGAAAATTCAAATAAAGTGAGGATTCACAAATGCAAGAGAAACAAAGTCGAGTACATTCGAATTACGTGACGAAAGCAGCTAAGGAAGCATTACAAAGAAGAGGCGTAACAATTGAAGATATAGCTGAAATTGTGTATGAAATGCAGTCACCATATAATCATGGCTTAACTTTAGAACATTGCATTAATTCCGTTGAGCGCGTTATTATGAAGCGGGAAGTTCAACATGCAATACTTGTCGGCATAGAACTAGATGAATTAGCAGAAAAAAAGATGCTTTCAGAACCACTTCAAGCGCTTGTTGAAAATGATGAGGGTTTGTTTGGTGTCGATGAAACGATTGCTTTAGGTTCTGTTTTGACATACGGAAGTATTGCATTAACGACTTATGGTCATTTAGATAAAAATAAAATCGGTATTATTAAAAAGTTAGACACAAAAGCTGGCAAAGGAGTCCATACATTTTTAGATGATTTAGTGGCTAGTATTTCCGCATGTGCTGCGAGCCGTATTGCACATAAAATGCGAGATTTAGAGGAAGAAGGGGAAACATTTCAAGATGTTCCTCCAATGGAATTAGGACCTGAAGGAGAAATGTTGCCGGTCGATGATGAACCATAATAAAGGCTGGGGTGAGACATGCCCAGCCTGTTCTTATTTATTTAAATGTTTAATTTTCTGTTTCCTCACCAGTATAATTATTTTCCTCTTGTGGTAATTGTTCTTTAAAGTATAAAAACGATTCGTCCTCTAATTGATGAATTTTTTCTTCATTTATTCCGATAGCCAAGGGTCCAGAAAAAATTTCTTCCCACCAATATTCAGTCGAAATCATACATCATTGCCCCCTCTTCAAAAATTCTTGTTAAAGAACCTCCATAGCTAATTTTTAAAAGGAGTTCTTCAATAAGTTGTAGTAATATTACTGTAGTTAGTATGGACTGAAAAAATTAATTTATGTATTCGGGAGGAAATAATGAAATTTGATATATATGATGTGGAAGTAATGATTCGAGAACAAAAGGATTTTTTTTATTCGGGGCAAACAAGGGATATAGAATATCGAAAAAAACAATTACTAAACTTGAGAAATACAATCAAAAAGTATGAAAGTGAAATATTAAAAGCATTAAATTTGGATTTAAGAAAAAGCGAATTCGAAGCTTATTCTAATGAAGTTGGTTTCGTGTTGCACAGCATTCAACATATGATCAAGTCTATCGATGAGTGGGCAAAACCTGTGGAAGTGAAAACGCCATTCCACTTTCAACCGGCAAAGAGCATGATTATTCGAGAACCATATGGTGTTGTATTGATTATTGGTCCTTTCAACTATCCGTTCCAATTAGTGATGGAGCCGTTAATTGGAGCTATCATTGGTGGAAATACTGCCATTGTAAAACCTTCTGAGTCTGCTATTCATACTGCTCAAATCATTAAAAAAATTATTGAAGAAACCTTTGATTCGCGGTATATACGAGTTGTTGAAGGAGAGAAGGAAGAAGTAAATGCATTGATTCATGCTCCTTTTGATTATATTTTCTTTACAGGCAGCGTCTCGGTCGGAAAAATTGTCATGCGTGCTGCGGCTGAACGGCTTACACCAATTACTCTTGAGTTAGGTGGAAAAAGCCCTACAATAGTAGATAAAAGTGCAAATCTTGATGTTGCAGCAAAACGAATTACATGGGGCAAATTTAACAATGTTGGACAAACTTGCGTCGCACCTGATTATCTTCTAGTCCATTCTTCGATTTATGAAAAATTTATGAAAAAACTAAAGCAAGCAATTGTTAGTTTTTATGGAAAGAATCCTCAATTAAGTAAAGATTACGGACGAATCGTCAATGAACGACACTTTGATCGACTTGCAAAACTTTTACAATCGGAAAAGCACAATGTCACTTTTGGCGGAAGAACGGACAGAAAGGATTTATATATCGAGCCTACCATCATTGAAAATATAAGTTGGCAAAGTCCTGTTATGGAAGATGAAATATTTGGACCGTTATTGCCTGTATTGAAGTACGACGATTTATCAAGAGTAATTGAGCAAATTCGAAAACTTCCAAAACCGTTAGCAGCTTATTTCTTTTCAGAAGACGAAAAACAAATTGATAATTTTTTACAAGAGTTACCTTTTGGTGGAGGTTGTATAAACGATACGGTGACTCACGTAGGCAATATCTATTTACCTTTCGGAGGCGTAGGCACTTCTGGAATGAACAGTTACCATGGAAAAGCGAGTTTTGAAACGTTTACCCATGCAAAATCGATTTTGAAGCGTTCATCTAAATTTGCTAATAACTTATTATTTCCACCATATAAACAAAAAGTGAAATTAGTTCGAAAAATCCTGAAATAAATTGAATTATTCAATTGTGGTAAAAAGAAAAATTATTTCATAGCGTATTTATTTTGAAAAAAATCGGCTTATGTCGTCAAAATTCGACATAATTCTAAAAAATTCATATTTCAAAAATTATTTTTGTCGAATATTATCTATTTTTGATATGATTATTATCATTAAAGAAAATGTTTATTAATAACAATATACACCGTTGCTACATAGAAAAGTGAGTTTATATCGTAACTTACCATTGGATATACGGAGGAAGAAAAATGATTACAGAAGAATTATTGAGCGTCATACCACTAAAACAAGTAATTGGACAATTGCCAAATACTATTAAGGATATTTCCAACGATTCAAGAAGTGTGCAACCAAAAAGTTTATTTATTTGTATTAAAGGTTACACGGTAGACGGTCATGATTTTGCTCAAGATGCAGTGAATCAAGGTGCGACGGTTGTGATTGCAGAACGACCGTTGCAATTAGAAGGGAATGTGGCGCAAGTAATTGTACCGGATACGGAGAGGACATTAGGACTCATTGCCGCTAAATTTTTTGATTATCCTTCAAAAGATTTAACGATGATTGGTGTCACTGGAACAAATGGAAAAACAAGCGTTTCAAACATCATTCATCAAATGTACGTGGGTATAGGAGAAAAATCTGCTTTATCGGGAACTATTGGCTTTAATTTGAATGGTGTTCTGTATGAAACAGCAAATACAACAAGCGATGCTTTAAACACTCAACAAATGATATTCCGTGCGAAGATGGAAGGTTGCCACACGATGGTCATGGAAGTTTCATCTCACGGACTATCATTAGGAAGACTTGCGGGTGTGGATTTTGATGTGGCTGTATTTACAAATTTAACCCATGACCATTTAGATTTCCATGGAACAATGGAGGAGTATGGTTACGCAAAAGGGCTATTATTTTCACAATTAGGACAAGATTTGACAAAAAATAAAACAGTTGTATTAAATGCGGATGATCCTTGGTCTAAAAAGTATGCAACTATGACACCGTTTCCAATTTGGACATATGGGTTAAAAAATGATGCTCATTTCCGGGCTGAAAATTGCGAGTATAATGATGAAAGCACTTCCTTTGACATGATTACACCAGAAGGAAAGTTTCCTGTTACAATGCAATTACTAGGGGAGTTTAATGTTTATAATGTTTTAGCTGCTGTAGCTGTTTTATATGCTCGGGGGTATCCGATTGACATCATCATCGAGCAAATTGAAGATTTAGTACCGATTCGAGGTCGCATGCAAAAGGTTAAAACAGATTTACCACTACATATTTTTATTGATTATGCCCATACGCCAGATGCGATTGAAAAAGCAATTGAAGCGGCAATGCCTTTTAAAAAGCCAGAAAATAAACTCATCTTCCTTGTGGGGACTGGTGGAAATCGAGATAAATCAAAACGTCCAACAATGGCTGAAAAAGCATCCAAAGCTGATTATGTTGTTTTAACAACGGATGATCCACGTTTTGAAGATTATGATAGTATTACAGGGGATTTAGCGAAAGGAATGCTTCATGAGAATTATGCTTGTATTGGTGATCGGGCAGAAGCGGTGCGCCATGCAGTATCTGTTGCTAATCCTGGAGATATTATCATTTTTGCTGGAAAGGGTCATGAAGACTATCAAATAATAGGCAATAAAAAGTACCCGCATAGTGATGCTGATATTGCATTAGAAGCTGCGAAATTAAAATTCGTAAAATAATATTATGAAAATATAGCCGTCTCAAATAATTGAGGGACGGCTAAAATTATGATGATAAGAAAAGGTATTGTTATGTAAGAGATTTCGTTGTTAATTTATAGAAGGCTATTCATGAAAATCAGAAAATGGTTGTCGGAATAGGGGAAATTCTTTTATTATTGTTTACGTAGAAAAAGGAGACGTAGAAAATGACTACAAAATTAGAACAAGAAATTTTATCTCGTCGTACATTTGCCATCATTTCCCACCCGGATGCAGGGAAGACGACGATGACTGAAAAATTATTGCTATTTGGTGGGGCCATTCGAGCTGCTGGAACAGTAAAAGGGAAAAAAACTGGAAAATTTGCAACGAGTGACTGGATGGAAATTGAAAAACAACGGGGGATTTCCGTAACATCTTCCGTGCTGCAATTTGATTATAACGGTTATCGAGTAAATATTTTAGATACTCCTGGACACCAAGATTTTTCAGAGGATACGTATCGTACATTAATGGCAGTGGATAGTGCTGTCATGGTCATCGATGCAGCAAAAGGGATTGAAGCACAAACAATTAAATTATTCAAAGTTTGTCGCATGCGTGGAATTCCAATTTTTACATTCATTAATAAATTGGATCGCCAAGGAAAAGAGCCGCTAGAATTAATTCAAGAAATTGAAGAAGTGCTTGAAATCCAAGCCTATCCAATGAACTGGCCAATTGGTATGGGGAAAGAGTTCCTCGGTATTTACGACCGCTTCCATCGACGCATTGAGCAATTCAGAGTAGATGAGAAGGATCGTTTTTTACCATTAGATGAAAATGGAGAATTAGCTGTTGATCATCCAATGAAGGAAACTTCGTATTATACACAAGCAATGGATGATATTCAATTATTAGATGAAGCAGGTAACGAATTTTCTGAAGAAGAAATTCGCCGCGGTGAATTAACACCTGTCTTTTTCGGTTCTGCATTAACAAACTTTGGCGTGCAAACTTTTTTAGAAACCTATTTACAGTTTGCACCATCTCCACAACCTAGATTAACTGAAGATGAACAATTGATTGATCCAGTTTCACATGAAGAACTTTCCGGATTTGTGTTTAAAATTCAAGCAAATATGAATCCAGCCCATCGAGATCGGATTGCCTTTGTTCGCATTGTATCTGGGAAGTTTGAACGAGGAATGAATGTTACTTTAGCTCGTACAGGCAAAACGTTTAAAGTGACCCAATCCACACAATTTTTAGCTGAAACTCGTGAAACGGTTGACGAAGCGGTAGCGGGAGATATCATTGGTCTATATGATACGGGAACATATCAAATTGGTGATACGATTGTTGGTGGAAAGAAAATATTCCAATTTGAAAAACTCCCACAATTTACACCGGAATTGTTTGTCAAAGTAAGTGCAAAAAACGTAATGAAATCCAAACAGTTCCATAAAGGAATTCTTCAACTTGTACAAGAAGGAGCCATTCAATATTATAAAACGTTACACACGGAAGAGATTATGCTTGGTGCGGTTGGTCAATTGCAGTTCGAAGTATTTGAACATCGAATGAAGCATGAATATAATGTGGAAGTCGTAATGCAACCAATCGGATCTAAAATTGCCCGTTGGATTAAAAATGAAAATGAGGTAAAAGAATCAATGTCTTCATCCCGTTCTATGCTCGTAAAAGACCGTTTCGACAATCTTGTCTTTTTATTTGAAAATGAATTTGCAATGCGTTGGTTTTCAGAGAAAAACGAGCATATTCAATTATATAGTTTGCTTTAAGTTGTTTAGTTGTATAAGTAATGCAAGAATACAAGTTTACGAATAATAAGCGTGTAGGAAGAGAGCGAGGAGTTATCCTTTCGCTCTTTTTCTTTTTTGCAATCTTTCTACATTATTCTTTTCGATTTTGGCATGTAGATTGACAATGATGCTGACAGCTTTAACTATTAACGAAGTGTAAGAAACGGTATTGTATCATATGCAATTACAAATTTGTAATACAGTATATGAAAGAAAGGAATACGGATTTTTATCAAGAATAATTGATAAAAGGAAAAAGGGGGATGGAGGAATTGGCGATGGCAGTTCACTTTTTTACAGGTTTTCCTGGATTTATAACGAGACAATTGATTGGAGAATTGTTCCAAAAAAACATAACGGACTCCGTGTATGTTCTTGTGTTAAGAACGGAAATGAAGAAAGCGGAAAAAGAACGTGAAAAAATTTTAGAAACTTATCCTGGAAGAAGGATTGAAATCATCGAAGGGGATATTACAGTACCAAAACTAAATTTAAAGGAAGAGACAATCAATCGAATTGCAAAGGAAGTTCGCTATTTTTGGCATTTAGCGGCAATCTATGATTTGGCAGTTCCTCGAGATGTGGCGTGGACAATCAATGTGCTAGGGACTTCCCATGTAAACGATTTTGTCAAATCATTACCTCATTTAAAACGATATATGTATTTTAGCACTGCTTATGTAGCAGGGAGAAGAGAAGGAGTAATTCTTGAGAAGGAGTTAATTCGTCCAAAAGAATTCAAAAACTATTATGAAGAAACAAAATTTGAAGCGGAGCTGCTTGTGAAAAATTTAATTGGAGAAATTCCTCTAACTATCATTCGTCCAGGCATTGTGAAAGGACATTCGATTACAGGAGAGACCAATAAATTTGACGGTCCATATTTCTTTTTAAATATGATTGATTGTTTGAGTTTTTTACCTTTCATTCCTTACATCGGAAAATCGGATACACACATTAACGTAGTACCCATAGACTATATAACAGAAGCGGCTATTTTCCTTTGTGAAGAGGAAGAGGCGATTGGAAAGACGGTCCATTTAACGGATCCCAATCCCCATCCTGTTCAAGAAGTATATCGGGCGATGGTTAAGGAAATGACAGGAAAATTTCCAAAAGGGAGAATTCCACTTTCAATAGCGAAGAAATTTTTGCAATTAAAAAAGGTTCGAACAATACTTGGTGTGGAAAAGGAAACGCTTGATTATTTGACATGGAATGCAACCTTTGATTGTTCGATAGCAAAAGAACTTTTATCAAAAGGGAATATCAGTTGTCCGGATTTCATAGCAACCATTCCCTCAATGGTTCAATTTTATAAGAAAAATAAAAATAACCAACAATTTCATATTCCAATAAAATAAATTCATTGCAAATATAATATTCTATTGCTATACTTATCCTATAGAAAATCGAACAACCATTGACATTGTCAAAGGGGAGTAGCTATAAGTATTTAGCGTGACTAAATACTTACTTCATATTCGTCACTACATGGCAATTGCCATCGGATATGAAAGCAAACTTATTCAATTTGCTTAGCAAGACCTTTGCCTAATTAGGCAAAGGTCTTTTCGTTTGCTTAAAATTAGAGTTCCTTGACTAGTAAAACAGTTACAAGTTGGGCATAAAAAATTTAAGGAGGAATTATTAGTGGAAGCAATTATTTTGGAATATTTGTGGGTCTTAGTCGTTCTCGTCGTTTTAGAAGGGCTATTGGCTGCAGATAACGCGGTTGTAATGGCCGTTATGGTAAAACATTTACCACCAGATAAACAGAAAAAAGCGCTATTTTACGGATTATTTGGTGCGTTCATCTTCCGCTTTACAGCATTATTCTTAATTACAATATTAGTGAATTATTGGCAAATTCAGGCGATTGGTGCAGCTTATTTATTGTTTATTGCCATTAAAAATATTTACGAGAAGAAATTTAAGAATGAAGAAGAGAAGATAGATGAACATCTACAAAAAGGCAAAGGCTTTTGGGTAACTGTATTAAAAGTAGAAATTGCAGATATCGCCTTTGCGGTAGATTCAATGCTTGCTGCTGTTGCAATTGCAGTAACTTTACCAGAAGTTGGTGACTTCCATATCGGTGGCATTAACGGAGGACAATTTGCTGTTATGTTCTTCGGTGGTGTTATTGGCTTGATTTTAATGCGATTTGCAGCGCAAGCCTTTGTGAAAATATTAAATAAATATCCTGAACTTGAAACTGCTGCCTTTTTAATTGTAGGATGGGTCGGAGTGAAGTTAGTGGTGTTAACATTATCGCATCAAAAAGTTGGCATATTGCCACATGAATTCCCGCATTCAACCCCTTGGGAACTTACTTTCTGGGGCGTTTTATTAGCCATTGCAATTGGTGGATGGTTTGTTAGCATGGTAAAAAATAAAAAACAAAAAACAAAAGAAATTTAAAGTAAGGAAGGAGCAGTTTTAGCAGCTGTTCCTCTTTATTTTATATAAAATTTTTCTTATACTAATAAAAAGTTTATTCGACAATAAAGAGGGCGAAATGAATGGCAAATATGTCCGAGAGAATAAAAAATATAACGCCATTTCAACTGCTAGTATCATTTTATTTTATCGCTATATTAATATCATTTTTGTTATTACGAATCCCTGCTGTCTATAAAGATGGAAAAGAAGTATCAATTATTGATACGCTGTTTACTGCTGTCAGCGCAATCAGTGTTACAGGATTGACGGTGTTCGATATTTCGGAAACTTTCACTAATTTTGGAATGATTGTTTTATTGATTATTCTTCAATTAGGTGCGATTGGTGTTATGTCTATCGGCACCTTTATCTGGTTATTGATAGGGAAAAGAATCGGGATGCGGGAAAGACAGTTGATTATGATTGATTTTAATCAACATCATCTTGCAGGGGTTGTTCGGTTACTGAAAGAAATTGTGAAAATTTTATTTATTATTGAAGCATTAGGGGCACTTATTTTAAGCGTTCATTTTAAAAGGTATTTTGAGTCATGGTCAGAGGCCTTTAAACATGGCATTTTTGCTTCAATTTCTGCTACGACGAATAGCGGCTTTGATATTACGGGTCATAGCTTTGAACCATTTTATTCCGATTATTTTGTTCAATTTATTACGATGATATTAATCGTACTCGGAGCCATTGGATTCCCGGTATTAGTGGAATTGAAACATTTTTTAATGAAAAAGAATCCCGCATTTCGCTTTAGTTTGTTTACTAAAATTACGACCGTAACGTATGGGGGATTGTTTATATTAGGTACACTTGTTGTCTTATTTATTGAATCATTTCATTCATTAAAAGGTATATCGTGGCATGAAAAAATTTTTGTCGCTATGTTTCAATCTGTTTCTACACGTTCGGCTGGCCTAACGACAATGGATATCGGGATGTTTAATGAGGCGACAAATATCTTTCTTAGTTTTTTAATGTTTGTCGGTTCTTCGCCAAGTTCTGTTGGTGGGGGGATTCGAACTACCACATTTGCGATAGCTATATTATTTTTAATTAATTTCGCAAATGGAAGAAAAGAAATTCAAGTGTTTGGTCGAGAAATTTGTATGGATGATATTTTAAGATCCTTTGTAGTGATCATTTTAGCTTTATTTATGGTCATGATCTCGACGATGATATTGGTAGTGACGGAACCCCATGGAACTGCTACGCAAATTGTTTTCGAAATAACATCTGCATTCGGAACTTGTGGCATGTCTCTTGGACTTACTGAAAAATTATCAACTGCAGGGAAATTGGTCATTATGACCCTCATGTTCATTGGAAGAGTCGGGTTGATTTCATTTTTATTTACTTTGGGTGGAAAGGCCCAAAATCCAAAATATCGGTACCCAGAAGAACGAATAATTATTGGATAATGAGTTGAACACGTGAATAAACCAAAAAATTCACCATTTTTAAAATGAAAATGGTGAATTTTTCTAATGAATATTATCAAAGAGTATAAAAGCTAATATGCCATTTGTTTAACAAAATACCAAATTGGGTGACAAAATAATAAGTCGAATTGACCATTTTTTCTTTCTATGGTGTCGTATTAGAAGTTATTATTAAAACTTTTCTGAAAAATATGAATATCCTTGTCCTTTTTATCATATGTTTTGTAAAAAAAGGTTTTTTCAAAAAAATACAAGAATATACAAAATAAGGGGAAGTAGTAATTAGTAATCTAATATAATCGAATAAGTGAATTAATAATAGAACTAAATTACTATCACAATCAAAAAATATAATAATATAAAAGTAAAATTGATATCCGATATTGGTTAAAATTAGAAAATAGGTATATTATACCCATTTTATTCTGAATTGTTTTATGAAATAATTTTGTACAAAATATAAATTAAGAAAATTTTGTAAAATTAAAAATTAGCAATTTATATATAGATAGAAAAGATAAGAGAAATTTATGATTGAGGGGAAGGATTGGTGTATTTTAATGAAAAGTGCCACAATGTTGCCTTTTTTGGAAGAATTAGTCCAATATGATAATGATCCAGTGCTTATTTTAGACACCTCATGTAAAATTGAGTCAATCAATCAAAAAGCAGCCGAATTGTTGAACTTAGCTGTGGAGGTTGGGAAGCCCCTTTCCATGGATAAACTATCTCAATCACGTTGGTATTCATTTTTAAAAAGAATTAGACAAGAGAGTTTTTCCTTCTCTTCATTTAAAATTAAAAATAAGGATTCATCTTTTAAGGAAATTAAAGTTTTGGGAATGTTTATCCAAAAGGAGAATTTAGTATTTTTAAAAATATTAAGTGATGATGAAAAAAAGAAGTTTCAAGTGAGCAGTAGAGGTTTTCTTAATGATTTGCCTTATGGCATCATATTCTTCAAAGAAGATCAGATTTTTGAAATAAATTCTCAAGCGGTTGAATTATTAAAGATTGATGTTGAAAAAGGTTTAAACTTGTCACTGGAATCTTTTCTCTCAAAATATCATGACTATAAAAATAATAAATTACAATTCCTGTCTGATTTAAAAAAATATGGACAAGCAACGTTGGAAATTTCCCATTTAAATAATGAAGAAGAGGTTTATTTAACACTAAACTGCAAATACAATTATTATTTAGATATGTATGTGATGACAGTTATTGATAATACGGAAAATGTAAAACTAAAGCAAAATATGAGAGATTTAGAACGGTTAAGTAATATGGGTAGGATGTCGGCAAGCATTACCCATGAAATAAAAAATCTTGTAACATCATTAAAGGGTTTTGTTGAATTGTTGAAAGATAATACAACCGAAGAAGGAAAAAAATATTTACATGTAATGGAATCTGAAATGGAAAGAATGGAATCCATTCTTTCAGAATTGCTTTATTTGTCAAAACCAAGTAAGGCCTTTGAGGAAAAGGTATCGCTTTTACAAATTTTGAAAGAAGTTGTTCAAATAATGCAACCACATGCATACTCGAACAATGTGATTATTCAATTAAATTCTGAAGACAATTGCAATTCCACGATATTGGGGAATGTCAATCAGTTAAAACAAGTGTTCATTAATTTAGTGAAAAATGCCATTGAAGTAATGAAAAAAGGTGGAACGATTACAATTGAATTAAAGGATGTCCACAATAAAATTCAAGTTTCGGTACAAGATGAAGGGATAGGAATTCCTGAAGAAAATTTAAGCAAGTTATTTACGCCATTTTTTACAACAAAGGAACAAGGAACAGGATTAGGTCTATGTCTTGTAAAAAAAGTGGTAGATGAACATCAAGGGAAGATTGTTGTGAAAAGTACTGTCGGTGTAGGATCTACGTTTATTTTAGAATTTCCAAATTATACCGAGGGTTATACTAAGATTTATTACAACGACAGCCAACTGAAAAAATGGTTGACTACCCAGGAAGTTAATTCATTACCAGTTGTATAGGCACGACTTTGACAAATCTTCTCTCAAATAGATATAATGCTTTTATATAGATAGAAAAAAGAGGATGATTTGTCTTGCCGTCAAATGAGATGAAACAATCGTTAAAATTGTATATTGTGTTATCAAGAGCAAATAAAGCGATTAATGAAGTGACAAATCAGTTTTTTCAACAAAAAGGTTTAAATCCAACTGAATTTGCTGTGTTGGAATTGTTATATCATAAGGGAAGACAACCTTTACAAAAAATTGGAAGTAAAATTTTATTAGCAAGTGGGTCTATCACATATGTTGTTGATAAACTTGAAAAAAGAGGTTTGATTAAACGGGTATCTTGTCCTTCTGACAGGAGAGTCACATATGCAGAGATAACTGAAGAAGGCGATAAATTTATGGAAGAAATATTTCCAGAGCATGAGAAAAATTTACATGAATTGATGAACGCGTTAACACCAAGTGAAAAAGAAATAGCAATCGAATTGTTGAAAAAATTAGGTTTATCGATTAAAGATTTGTCTTATTAAAAACGAGCTGTTCGCTAAGACGAACAGCTCGTTTGTATATTCTTTTGAATTGTATAATTATCTTCAAAAATTTTTTTATTTTATTGTAACTTCATCCTCCACCTAATTTTAGAGGGATAAGTTATTTTTCTTCAATTGTTAACCCCATTTTGATGAGTGCGTCTTTTAAATCGTAATCTTTTTGATCAAAAACAGATAAACGAACTAGTATATTATTTTTTTCGTAAACGATTCCAACGACTTCATCATTTTCAATGGTAGTTATGAATGCAACAGAATTAGTAATTTCCGGATGTTTATTAACCGCTTCAGTAATATCCAATGGTTTGTATTCGTTGA
This sequence comes from Ureibacillus thermosphaericus, assembly GCF_012396605.1. Lineage (GTDB taxonomy): Bacteria > Bacillota > Bacilli > Bacillales_A > Planococcaceae > Ureibacillus > Ureibacillus thermosphaericus. The sequence goes on from NZ_JAAXPW010000019.1 coordinate 42,703, forward strand.
TGGCTGCCATCCATTCTTCTGTACTTTTTACGAGATGATCATATGATGAAGCATTTTTTGGAAACACTTCAATACGCATGGAGATGGCATCATTATCTTGGAGGAAAAGAACTTCTTTTCCTGGTTCTTCTTTTGTGAGTTCATACCCTTCTAAAATTTGTATTGTATAATTTTCTTCTTCTACAACTGCGGTTTCATGAGTATACACTTCACCTTTTGATGTGTATTCAATTTTATTTTCAGGCTGATTTGTTTCTTCGTCTTGTGCTCCATTCTCTGTTGTCTCTTCATCTTCAACATTTTCTATTTCCTTTTCCGAATCTGCTGTTGTTTGATCTGGCTCCGTATTTTGTCCATTTGTTGTTCCACAAGCAGCGAGAAGGAACATTAATAGAGTTACTGAAATAAATAGTTGTAGTTTCTTTTTCATTTTACTCTACCTCCTTTTTGATTAAACGAATATGAAACGAAGGAAGTTTCATTTTTTTTAATAATGAATAAAAGGCAATATTAAAAATAACAGCAAAACAAAAACTTCATGCGCAACGATGACTAATGGCATACTTTTCTTCCATTCGTATAAAAACCCAAATATTAGGGATATAATGAATGCGCAAATGACACCATGGATAAAACCGCTCAATGATATTGCCAATGCAAATAATAAGCTAGTCATGATGCAAGCAATTACTGGAGAAACATATTGTTTGAGTGCATGTTGAACGTAGCCGCGCCAAAACAATTCTTCACCGACGACAATGATAAAAATGAGCAATAAATAATGCCAAATATTATTCGGACCATATGTTTCTAAAAATTTGCGAATCGTTTTTATTGAACTACTGTCTGTAAACTTAAGCAACATATAACCAAGTCGGATGATGCCATAAGTAATTGTGCCGAATCCGATACCAAATAGGATATATTTCCAAGTTGGGAGTTCATCTTTGAATTTCCCAAAAAGGATGGAGATTGCAGTACCGACGAGGAGAGTAAAAGTATATAAATGCCAGAAGATTTTTTTTACTTCGAAGGAACAATACATACTTATAAAGATGAAAGCAAGCGAGAGAAGGAGTACAATCATTTGTTTTGAAAATTTCATGTTACTTGCCTCCTTTGTTATCATAATATCAAAAAAAACTCCCCCTATCATCAATTACAAATGAAAAGGGGAAGTTTTTTTATTTAAAATCATTTACTGACTTTACGATTTTATAACGTTTATGATTAACGACGGTTTTTTCTTCCAGATCTAAGTCACGATAGTTCGACATAATTGTTAAATCAACAATTACTGAATTATCATTGACTTTTTCAACCATTCCGCGAAGTCCATCCTTAAATTCAATAATATCTCCCACTTCTGCTATTTTCATTGGCGTGCCCCTCCTCTATCAGTTACTATGAAGTTAGTTTGCATGATAATAGAACAAATGTAAAGTGATTTTAGAATAATTTCGAAAATATAAGAAGTAGGAGGTAAAATATTTATGAATAACTACAAAGATATGATTGAAAAGTTAAAAAATGGGGAAATAAAAAGTATAGAAATTACAAAAGAGGAATTTTTGCAGTTTCGTGAAGTGCTTGTGAATGATGAAAAGTTTAAACATTTTAGAGGTGAAGCAAAACAAGGTGGAAGGGTCATTTATACTTATTCAGATACACCGCGTGCATAACAAAAAACTACTTCCACCCATTTCTATATGAAAGAGGGGATTAGAAGTATGGATAGATTGAAGCTACATTTGGAGTACGTTCGGGAAAAAATGATTCGTTCAGGTTTAGAAAATGGCCTGCAATCACCAAAAACGATTCGATTAAGTAAACAACTGGACCAGATTTTAAATCAATATCAAAAGCATGAAAAATCCCCATTGATTATTACGAAAAAATAATTTTTTTCAATTTTTTGTTATAAAAAATCATGCAATTGGCAATAGTATTTTTTGAACACAGCAACATTCTCATTTTCCCCCTTTTCAAGCAGCGTATCTTGCTGCTCTTTTTTTTTGTCTATGTATTAACAATTTTTTCATTACATATCAACAATTGCCCATTTATATGGTACATTACAAGAAAGTGTAAAATATGCATATTTTTAATAATGATACAGGGGTGTTGGGGAATTATGTTTAATAAAAAGATTGCATTTATCGGTACAGGGGTTATGGGAACTAGTATCGTAAAGCATCTATTGAAGGCGGGATACGAAGTAACGTTATATAATCGTACGAAGGAAAAAGCAATTCCTTTAATTGACCTTGGAGCTACTTGGGCTGATACACCTGCCCTTGCTTCTGAAAACAAGGATATCATTTTTACAATGGTTGGTTTTCCTAAAGATGTTGAAGATGTGTATTTTGGAGATGATGGCATTTTCAAAACAGCAAAAAAAGGTTCGACTCTCATAGATATGACGACTTCAAAACCGAGCCTTGCAGAGAAAATATATGAGGCAGCGAAAGAAAAGGGAATAATGAGCCTTGATGCACCGGTGTCTGGGGGAGATATAGGTGCAAGAAATGGTACATTATCCATTATGGTAGGTGGAGATGAAGAAGTTTTTAAAGAAATGTTGCCAATTTTTGGATTATTTGGCTCCAATATTGTTTATCAAGGAAAAGCTGGCTCTGGTCAACATACAAAAATGTGCAATCAATTATTAATAACGACGAACATGATTGGCGTGTGTGAATCCATTGCTTATGGAATGAAGGCAGGATTAGATTTAAATAAAGTATTAGTGTCGGTTTCATCAGGAGCTGCTGGCTCATGGTCATTATCAAATTTGGGACCACGTATATTAAAAGGCGATCTAGATCCAGGCTTTTATATTAAACATTTTATTAAAGATATGAAAATTGCTTTGGAAGAAGCAGAAAAAATGGAATTAGATTTACCAGGTTTACATTTGGCGAAAGAAATGTATGAGACGTTGTTAAACAAAGGGTATGGTGATTTGGGAACTCAAGCGTTAATTAAATACTACAATGTCTGAGTGGCAATTTTAAACTGATAGGGGCGATATTTTTGATTAAAGGCCAAAACCTGAGGAAGAGGAATCAATTCGCATTATATTGTTCCCTTCCAATTCTTTCATGGGCATTGTACGATTTTGCGAATACGATTTTTTCATCCAATATTAATACGGTTTTTTTTCCTTTTTATATGGATGAAGTGCTTGGAACAGATAGAGTGATGGAACAGGTTGCAAGCTCCTTTATTTCTTATGCCAATGCTTTTGCAAGTCTCTTTTTGGTGCTCTTTTCTCCGCTTTATGGTGTTTGGATTGATCAAACAGGTTATAAAAAGAGATTTATCGTTTGGTTTGCATCTATCTCAATATTTTTTACATTTATGATGGGAATTTTTGCTCAACTGGATGTTTCAAGTTATATTTCAGGATTGCCCCTCAGTTTGTGTTTCGTTGTTCTTAGTTTTGTCATTGCAAAATTTTGTTTTAATTCCAGTTTAGTGTTTTATGACACGATGTTAGGAGATCTTGGCACAAGTGAAGAGATACCATTAATTTCAGGATTTGGTGTAGCTGTCGGTTATTTAGGAACGATAGTAGGGTTATCGATATACTTTTTCGTAGCTGATGGTGGTTTTCATCGAGCTTTTATTCCAACGGCAATTCTTTATCTTATATTTTCCTTACCATTATTTTTCTTTATTAAAGATCGACCAATCCCTAAACATCAAAGAAAAAAGTTTGGATTTTTTAAAGGATATAAAGAAATTGTCGATACTTTTAAAGATATGAAAAAATATAAAGCAATTTTTACTTTCATGATTGCTTACTTTTTCTTAAACGACGCCATTGCAACGACAATAGCGATGATGGCAGTCTACGCAACAGTGATTGTTGGCTTTACTTCTGGGAAATTTATAATTTTATATTTAGTAAGTACCATATCTACTGTGATTGGGTCTTTCATTTTTGGCAACATTACAAAAGCAATTGGTGCCCGAAAAGCTGTTGCAATCGTAAGCATCATTATGATTATCGCTTTAATAATAGCGGTATGTGCTACACAAGAATGGATGTTTTGGATTGCGGGAAGCATGTTCGGTGTGTCACTTGGTTCCATGTGGGTAACCTCTAGAACATTGATTATTGAATTATCACCGGAGGAAAAACGTGGTCAATTTTTCGGTTTGTTTGCTTTTTCAGGAAAAGTTTCTTCTATTATTGGCCCAGCGTTATATGGAACGGTGACGTTCATGCTAAAGGATTATGGACCCCTTGCATCAAGAATTGCTTTAGGTTCTTTAATTGTATTAACGGTTATTGGTTTAATTGTTCATTTGCAAGTACAGCAGGAGCAACATTAAATTTAAATTATTACCATCTGAATTTATAGAAAAGTTATATTATTATATTTAGTTATATAGGAAGGAATGATGATAGATGGAGCAAAAAAGTATTTTACTAGAATCAGGAACCAACGAATTAGAAATTGTTGAATTTGAAGTAGGAAATAATAAATTTGGAATCAATGTAATAAAAGTAAAAGAAATCATACAGCCACTTCCTGTCACATTTATTCCTCATGCTCATCCGCATATAGAGGGAATTGTCCAGTTGCGAGGAGAAGTATTACCGGTTGTCGATATGTTGAAAGTGTTAGGAATACCAAATGCCTCTTATAGTGATCAGCAAAAATATATTGTTGCAGAATTTAATAAACAAAAAGTGGTATTCCATGTGGATAATGTTACACAGATACATCGTATTTCTTGGAATCAAATTGAAAAGCCTTCAGATATGTATCAAGGAAGTTCTAACCAAGTTATCGGTGTCATTAAAATAGGTGAATCAATGATATTATTACTTGATTTTGAGAAAATAATGGTTGATATTAATCCAGATTCCGGAATTAGCATGGATTCTGTAAAGAAACTTGGAAAGAGGGAACGATCAGAAAAAAGAATCATCGTGGCAGAAGATTCACCATTATTGCGTAAATTGTTAAATGATACATTAACAGAAGCAGGGTATGTTAATTTAGAGTTTTTTGAGAATGGTAAAGAAGCTTTTGAATATCTGGAACACTTATTAGAAACGAATGATGATATTACGAAGCATGTACAATTAGTGGTAACGGATATTGAGATGCCACAAATGGATGGACACCATTTAACAAAAAGAATAAAAACTCATTCAGAGCTACAAAAGTTACCGGTTATTATCTTCTCAAGTTTAATTACCGATGATCTTCGCCATAAAGGGGAAAGAGTTGGTGCAGATGATCAAATTTCGAAACCTGAAATTGGAGATTTAATTTTAAAAATTGATGAATTGATTTTGTAACATAGCACAATTTTAGGTATCCATCAATTCAATAGCTTTTTTCAATTCACATTTGTCGGATGCCTTTAAAGGCTCCGACGTTTTTGATTAATTTTTATTCGTTGAACCAACATTAAACATATGACAAAATATTCTTAAACTTAGAATTCGTATATAGAGAGTAGGGATTTTATTCGGTGAATGAAGTAAACATGGCGGTTATAGATATCGGTTCGAATACAATTCGCCTAGTGCTATACAGATATAGTCACGAAAAAGGATTACGTGAAATTGGAAATATGAAAACGGTTGCTAGGCTAAGGAAATATATTCAAACTGATGGATATATGTCTGAAGAAGGCATTGAAGTATTAAAAAATACGTTAATTTCGTTCAAGGAAATAATGCAAGATTACGGTGTGACGACCGTAAAGGCTGCTGCAACAGCTGCTATTCGACAAGCAAAAAATAATCAAGAAATCCTTTTACAAATGGAAAAAGATACTGGCATAAAAATCGATTTATTATCGGAAGATGAGGAAGCCTATTTCGGATATTTAGCAGTCGTTCATTCGATGGAGATCCCTTCTGCCGTTACAATTGATATTGGTGGAGGTTCAACGGAGATTACGTTGTTTATAAATAAAGAATTACAACATTCTATAAGTTTTCCTTTTGGTACTGTATCGTTAAAACAAAGTTTTGTTACCGGTGATAAAATAAACGAAAAGGAAAAATATCAACTATATCAAAATATAAAGAAATATTTTGAAAATGTAGCATGGTTAAAAAATGTTAAATTACCAATTGTGGGGATTGGTGGCAGTGCTCGAAATCTCGCGCAAATTCATCAGCATCTAATTGATTATCCAATATCTGGCGTCCATCATTATGAAATGAATGAAGAAACGCTAAAAAATTTGAGTGGTTACTTAGGAAAACAATCTTTTGAACAATTAAAGCAAATTGATGGATTGTCTTCCGATCGAGCGGACATTATTGAAATTGCTTTAGTCATTTTTAAAACTTTAATGGAAGTTGTGGATTCGAATTCATTTTACATTAGTAAAAGAGGATTGCGGGAAGGGTTAATCATGGATATCGTGATGAAATCGAATCCTGAAGTTTTTCAACCCTTTAACGTATTTGAAGATTATGCGAATCATCTAGCATTCAAATATGGGAGAACGGAGGCTGAAGTAGGTACATTAGTTACATTAATAGAGAATATATATATAGAAAGTTGTAAATGGAACTTATTTCAATTTAATGAAGAACATCTGAATTTACTAAAAAAAGCAGCAAGAGTATTTTCAATTGGAGATTATATCGAATTAGATTCATCGAATCAACACACTTTTTATCTAATTGCCAATCAATCTATTCCCGGATTAAACCATAAAAATCGGGTAAAAATTGCATTGCTTGCATCTTATAAAAACCGAGATTATTTCAGACGTCTTAGTCAACCGTTTCTGACATGGTTTACCCGTGAAGAGTTAAAAATTTTGCGAAATTTCGGTGCTTTATTAAAATTTGTATATTCCTTAAATAGTTCAAAAAGAAATATCGTAAAAAGTATTAAAATGGAATTACAAGAAAAGGATATCATTACTCTATTTGTTGTTTCGAAAGGGCGTGCAGTGGCAGAAATCCATCGAGCACAAAGCCAAAAGAAGCATATTGAACGATTATTTAAGAAGAGGGTAAAAATTGAGTTAATCTATGAAGGGTGGAATGAGTAATGACAGATGAAACAGGGCTGAACTCTCCTGAAAGGGAAAATCTTATAGATAATCATAAATTAACGGATATTGATAGAAGGAAAATATTGGATGAAATATCGAAACCTGAGTATTATAATAACCGTGAATTAAGTTGGTTAGCATTCAACGAACGAGTATTAGAAGAAGCGGAAGATGAAACAAATCCATTACTGGAGCGGTTGAGATTTATCGCAATCTTTAGTTCGAATTTAGATGAATTTTTTATGGTGCGTGTGGCTGGACTTCAAGACCAAGTTCGCGCGGGATTTCATAAACCGGAAAATAAAGCGGGCTTAACGCCCAAGGAACAATTGGAGAAAATTGCTGAAAAAACGCAAGCGCTTGTTCGTAGGCAAATGGAAGTTTTTCGTCATTTAATATTCGAGCTATTGCCAAAGGAAAATATCTACTTAACAGATATCAAATCATTATCGAAAGAACAGCAGCAATATATCAATGAAATGTTTGAAGAAACCATTTTCCCTGTACTAACACCCATAGCAGTAGATGCTTATCGCCCTTTTCCTACATTACTTGGAAAAACGTTAAACTTGCTTGTTTTGTTAGAAGATACAAAAGTGTTAAGCGAGTTTAACGAAAAAGTTGCTATTATACAAGTTCCATCTGTATTAGATCGCTTTATTGAAGTACCCGCAGGCCCTGATCAAAAAGTATTTGTTCTATTAGAAGATGTCATTACTTCACATGTAGATCGACTATTTTATGGCTATAATGTGAAATCGGTACAGGCTTTCCGATTAACGAGAAATGCTGATTTAACAATTCATGAAGAAGGCGCTCAAGATTTACTCGTTGAAATCGAAAAGGAATTGAAAAAAAGAAAATGGGGAATTGGAAGCCGTCTTGAAGTTCGCGATGGAGAAATGAATGATGACGTTTTAGAATATTTATTAGAAGAATTTGAAATTAGTGAATCCGATGTTTTTAAAATTGATGGCCCCCTTGATTTAACGTTTTTATTTAGTTTTGTGAAGAAGTTGTCTCAAGGAAGAGAGCATTTATTATTTGAAAGTTTTATTCCTCAACGTCCATTAGATTTAGAGTCTGATGAAGATATTTACGAAAAGGCGCTAGAAAAGGATTTATTTTTTCATCATCCATATGAATCCTTTGAGCCTATTGTGGAATTTATTACAGAAGCGGCGAATGATCCGACAGTGTTAGCAATCAAACAGACTTTATATCGAGTAAGCGGTAATTCACCGATTATTCAAGCTCTAAAACAAGCGGCTGAAAATGGGAAACAAGTGACAGTTTTAGTAGAGTTAAAAGCACGTTTTGATGAAGAAAACAACGTGCATTGGGCGAAGGAGCTGGAACAATCAGGTTGCCTTGTGATTTATGGAATGCATAACTTAAAAACCCATTCAAAAATAACCCTTGTAGTTCGACGGAAAAATGGAAAAATAGAGCGTTTCGTCCATTTAGGAACAGGGAATTATAATGATGCGACAGCTAAAACATATACCGATATGGGGATTATTACAACGAATAAAGAGTTTGGTATAGATGCAACGAATTTCTTTAACTATTTAAGTGGTTATACGGAAAAGCCTAGGTTCCACCATATTGTCGTATCACCTTATGATATTCGTGATAAATTTATTGAAATGATTGATCAAGAAATTGAGTTTCATAAAAAATATGGAAATGGATTCATTCGTGCAAAAATGAATGCGTTAACTGACAAAGATTTAATTATGAAATTGTATGAAGCTTCCATAAATGGTGTTAAAATTGAATTACTAATACGAGGTATTTGTTGTTTGAGACCTGGTATACCAGGCATTAGTGAAAATATTACGGTTACTAGTATCGTCGGTCGATTCTTAGAGCATTCGCGCATTTATTGGTTCCATCATAACGGAGAAAATAAAATTTATTTATCTTCAGCCGATATGATGACTCGGAATATGGTGCGTCGAGTGGAAATACTATTCCCAATCTATTCTGCTGAAATTAAACAACGAATAATGCATATTTTTTCAACACAACTAGCTGATAATGTAAAGGCTCGTGTTCAAGATTCAACAGGAAAATATCGATATAAGGAACGTAAAGAAGGCGAGTCGGTAATCAATAGCCAGGAGCTATTTATTTTAGAAGCAACTAGTACAGTCATGATGGAGGAATAAGAACTGTATTGAATGCATGGTGTAGTTTAATTGAATAAATGACCGGACACATAAACTACACCTTTTTATACATTTACATAGTAATGGAGGAACATCGATGATTAACTTTCCAGCCAATACAGAAAAAGATTACTTACAATATGTCATGAAACTTAACCCTTTTAATGCGATTGTCATATTAAAACAGTTAAGGGCTGGAAAATTTTCTGTAGAAATGATTAATTCCAGTGCTTACAAATTAACGCCCAATACTTTTGAAAAAGGGATGGACGCTGAACATTTTTTTGAGCTATTAAATTGGAATGAAATCAAAAAAGTGATATTAGAAAAGCAAGAGAAAATTCAATACATAACAATGAATATGGATGAAGAATTGCAAATGTATGTGGAACCGATTAAGTTTCATGACGAATTGTATTATGCGGTCATCATGAGTCAAGGGAAGGAATTTAGCTATATATCGTTTATTGATGAAAATACAGGATTGCTAAATCGAAGAGCATTAAATTTTCGTTGGGATGAGAAATATCGTAACTATAATCATGATATGAATCTATCAATTTTATTGGTAGATCTTGATCGCTTTAAAAAGTATAACGAGTCGTTAGGAAAACAAAATGCAGATATAATGATTAAGCAAATTAGTGAGCGATTTAAGCGATTAAAAGGAAAAAACATTGAATTATATCATTATAATGGTGATGAATTCCTTTATTTAATGAAGCATTATCTTCGAGAAGAAGTGGAACTTCTTGCTAACCAAGTGTTAGAGGAGTTAAAAGTACCTTTTATTATAGATGGACAAGAATATTTTGTAACTGCATCCATTGGGATTGCTACATTAAATTCTGAGCAAAAAAGAGATTTTAACTCATTGTTGCATCAAGCAGAACAAGCACTATTTTATGTGAAGACTCATGGCCGTGCTCATTATCGTTTCTATCGTGAAGAAATGAGTAAAGATTTTAAAAATGAAGTGCTGATGGAAGCTCATTTAAAACGGGCGATCGAGTTTAATGAATTATCCATCCACTTGCAACCGCAAGTAAATTATTTAACGAATGAGATTGATAGTTTTGAAGCTTTACTCCGTTGGAACAACCCGAAGTTTGGTTATGTTCCACCATCCCAATTTATTCCTTTAGCTGAATCAAGCGGTTTAATTATTGAAATAGGAGATTGGGTGTTGGAACAAGTTTGTAGTTATCAGCGAGAATGGAGAAAAAAAGGATATCGTCCTGTAAGAATTGCAGTAAATATTTCACCAATGCAATTTAAACAACTAAACTTCCCGAATAAAATTGAATCCGTATTAAAGAAGTACGAGGTTGACCCACAATTTATTGAACTGGAGATTACAGAAAGTTCAATGGAAAATGTAGAAGAAACGGAAGAAATATTGAAAAAGCTAAAAAAGCTCGGTGTTTATGTATCTGTAGATGATTTTGGTACAGGTTATTCTTCTTTAAGTTATTTAAAAAAATACCCGATTGATATCATCAAAATCGATCAATCTTTTATTTCGGATATTAACAAAGATGAAAAAAATGAAGCCATAATAAAAGCGATTATTTCTTTATCACATCATTTAGGGATGGATGTGGTCGCAGAAGGTGTGGAAGAAAAATATCAAGAATTATTTTTAAAGGAAAATCGTTGTAAAAAAGGACAAGGTTATTTGTATAATAAACCGATGCCGGTGGAAGAAGTTATTAAAAAATATTTAGAATGTAAATAAATGCAATTCGTTTAGGATTGCTACATAGCTTCCAATTTCAATAACCCGAATAGTGACATGATCACTATTCGGGATTATTCAAACTTCCATTGTTGGAATAAAAAACAAAGGAAAAAGTAGATTAATGAATAAGTAAAGATTACTTTTCTACCAATCAAATACAATCTTCGACACTACATATGTCGAAGATTTTGATAATTGAAATAATTTTAAGAAAACAAAACCTAGAAAATATTATACAACAATTATACTAAATGTTAAATATGTAAAAATATAGTATATTTATTTTTTATTTACAAATAGCAAAAGTTGAATTTTCGACAAACTTTGCACTTCTTTTCTTGTACAATAGAAATGAATGGTTATTCATTCATATACGATGGGAGGAATGTTTATGTTAAACAATGAAACGATTATCGTAACAGGCGGCTCTAGTGGAATGGGACTGGCTATGGCAAAAAAATTTGTGCAAGAAGGTGCTAATGTCGTTATAACTGGTCGAAATGAAGAGCGTCTTGAAAAGGCAAAAAATGAGATTTCACAGTTTGGCAATACAATTGAAACGTTTCAGATGGATGTTCGAGATGTGGAACAAGTAAAGGCAACGGTTCAATATACCATTCAACGATTTGGAAAAATTGATGGATTAGTAAATAATGCAGCAGGAAACTTTATTGTTGCAGCAGAAAAATTATCGCCAAATGGTTGGAAAGCGGTTATTGATATTGTTTTAAATGGAACATTTTATTGCTCACAAGAAGTAGGAAAATATTGGATTGAACAAGGGATAAAAGGAAAAATTTTAAATATGGTAGCCACATATGCTTGGCAAGCAGGTGCAGGGGTCGTTCACTCCGCAGCAGCCAAAGCAGGAGTATTGTCATTAACTCGTACTCTTGCTGTTGAATGGGGACACAAATATGGAATACGTGTAAATGCCATTGCACCAGGACCGATTGACAGAACGGGTGGTGCAGAAAAACTTTGGGAATCAGAAGAACAAGTAAAACGCACGATTGAATCCGTCCCTTTAAAACGTCTAGGTACACCAGAAGAAATTGCGGATTTGGCAGCATTCATGTTATCTGAAAAGTGTGCCTATATGAACGGAGAATGTGTAACGTTGGATGGCGGCCAATGGCTCAACCAATTTCCATTTTAATTGAAATCTGTCGTTTTTATTAAGAAGAATAAAAAATAAAAAAAAGAAACATACTCTTCTTAAGACTAGAAGGGAGAGTATGATGATGGGTGGATGGACCATTCCGACAATTATTGTAGGCTTAATTATTGTTGGTGTTTCGTATGTCATGACTGTAAGTGTCATGAAGAAAACAGAAGAGCGAGCTTCCGCTATGGATACACCTATTAGTAAAACTGTTCGAGAACATCCAATTTTAATGAATCCAATCATTATTATGTACATTATTTTCGGTATATTTACTGGTATCATGATTTTTTACTATTGGGCAAAATCTGCTTCTTATTAAAACAAAAAATCCTTCAACCCAAAAATTCATGTGTCATTGTCATGGTCATAAAACTGTCAAATATGATATGATAGTGGTAACTGGGGTCCTCATGGAAGGGGTTGAAGGATTTGATTTCAACAAAGACAAGAGCCTTTTTGGAAACGCCGATTAGTGATTTTATTATTCCGGCAGAAAAAGTAGCTCATGTTTTAGTTGGAAATAGTGCTGAACATGCATTGTTAGTTCTTACTAAAACAGGTTATTCTCAAGTACCGGTATTGGATACGAAGTTTCGAATTCATGGTTTGGTAAGTTCAAAGATGATTACCGAATCAATACTTGGGCTAGAGCGGATTGAGTATGAAAAATTAGCTCATATTAAAGTTGATGACTGCATGGATCGAAATGTCACATATTTAAAAATCGATGATACGATTCAAAGGGCATTAGATTTAGTCATTAACCATGCCTTTTTATGCGTTGTAGATCATGAAGGCACTTTTGCAGGGATATTAACGAGAAGAGTGATTTTAAAGCAATTAAAAAAATATATTTATCAAGTATTAGATTATTAATTGAACAATCATCGGCAAAATCCATGGATGAAAAGGATTTTGTCGATTTTTATTGAATTTTTATGTATCGTATTTTTTTGGAGTGATTGGATGACAACGACAGAAGCAGAAATTATAAAAATATTAGCGGAAGAACGAAATATGCGCAAGGCAGCAGAACGGCTATTTATTACACAACCTGCGTTATCTCAACGATTGCAATCGATTGAAAAATATTGGGGTACTCAATTATTCATTCGTTCTCAAAAGGGATTGATGCCTACACCTGCAGGAGAATTAGTTATTCAATATGCAATTGAGACATTGCAAAAAAAAGAAGAAGTTTTTGAAAGGATTCAAGCTCTAGATTCAAAAGTGCATGGTACATTAAAAATCGCTTGTGCCTCCATCGTTGGAATTAACTGGTTACCAAAAGTGTTAAAAGAATTTGTCACAACTTATCCAGATGTTAAAATTTCATTAATTACCGGTTGGAGTTCTGAAATTGTGAAAGCTCTTTATGATGGGGAAGCCCAAGTTGGTATTGTCAGAGGCCAGTCAGAGTGGAAAGGGAAAAAGATGCACTTATTCCGCGATACAATGTATCTAGTAGATAAAGAAATTGAAAGATTAGAAGAAATTTTAACGACGGAACGGCCATTTATTCAATTTAAAAGCGATTCCAATTATTATCAAGAAATTCAAGTTTGGTGGCAAGGACACTTTGCATCTAGCCCTAAAAGACAAATCATTGTAGATCAAATTGAAACATGTAAGCAAATGGCGCTCAATGGTATTGGATATGCGATTTTACCTTCTATTACATTAAATGGAGGAGAAAATGTAAATAAAATTGCATTAACATCTGGAGATACAGATATTGGGCTAACTCGGGATACTTGGCTGATTGGTTATGAATCCTCCTTCCGATTACGTCAAGTGGAAGCTTTTGTTGAAGTAGTGAAAAAACATGCTGATTCAGTAGATGAGTCCCAACGATAATTTATTGATGAAAAACAATGGCGAAATATGAACAATAGTATGTATTTGAAAAACTAATTCTCAATAAACAAATAAAGAGCGAATGGAACGATTTTATTCCATCCGCTCTTTTTCTATGTGCGCCCGGCATGTACATGAACTATAGGGTGTAAGTCCCGAACCCCGAAGACAGAAGTAGAGGTTAGCCAAGAGCAAGGGTGTCCGTGGTGACGCGGAATCTGAAGGAAGCTGGAGGCAAAAC
>NZ_JAAXPW010000002.1 GCF_012396605.1 Ureibacillus thermosphaericus
ATTTCTTCTTTTGTTCTTTCTCATACATGGTATATGGAATAAGTGCCTCACATTTTCGATTCGAAAGGATGTCCTCATAGTTCTGTTCACTACCATAACCAGCATCTGCGACAATATACTTTGGCAACGGAAAATAATCCTTTTCTATCTTATTCAAGAACGGAATTAATGTACGTGTATCAGTAGGATTTGGAAAGATGCTATAAGCTAGTGCGTATTGACCTTCTGTTGCGATTTGTACATTGTATCCAGCTTTCAATTGACCGTTTTTCATATAGTCGTCTTTCATTCGCATGAACGTCGCATCTTGATCTGTTTTGGAATAACTGTTCCGTTCCCCCAAGATGTCCAAGTCTTTTTGGTATTTTTGTTTTCGCAGAATGAAGTCTATTAATTGTTTGTACGCTTGTTTTGGATATTTTCGTTCGCTTCTTAATGCTTTTCGTTCTGTGGCATCGGGCGATGTTTCTATCTTTTGGTCATATTCCTTAATGACTTCATCGACTTGTTGCACCATTTGAGCGAGTTCTTCAACGGACAGTTCTCCCTCATTTTCCCGCTCCATTTCAGGGATGATTTCTTTTTCTAATAGTTCGTTGTATAACTGATTGGACTTTTCAATTAAGTTTTGGTTGTATTTTTCAATGGATTTCTTCCATACGAAAGTAAATTTATTGGCATTCGCTTCAATCTTCGTACCATCGATAAAAATGGCTTCTTGATCGATTAACTTTTCTTCCACCAGTTGGCAACGGAATTGGACAAAACATTGACGAATTAATTCTTTTACTTCCGGATGCACACGAAAACGATTGATCGTCCGATAACTTGGTTCATATCCTTGTGCCAACCACATCATTCGTATACTGTCCTTTAATAGCACTTCAATTTTTCGACCTGAAAAGACAGACTGCGAATAGGCACACAAAATAATTTTTAGCATCATGCGTGGATGATAAGCAGGACAACCTGTATTTCGAAGAAACGGCTGGAAGGCTTCATCTGGAATACTTTCAACTAAATGGTGAATATGGAAGGCAATATCATTTTCTTGTAATTTTATTTCTAAATCTAGAGGTAAAACTAATTGATTCATGTTATAATATTTAAACATAAGGACCCTTCTCTCTGTTAGTTTTGTGTGGTAACTTAATTTTAACAGAAGAGGTCCTTATTTTTTATTGAAAAAATGAAGAACAGCCCATGAAATTTCATTCCAAAATTTCATGGGCTGTTTCCATTTTAGAGGGGGTTTTGTCCCAGCCTCGTTTTTTTAAATACGGCTCCTACTAATGGAAGCATGTCGATTATTCAAATAACTTTAACACTTTAACGTTTTAAATAAACAAATTTTTTTCTTTTTTTATCGATTTATACCTTGATTTTTTTAAAAGCTGTCTTTAGACTATTCTGTATATTATTTATATTTCAAAAGTTTTATGTATGAAATCATATACATATAAAGGGACTTTACAGTATGGCATTTATAAATTTCATAAAATACTGAATCTTATGTTAAAATAAATAAATGCTGGAACTAACGGAGGTTAAATTTAAAATGGAAGTTGCGGATAAAAGCTTTACTGTTGAAAACATCTTAAAAGCACAGCACCAATTAAAAGATGTAGTACTTCATACGCCATTACAAAAAAATGAATATCTGTCAGAAAAGTATGGTGCGAATATTTATTTAAAACGTGAAGATTTACAATCAGTGCGCTCCTTTAAGTTACGGGGTGCTTATTATAAAATTAAAAAAGTTGAAGATGAAGCACGTGCAAGAGGTGTTGTTTGCGCCAGCGCCGGCAATCATGCCCAAGGGGTAGCTTATTCTTGTGCTCATTTAAAGATTAAAGGAACCATTTTCATGCCGTTGACAACTCCAAAACAAAAAGTCGACCAAGTGCGCATGTTCGGTCGCGATTATGTGGAAATTGTGTTAACTGGCGATACATTTGATGATTCAGCAAATGCAGCGATGGATTATTGTTTGGAACATGAAATGATCTTTATTCATCCTTTTGATGATTATGATATTATCGCTGGACAAGGCACATTGGGCGTAGAAATTTTAAATGACATTGAAGAACCTCTTGATTTTGTATTTGGAGGTATCGGTGGCGGAGGATTAATGAGCGGAGTTGCTGCCTATATTAAAAACATTTCACCACATACAAAAGTGATTGGGGTTGAACCAGAAGGCGCTCCAAGTATGAAAGCAGCCTTTGAAAATGGCGGACCTGTCACTTTAGAAAAAATTGATAAGTTTTGCGACGGTACAGCAGTTCAATCTGTTGGGCAAAAAACTTATGAAATTTGCCGCAAATATTTAGATGATATTATTACAATACCGGAAGGAAAAGTAAGTACAACTATTCTTGACTTATATAATAAACACGCTATCATTGCAGAACCATCCGGCGCATTACCAGTATCCGCCCTTGATTTTTTTGCGGATCAGCTAAAAGGAAAAACGGCCGTTGCGATTATTACAGGTGGCAATAATGATATCAGCCGTATGCAAGAGATTAAAGAAAAATCATTATTATATGAAGGTTTGCTTTACTACTTTATCGTCAACTTCCCTCAACGCGCAGGAGCATTACGCCAATTCTTAACGGTTGTTCTCGGCCCTAATGATGATATTATCCGATTTGAATATACGAAGAAAAACAATAAAGAAGAAGGTCCTGCACTAGTCGGAATTGAAGTAAGCAAACCGGGAGATTATGAAGGCTTAATCGATCGCATGCGAGTGAATGGTTTTGAGTTTAAAGAAGTGAATAAAGACAGCACTTTATTTGGATTGTTGATTTAACAAAAAGAAACCCGAGCGTTTAATGTGATAAGCGCTCGGGTTTTAGATTTTATTAACAGATTTTGTATTATTTTTTTCAATATGGAAGGATATATTTTGGCATTTAAAAAAAATAAAAACCAACCCTTATAATAAGAGTTGGCTGTATCAACATTAATTACCCCAACAACGCTCGGTCAGAATTCATTTTTTCACCGCGGATGCGTTCGAATTCAGCCATTAAGTCTGGAATTGTTAAGTTTGGTTTTTGAACTTCATCTACTTCTAAAATGATTTGCCCTTTATCCATCATAATTAAACGATTGCCTAAATCGATAGCTTGTTGCATGTTGTGCGTTACCATTAACGTTGTTAAATGATTTTCTTCTACCAATTGCTTTGTTAAGTTCGTAATCAATTCTGCTCGTGATGGGTCAAGAGCTGCCGTATGCTCATCTAGTAATAGAATCGCAGGTTGCGTAAATGTTGCCATCAATAATGACAATGCCTGTCTTTCCCCACCGGATAGCAATCCAACTTTTGCATTTAAGCGATTTTCTAAATTCAAATGCAATTTCTCAAGAGACGTGCGGAAGAAGTCACGTCGTTGTCGATTCACGCCTAATCGCAATGAACGATTGGCGTTTCGAGCATAAGCAATTGCAAGATTTTCCTCAATTGTCATAGATGGTGCAGTACCCGCCATCGGATCTTGAAAAACGCGCCCGATATAGTGAGAACGCTTGTATTCAGGTAAATGGGTTACGTCTTTTCCATCAATCCATACTTTCCCAACATCTGGTTTTAATACTCCAGAAATCATGTTCATCATCGTTGACTTTCCCGCACCATTACTTCCGATAACCGTTACGAAATCTCCAGGTTTTAAATGAAGATTGATGTTATTCAAAGCCACCTTTTCATCTGGTGTACCTTCATTAAAAATTTTGTTAATGCCTTCTAGCTTAAGCAAGGTGATCGCCTCCTTGCTTTTCTAGTTGAGCAGCGGCTAGCTTTTCTTGCAGTCGCTTCGCCTTCCGCTTCTTATCTTTTTGCTTATCAATCATTTGCGGAACGATTAACGCTAAGATTACAATGATGGCTGTAATCAATTTCATATCACTTGCATCGAGGAATGGCACTCGCAATGCAATCGCAAGTACAATCCGATAAACAATTGCTCCAACTATTACCGCAAAAGTAGTGCGCATGATTGATTTCGTTCCAAAAATCGCTTCACCGATAATGACAGATGCTAGACCAACTGTAATCATCCCGATCCCCATTGTCGCATCGGAATATTTATTATATTGGGCGATTAAAGCCCCCGCTAACGCTACTAACCCATTCGATAATCCAACACCTAAAATAATTAAAGTGTCCGTATTCGCAGAAAAACTGCGAATCATTCGTTTGTTATCCCCCGTAGCACGAATCGCTAGACCAATCTCTGTTTTGAGGAACCAATCCACTATGAACTTAATTGCTGTTGTAAGAATTATCATGACAAAAAGTATTTCCCAAGTTTGTGGAAGATTTTTTACTCCTAAACTCGTCAAAATGTTATTGAAAAATGCATCAATCCCTAAATGTTCCCAGAAAGAATAAATTTTAGTGAAGATTGTTTCACTATTTAGTAGAGGAACGTTCGGAAGGCTCGTTGCATTTTCACTTGAGAAGCCCATAATTCGCAGGTTTACGGAATAGAGGCCAATCATCATAATGATCCCGGCAAGGAGCGGATTAATGTTTCCTTTTGTATGGAGCAAACCAGTGATACATCCTGCAATAAATCCTACGACAATCGCTGCTAACGTAGCTAATATTGGGTGATAACCTAAAACAATCATTGTTGCAGCTGTAGCCGCACCCGAAACAAAGCTACCATCTACCGTCAAGTCTGGAAAATCTAACACTCGGAATGTTAGATACACTCCGAGTGCCATTATTGCGTAGATGATTCCTTGCTCAACTGCACCGAACATTGCTGTAAACATATTGAATCATCTCTCCTAACATGTTGAAAATATTTTATTGTTGTGTTTCGACAAGCTCAGCTTCCCACTCGTCTTTCACTTCAAGACCAAGTTTCTCAATTGCATCTTTATTCATTACTAATTTCAATGTATTTGGATATTCTGCTGGAATATCTGCAGGTGTCGCTTCACCTTTTAAGATTTTTGCAGCCATTTCACCAGCTTGATATCCGATATCGTAATACTCGAAACCAAATGCCAACAATCCGCCGCGTCTTACAGAGTCAAATTCACCAACAACAAGCGGTAGTTTATTGCTATCTGCTACTTGAATAATAGATTCTAGAGCGGATACGACTGTGTTATCTGTAATGATATAAAATGCATCAACTTTTCCGATTAAAGATTCTGCAGCTTGTTTGATCTCTGAACTTTGAGATACAGTAGCACCTTCTACTTTTAAACCTAATGAATCAGCAATCTCTTTCACTTGGTTTACTTGAGCTACTGAGTTTTGTTCACCTGCGTTGTAAACCATTCCGATTGATTTAACGTCTAAAGCGTCTTTCATGAATTCTACCGTTGTTTTAATTGCTTCTGGGTGCAAGTCAATCGTACCAGTAACGTTTGCACCAGGTGATTCAATCGAATCAATTAATTGAGCTGCAACCGGATCTGTTACAGATGTAAAAACAATTGGAATTTCAGTTGTTACATTTTTAGCAGCTTGTGCAGATGGAGTGGAGTTGGCGAAAATCAAATCTACTCCTGCACTTGCTAAGTTTTGTGCAATTTGCGTATTCAAACTATTATCGTTTTGTGCAATTTGATAATCATATTCAACATTTAAACCAGCATCTTTCAATGCATCTTGGAATCCTTGATATGCAGCGTTTAAAGATGGATGTTCAACAATTTGTGTTACACCAATCTTATAATTTTTTACTTCTTCTGTTGTTTCGTTTTCTGTGTTGTTTTCGCTCGATTCAGATGTATCATTACCGCCGCCGCCACAAGCAGCTAGAAGCAACACTAAACCAAAGAGCAAAAATGATAGTTTTTTCATGCTACTTTTCATACAAATATCCCCCACTATCCTTCGAAAAATTACTAACAATTTCGAATAAAAAATATTTTCGCTTTATTCAAATAAAGCTAGAGTTTAACGATATATTACATTCTCATAGTTCAAGAGTCAATAACATTAGGAATGTTCTGAATTTAAGAAAATTCTTTTTATTACTTTAGTAATATTAATTTATCGCTTTAAATCGCTAAATTACGAGGATTTTCTAGAATAAATTGTTTTTTTGAAATAATGAATATTTTGTGACAAAATTGTGAACTTTATTTTGTTGTACGAAATCTTCCCTTTATCATCGTTAATTTTTTCCAAAGCTAAATTTGATTTTCTTTTTGTTTATGATAGAATTATATTTTGTGTGCTTATCACACCGTGGTTCGCGAAATCCCACGATAAAAAACTAAGGAGTGAAAATTTAATGAAAACAAAATTTATGGCAATGGCCGCAATCATAGCTGCACTTTATATTGCGGTAACGTATACGTTATCATTTTTAAGCTTTGGCGATATTCAATTTCGCATCGCTGAAATCTTTAACCATCTAATTGCCTTTAACCCTCGCTATATGCTAGGTGTTGTATTAGGCGTATTTATATCAAACTTATTTTCACCTCTAGGCTGGTTTGATTTAGTCTTCGGAGTAGCCCACTCCGTTATTTGCTTAACGATTCTTATCATCGTTAGCAAATATGTGAAAAACATCGCCTATCGTATGTTGATTAACTCATTTGTCTTCACATTCATGATGTGGATTATCGCTTTAGAATTAAAGTTAGCGTTAGAGCTTCCCTTCTGGCTTTCGTGGTTAACTACAGCCATTGGTGAAGCGGTTGTTTTACTAATCGGTATTCCAATTATGCAATTGCTAGATAAACGATTAAATTTCAAAAATTTAATCGATCAATAATATAAAACTAGTAGCACAGACTAATGTACAGTCTGTGCTACTTTTTTATACTAGGATTAAAAATGAACGAACTCTTTTGGATTTGGTAGATTTTTACAATCAGCAATTATTTTTTTGAATTTAGCAATTTATCGATTCGAAAATACTTATTTATTCGAATAACATTTTCCTTCCCGAATTTACCGAAAATTATTGACATTCATACAATTTCGGAATAAAATATACTGCAATCAAACGTGGCGGAGAAAGGTTGTGGAAGCACAATCACCGCACCGGTAGCTTAGTTGAGCAGAGTCTGAGTTTAGTTGAGAATAGCCGAGCAAAATTGATGAGTAAGGAAAAGTAGCGAAATGTGTAATGCGATAGAGAGCTAGTGGTTGGTGGAAACTAGTGCATTCCTTTTCGTGAATGGGCCTTACGAGAGCAACTGCGCAAGTGGTTGACGTCTTTCCCGCGTTATTGGGAAGTGTTCACGACAGTGAGCACACCGAGGTGGAAGTCATAACTGCTTCAATAGAGGTGGCAACGCGGCAGCAAGGTCGTCCTCTGCAAATGGGTTTTCATGCCCTTTTGCAGAGGTTTTTTTTATTTCTCCCACCGGCTATTCTATCTAAACTTCAAATTTTAAATTTGGAGGATGATAGAATGAACATTCATGTTTTTACAAAACGTGTTCAAGAAAAAGAAAACTTATCTTATGACGATATGATTCAAGCGGCAGAAATCATCTTTAACGAGGAAACACCAAAAGAAGCAATTGCTGAATTTTTAGTAGCACTTCATGAAAAAGGTGAAACAGCGGAGGAAATTGCCGCACTTTCCATCGTGATGAAATCCAATGCCATTCATTTCCCTGTCACAAAAGGTACTTATATCGATATTTGCGGTACTGGGGGCGACGGTCTGAAAACTTTCAACATCAGTACAACTTCTGCCTTTGTATTAGCAAGCAGCTTTGTGAAAGTCGCAAAACATGGCAATCGGAAAATTTCTAGTTCTTCTGGAAGTGCCGATGTCCTACAAGCACTAGGCATTCATACAGATTTTACTGTCCATGAGTCCGTACAGTTATTGGAACAAGAAGGAATCACTTTTCTATATGCCCCGGCCGTTCATCCAAAACTGAAACGCATCGGTGAAGTTCGTCGAGCAATTGGTAAGCCAACCATTTTCAACTTAGTTGGCCCCTTAACAAATCCTGTTGACTTAGAGGTTCAACTAGTCGGCATTAATCGTCCAGATTTCGTGGAGGAATATGCAAAAGTATTAAGTATTTTAGGGAGAAAGCGAGCTATCGTTATTTCAGGATCACAAGGCATGGATGAAGCTTCTCTCGACCACCGAAACCGTTCTACCCTGTTGGAAAATGGCGAAATTAAACCTTTCACCATCAACATTGAAGAACTGGGTTTACAACCTGCATCGATATCACACCTCCGTGGTGGTACACCGGAAGAAAATGCTGAAATATTAAAAGAATTATTGAAAGGAAAACGCTCGCCATACTATGATGCAGTCGTTTTAAATTCAGCTCTCGGTTTCTTCGCATACGGCATTGCCGAAACATTGAAAGAAGGTGTTTCCATGGCTCGTGATGCCATCGAATCCGGTCGTGCTTATAAGAAACTAGAAGCAGTGATTGAATTTAGCCAAAACACAATAAAGGAGCAAGCAATTTAATGACGATTTTAGATATGATAATTGAACATAAAAAAGCGATTCTTCCAAAATTGAAAGAATCAAAGCCCCAATGGGACATTCCTTTAAAAAAACGGCCATCATTGTACGATGCATTACGAAAATCTGACACTCTTCAAATTATTGCAGAAATGAAGCGAGCCTCCCCTTCTAAAGGCATCATAAATGAGAACGCCGACCCAGTAAAACAAGCAAAACGATATGCACAAGCTGGTGCAGCATGCATCTCTGTTTTAACGGAAGAAAAGTTTTTCAAAGGATCTTTTGAAGACTTGGCCAGCATTGCAAATCATGTGGATACTCCAATTTTAAATAAAGATTTCATCATCGATAAAGCTCAAATCGATTATGCACTTCATGCTGGTGCATCGGTCATTCTTCTGATCGTCGCTGCATTAGATGATGAAACATTATCAGAATTGTATGAGTACGCAATCAGTTTAGGATTGGAGGTACTTGTTGAAGTACACAGCGAGGAAGAACTGAAACGAGCCCTTTGCCTTCATCCAAAATTGATTGGCGTCAATAACAGAGATTTAAAAACATTCCAAGTAGACTTGGCTCAAACTGAAAAGTTGTCAGAAACAATCAATCGAATTGATGACATTGCCTTTATTAGTGAAAGCGGCATTTTTGAAACAGTGGATGCCGAACGTGTTGCTAAAGCGGGAGCTCGTGGAATTCTTGTCGGCGAATCGTTGATGAGAAGCGGCAATGTGGAAGAGACATTAAAATCTTTCCAAATAAAACTTCCTCCCTTAAGGATGTAGAGCGATGACAAAAGTGAAAATTTGCGGATTAAAAGAAAAAGTTCACGTGCATTGTGCAGTTGCTGCAGGAGCGAATTTTTTAGGCTTTGTGTTTGCGCCAAGCAAAAGACAAATTTCCATCAGAAAGGCCTGTGAACTTTCACAAATAGTACCGAAACATGTGAAAAAAGTTGGTGTATTTGTCAATCCGACAGAAGATGAAGTGAAAGAAGCTTTTGAAAAAGTACCACTCGATTTCATTCAATATCATGGCAATGAAGAACCAACTTTTATCGAAAAACTAGGACTCCCTTCTATCAAAGCTTTTTCCATCCGCGAGCTTAGCGATGTTGAAAAAGCTAGCAAGTACAACGTAGATTACTATTTATTCGATGCTCCCGGAACAGATTTCGCTGGCGGGAGTGGTAAAGCATTTGATTGGTCTTTACTTGATCAACTTTCCATCCCTAAAGAGAAAGTAATACTTGCAGGAGGACTGAATGCTTTGAACGTGCAGCAGGCGATTGCAGCGGTACACCCTTTCGCTGTAGATGTTTCAAGCGGCGTTGAGCAAGATGGAAAGAAAAATTGTGAACTGATTCAATCATTCATCCAAGCAGCAACAACTTTACAATAAACGGTTAAAGGAGCTAAATGACATGACGAAAGTAAAAGGCAAGTTCGGTCGTTTTGGCGGTCAATTTGTTCCGGAAACATTAATGACAGCCTTACTGGAACTTGAAGAAGCTTATGAACAATATAAACATGATGAGTCTTTCCAACAGGAACTTCACTACTATTTAAAAAATTACGTTGGCAGAGAAACGCCCCTTTACTTTGCAGAACGACTTACTGAGCATTGTGGCGGCGCAAAAATTTATTTAAAACGAGAAGATTTAAATCACACAGGAGCCCACAAAATTAACAACGCTCTTGGCCAGGCATTGCTTGCAAAACGGATGGGCAAAACAAAAATTGTTGCCGAAACAGGAGCTGGTCAACATGGTGTCGCAACTGCAACTGCCTGCGCCCTACTCAACATGGAATGCATCGTCTTCATGGGAGCAGAAGATGTAAAGCGTCAAGCATTGAACGTATTCCGCATGGAACTTTTAGGTACAAAAGTGGTGGCTGTCGATAAAGGCTCAAGAACATTAAAAGATGCGGTCAACGAAGCGTTGCGTTACTGGGCGACAAATGTAGAAACAACCCATTACATTTTAGGCTCTGCCATGGGGCCACACCCCTTCCCTACAATTGTCCGCGACTTCCAACGGGTCATTGGCGATGAAACGAAAAAACAAATTATCGGAAAGGAAAACCGACTGCCTGATGCTGTTGTTGCTTGCATCGGAGGTGGCAGCAACTCCATTGGTATGTTCTATCCTTTCGTTGAAAATCAAGAGGTTGCTCTATACGGTGTGGAAGCTGCCGGAAAAGGCTTTGAAACCGGAAAACATGCAGCTGCTATTAACGGTGGAAAAACGGGTGTATTGCATGGCGCTTATATGTACTTATTGCAAGATGATGACGGATTTGTACAAGAAGCTCACTCCATTTCCGCAGGGCTTGACTATCCGGGAGTCGGCCCAGAACATTGCTATTTGTATGAAACTGGCCGCGCCCAATATGTCATGGCAACTGATGAAGAAGCGCTTGCGGCGGTTAAACTTCTTTGCCAAACAGAAGGGATTCTCCCTGCTTTAGAGAGCGCCCATGCCGTTTATTATGCTACTGAACTTGCAAAAACAATGAACCAAGATCAGATTATTGTCGTTTGTTTATCCGGCCGTGGAGATAAAGACGTTCATACAATTTTTGATGCCCTTGGAGGTGACTTATCATGAGCCAATTAACTGAAGCAATTGTAGAAGCAACTCGCCTAGGCCATAAAGCTTTTATTCCTTACATAATGGCTGGCGATGGCGGGCTTGATACGTTGAAACCGACGATTTTGAAATTGCAACAACTAGGAGTCACTGCGATTGAAGTGGGCATCCCCTTCACCGACCCTGTAGCGGATGGACCGACGATTGAAGAGGCTGCTGTAAGAGCATTAGCAAAGGGCACAACATTACGAAAAGTACTTGAAACTCTTGCCTCTTTCGCAGATGAAATTACCGTTCCATTAGTGGCAATGACCTATTTAAACCCGATTTTAGCCTACGGAATCGATGCATTTGCAAAAGATGCTTATGAGGCAGGCATTCGCGGCGTCATTATTCCAGATATGCCACTAGAAGAAAGTACTATCGTTCACCCTTCACTTAAGGCATATGGCGTTGACTTAGTTCAGCTTGTTTCATTGACAAGTACGCCAGAGCGAATTGAAAAGCTTACAAAAGCAAGCGAAGGATTTATTTATGCGGTGACAGTTAATGGAATCACTGGTGCTCGCTCCACTTTCGAAGGCGACTTAGAAAGCCACTTTAAAAAAATTCAAAGCTATACAGATACGCCTGTTTTAGCAGGGTTCGGCATTTCCACCCCTGAACAGGTTAAACAATTCGGCACCTTTACAAGCGGTGTTATTGTCGGCAGTAAAATCGTTGACAGTTTAGCAAAAGATGATTGGGATACAATTGAAAGTCTTGTGAAAGCTTCGAAGGTACAGATTTTGTGAACATATTGACTGTTTTTGTGACAAAATCAACACTTTGAAAAAGGAGTTGTAAATCTTGAGCAAAACTTTAATTAAAAATGGTTACTATGGAGATTTTGGTGGCAGCTTTGTTCCAGATGAGGTACAAAAAGTGCTCGACCGAATTGCAGAAGAATTTGCGAAAGTTAAAGACGACCTAACTTTCAATGAAGAACTAAACTATTACTTAAAAGAATATGCTGGCCGTGAAACTCCCCTTTACTTTGCTAAAAACTTAACGGAAAAATTGGGCGGAGCGAAAATTTATTTAAAGCGGGAAGATTTGAACCATACAGGATCCCATAAATTGAACAACGTGTTAGGTCAAATATTGCTTGCTAAACGCATGGGGGCAAAAAGAATTATTGCAGAAACGGGAGCTGGACAACACGGAGTTGCCACTGCGACAGCTGCTGCGATGTTCGGAATGGAATGCACGATTTACATGGGCGCAAAGGACACGAAACGCCAAGCTTTAAATGTGTTCCGCATGGAGCTTCTCGGTGCTCAAGTAGTAGCGGTGGATAAAGGAAACGGCTTATTAAAAGAAGCGGTAGATGAAGCCTTCCTTGATTTAGTTAATAACTATGAAAATACTTTCTATTTGCTAGGCTCTGCTGTAGGCCCTACTCCATATCCTGAAATTGTGGAACATTTCCAATCAGTGATTAGCCGTGAAAGCCGCGCTCAACATTTAGAAAGAGAAGGCAAACTTCCAACAGCTATTATCGCTGCTGTCGGTGGGGGCAGCAATGCAGCTGGTGCTTTCTCCCATTATATTAATGATGAAAATGTGCGCTTAATCGGTGTGGAACCTGCAGGCGCTGCAACCCTTACGAAAGGTTCTCCCGGCATCCTTCACGGCTTTAAAAGCTATGTCCTTCAAGATGAAGAAGGCAACTTGCTCGATACAAATTCCATCGCTGCCGGTTTAGATTATCAAGGGGTTGGCCCACTACACGCCTACTTGCATGAAACAGGCCGCGGCGAGTATGTTGCGGTCACAAACGAAGAAGTATTAGAAGCATTCCAAACGTTATCCAAAACAGAAGGTATTATTCCAGCTCTTGAAAGCTCTCACGCCGTTGCCTATGCTCTGAAATTGGCACCTACTTTATCACCTGAAGATAGCATTATCGTTAATATTTCTGGCCGTGGTGATAAAGATGTACAACAAGTATTTGAATTGCTGAAAAAATAAGGGGATGTTCGAATTCGAACTCCCCTTTTCTTATGCAATTTTTTCGTTAAGAAAAGTCGCAAAGTTTCGGAACTTCTAACTGTCCTTTTTCTTTTCGTATCATATATAAATAAAATCCCTTTTACGTGTTATAGTGTCGTTTTGCTTTTAATGCCCCCACCGATTTTATCAAGCATATCGATTGTCATTGTCGTTAAATCATAAGCTGCCTTGAATCCCCAGTCAGCTATCGCTCTGGAAGAATCGATGGAATTTGGCCAACTTTCCGCAATACTTTGCCGCACCGGATCGACGTCATATTTAATTTCAAAATGAGGAATATGTTTTTTGATTTCCGCTGCAATCTCTGATGGATCAAAGCTCATTGCGGAGATATTATAGGCATTGCGAACAGTTAGTTTGGCAGGATCTGCTTCCATTAAATCCACAATCGCATTCAATGCATCAGGCATATACATCATATCCATATATGTTCCTTCTGCAATATAAGAAGTATAACTTCCCTCATTTACCGCTTTATGATAAATTTCCACCGCATAATCCGTCGTTCCTCCTCCAGGTGGTGTTCCTGGTGAAATTAAACCTGGGAATCGAAGACCTCTTACATCAACACCGTAGCGTAAGTGATAATAATCGCATAGCAATTCTCCTGCTACTTTATTCACGCCATACATGGTCGTCGGCCGTTGCAATGTTTCTTGTGGTGTATCGATTTTCGGAGTAGTTGGTCCAAAGACTGCAATAGAACTCGGATTAAACAATTGCATGTTTAATTCTTTTGAAACCTCTAACGCATTTAATAAACCGCCCATATTTAATTCCCATGCAAGGATTGGTTTAATTTCTGCCGTTGCGGAAAGCAATGCTGCCAAATGAATCATCGTATCTGCATTAAATCTTTTCGCCACTTCGTACATTTTTAATGCATCGAGCACATCCAACACTTCAAAGGGACCGTCATGATTTTTGTCTTCTCGAATATCCGTTGCTAGTACATTATCTTTTCCGTATTCAAATCTGAGTTTTCTCACCAATTCCGAACCAATCTGTCCAAGCGCACCTGTTACAAGAATTCTTTTCATCTTGCCCCTCCTCTGATGAATTACAGGCTTAAAAGCGACATTCTCACGATTCGCGAACAATATAAATTATGTTGTAAACTATTTATATGCCAGTGCTTTTTGTTGGGCTATTCTTTTGACTAGAGGAAGGGATTTTTCTATTTTTATTCCATAATCGTAATGCCATAGATCGATTCAAAGGAGAAGGTGCGGCCATCTTCGAATGTACAGCCATGTTCAGCATGGAGCTTGGCAATCTTCCCTGTCGCTTTGAAGATGCGCCCCTTGTGCCAAATTTTTAATTCGACTTCATAGCGATTGGTGAAGGCAATGAGCAGCTGTTCGTTTAAATCTTGCAATGCCCCTTCATCAAGAGTTGGTTTTTCTTCATATTTATCTTTTTCTCTCCATTCCCGGAGTACTTTCACATGTTCCGGAAGCATCATGGCATTCCATTTAATATTTCCACGATCTCGAATCACTTTCTCACCCCTTTTACACTCCATTTGTTGCAGATCGTTGGAGGTGTGTTTGGGCATAGCAAGTTTCTTCCTTTTGTCTTCGTTCGAAGAGATAATCCGCCTCTTGCTAGGGAACATACCTCTACTATTTCTTATATTCGCCGAGGAGTTAATGCGCCGTCTTCTCAGACATACACACAACAAGCCGTGTCCTCCTCTATTTCTTATGTCCGCCAAGAAGTTGGGCTCTCTCAAGGGCCGTTCCTGCTTCTGTATAAGAAACCGCACGAAGCACAGCAGTCGACCCTATTTTAGAGCGCAAAGCATCCATTACCGCGCCAAGTTTTCGCCTTTTCCATTTTTGCTGGTCAAAAAAACTTAATTGCATGGAGCGTTCCGTTTCGAGTTTAGAGAGACTGATAGCAAGTTGTCTTACAGGGCGTTCGGCATAAAACTCATCAAGCAATTCTTTGCATACTTCATAAATTTTCATCGTATCATTCGTCGGTTCATCGATTGTTCGGGAGCGATAAAATCCTCCTCCAAAGGCATCTTTGCTGTAATTCACACCAAGAGAAACCGTTCTTCCTACTTGATACGCTTCCCTTGCTCGCCGCGCCACATCTTCACACATTTCTAAAATGACGGTAAGAATTTCGCTGCGTGTGCGATAATCCCGCATAAGCACTTGCCCTTTGCCGAAGCTAATTTGCCCTTCTGCAAGTGGCGCACCAAGAGGGGATAAGTCAATTCCCCAAGCGTGATAGTACAATTGATTTCCTAAAATACCGAAGCGCTTTTCCAGCAGTTGTAAATCGGTTTGCGCTAAATCTCCTACTTTGAAAATGCCCATATTATTTAACGTGCGTTCCGTACGGCGACCAATTCCCCACATTTCAGAAAGGGGCGCCACAGGCCATAATTTTTTCGGAACATCTTCATACGTCCATTGAGCAAATTCTGTTTTCTTCGCCTCTAAATCAAGAGCTAGTTTTGCCATGAGCATATTCGGCCCCATCCCTACCGCACTCGGAATTTGGAACTGGCTATATATTCTTTCTTGAATGTATTTGGCAGTTTTTTCAGGCGGCCCCCAAAGTTTTTCCGTGCCTGTTAAATCAACAAAACTTTCATCAATGCTATATACATGAATCGCTTCTTTCGGTACGAATTGATTGATTAAATTCGTAATCTCCATCGACATTTGCACGAAAAATTCCATTTTCGGTTCGAACAATTTAATGTCTGGATGTTTGGGTATTTCATAAAGCCTGGAGCCTGTTTTGATGCCAAATCGTTTCTTCATCGGTGGTGATGCAGCAAGCACGATACTGCCCTTTTGCTCAAAATTGCCCACCACCGCTATCGGCACTTCCATTGGATTTAAATTGTGAAGCATCGCCATGCAGCTAGCATAAAAGCAACGCATATCAATGCAAATGATCGAACGGTTTGGGAGATGTTGATATAATTCTTCTGGGCTAAAGTTCGTGTAGTTGAATGTATTTATGCGCATACTTAACCACCTCCCTATTTTATTATACAAAGGGAACATTTGTTCTATAACTCATTTTAAAACGAGACCATTGAGACGGCAAGTGAGATTATATGGAAATAGGAGGATAAGGTTGGGGATTGGATTGAGGATGTTACCTTCACAAGCGGACATGCTATTTAGACAAGTTGAGGGGTTATCTGCACAAGGGAACATTTTATCTGAACAAGTTGCCGCGCTATCTGAACAAGAGGACGTGTTATCCGAACAAGTTGCCGCGATATCCGAACAAGCGGACACCCTATTCGCACAAGTTGCCACGCTATCTGAACAAGAGGACACCCTATTCGCACAAGTTGCCACGCTATCTGAACAAGCGGACACCCTATTCGCACAAGTTGCCACGCTATCTGAACAAGAGGACACCCTATTCGCACAAGTTGCCACGCTATCTGAACAAGCGGACGTGTTATCCGAACAAGTTGCCGCGCTATCCGAACAAGCGGACGTGTTATCCGAACAAGTTGCCACGCTATTCGAACAAGCGGACACCCTATTCGCACAAGTTGACGCGCTATCTGAACAAGAGGAGGTGTTATCCGAACAAGTTGCCACGCTATCTGAACAAGCGGACGTGTTATCCGAACAAGTTGCCGCGCTATCCGAACAAGCGGACGTGTTATCCGAACAAGTTGCCGCGCTATCTGAACAAGCGGACACCCTATTCGCACAAGTTGACACGCTATCTGAACAAGCGGACGTGTTATCCGAACAAGTTGCCGCGCTATCTGAACAAGCGGACGTGTTATCCGAACAAGTTGCCGCGCTATTCGAACAAGCGGACACCCTATTCGCACAAGTTGCCACGCTATCTGAACAAGCGGACGTGTTATCCGAACAAGTTGCCGCGCTATTCGAACAAGCGGACACCCTATTCGCACAAGTTGCCACGCTATCTGAACAAGCGGACACCCTATTCGCACAAGTTGCCACGCTATCTGAACAAGTGGACGTGTTATCCGAACAAGTTGCCGCGCTATCTGAACAAGCGGACACCCTATTCGCACAAGTTGCCACGCTATCTGAACAAGAGGACACCCTATTCCTAAAGGCAGACAATCATACTAAGTGAAATCATGACTGAAGAGTACCGAAACGGTTGTACCTTCTTTTGTTTTGGAAGCAATATTCAACTATACCGAAAAACTGGAGAGTACCGAAACATACCTTCTCCTTTTAGAATTCTGGCTTGGATTCAACTATACCGAAAAACTGGAGAGTACCGAAACCCATTTCCCATTCACCCATTGACCTTCCGTATTCAACTATACCGAAAAACTGGAGAGTACCGAAACATGACTTCTGTTAGATCAAGAGGCGGCAAAATTCAACTATACCGAAAAACTGGAGAGTACCGAAACCTTTTGTTTAAAGTGGCAGTCGGAGTTCGAATTCAACTATACCGAAAAACTGGAGAGTACCGAAACTCGTACCTCGCTCCAATATCGGCTAAGCCTATTCAACTATACCGAAAAACTGGAGAGTACCGAAACACCGACATCTTAAAAAAAGCTAGCAAATGTATTCAACTATACCGAAAAACTGGAGAGTACCGAAACCGACAATGCTAGTTTAATATCTTCAGCATGATTCAACTATACCGAAAAACTGGAGAGTACCGAAACTTCGATTAAAAATTGAATGTTGCGATACATATTCAACTATACCGAAAAACTGGAGAGTACCGAAACGTCGTTTGAAGCCTTGCTACGTCTTCATTCATTCAACTATACCGAAAAACTGGAGAGTACCGAAACATGGTGAGTCGACACCGAATAATGCAGCTTATTCAACTATACCGAAAAACTGGAGAGTACCGAAACTATATAAATCAGCTGAAATATATGCGCGATATTCAACTATACCGAAAAACTGGAGAGTACCGAAACATATATAGCATAATGCGCTCCTACATAGATTATTCAACTATACCGAAAAACTGGAGAGTACCGAAACATACATGTATTTGTATTGTGGGCTTTGCCAATTCAACTATACCGAAAAACTGGAGAGTACCGAAACCAAGTACCAAGCGGTAGAGAAAATCGTAAAATTCAACTATACCGAAAAACTGGAGAGTACCGAAACTCATTATCGCAAATGTAGACAGAATGGTGGATTCAACTATACCGAAAAACTGGAGAGTACCGAAACAACTGGTTTTTGGTGCTTATAGCGCATGTCATTCAACTATACCGAAAAACTGGAGAGTACCGAAACCTATCATTTCCCTATATTGCAATAAAACACAATTCAACTATACCGAAAAACTGGAGAGTACCGAAACAAGTTCTATGATTTCCATAGCGAATGAATTATTCAACTATACCGAAAAACTGGAGAGTACCGAAACTTAAATCGCCGTTCTGATAGTCGTTCTATTATTCAACTATACCGAAAAACTGGAGAGTACCGAAACCCATCCGACTCCATCGCATTTACGATAGGTATTCAACTATACCGAAAAACTGGAGAGTACCGAAACCGTCTTTAAAATGATTATTAACTTGCGTCAATTCAACTATACCGAAAAACTGGAGAGTACCGAAACCGAAGTGAGTGTTTTTTATTCTGATAAATCATTCAACTATACCGAAAAACTGGAGAGTACCGAAACAAGGTGAATCGTCATATTTGAAACTAGATCATTCAACTATACCGAAAAACTGGAGAGTACCGAAACTACGCCTTTTGTGAATTTTTCATCAAAATGATTCAACTATACCGAAAAACTGGAGAGTACCGAAACATTTTCCCCGCACAATATCTCCTGCATAAAATTCAACTATACCGAAAAACTGGAGAGTACCGAAACTGCGTTGCTTTCGTGGTTGTAATCATAGTTGATTCAACTATACCGAAAAACTGGAGAGTACCGAAACAACCTTCATCTAAATCATTGCCGCAAGTTAATTCAACTATACCGAAAAACTGGAGAGTACCGAAACTGAGACCCTTGTGTTGAATGTGCTGTCAAAATTCAACTATACCGAAAAACTGGAGAGTACCGAAACAGACATCACCTACTACCTACTCTTAATGATATTCAACTATACCGAAAAACTGGAGAGTACCGAAACTCCGCAATGGAGTGGATTTTTTAGGCTTTCATTCAATTATACCGAAAAACTGGAGAGTACCGAAACTCAATTATAGAATTATCAACATCATAATTTATTCAACTATACCGAAAAACTGGAGAGTACCGAAACCTTTAACAAGGTTGTATTTGCCCCAATTTTATTCAACTATACCGAAAAACTGGAGAGTACCGAAACCTGATACACCCGAACGGTACGAATATCATCATTCAACTATACCGAAAAACTGGAGAGTACCGAAACTATAGCGATAGTTATATATGCAAGAGTTGTATTCAACTATACCGAAAAACTGGAGAGTACCGAAACTGTTATTTTTAGAAGGCATTTTTATATGTTATTCAACTATACCGAAAAACTGGAGAGTACCGAAACCAATCGTAACATTGCCTTTTGTTTCTATCTATTCAACTATACCGAAAAACTGGAGAGTACCGAAACCTCAATTTTATTATAGCAGAAGCATAAAAAAAACGTTCAGTACTCTGCAAAAAATTTTTTAAGATTAGGCGGAAACTTAGTGAAATCAACATCCCATTCAATCTCCAATAATTTTAAAATTACATACAGTACTACAATGTGTGTTCTGTGGATATTATTCAAATCTAATAAAAACTCCCCCTTTATGCCCACCTTATCCACAGAACTTAACAATAACTCTTTCGTTTTCAAAAAATCCTCATTTTCGATTGGAATAGGAATAGTATTAAATACTTTTGATCTTAGCATTTCCACCCTTGCTTCATTAATCACTTGACCTTTTAAAATAAAATTGCTTCTTCCTTCCACATCATCAAGAGTTGTGATGATAATCGCATAACAACCTCTATTCATTAATTGTTTTAGTATCAATAATAATTCCTCAATTTCTTGTTCATCCGCATACAATTCAGGTAGCTCAATAATAATTAGAAGTCGCTTTGTAATTTCCTTTTCTAATAGTAACTTTAAAGTAAGAAGTTTGGAATCAATAGGAGTTAGTATGCCTTTATAACTTGATAAAATGAAGAAATCCTTTAAATTCGATTCATCAAACTCCTTTAATCTAAACTGTAAACCAAACTTTTCCAATATTGTTCTATTTATTATTTCCTCTTCCTCTTTAAATACTTCCCATTCTTCTAATATAGATTCGTATTGAGGAGTTGCAGCTAGAAATTCAACAATCTTTTCATGAATTATTTGTAGCGGGGATTTCGTATTTACCTTATCTAACTGCAACGATTCATTAAATGGTATCATTAAACATTCCCAATCTTTTTTGTTTATTAATTCTCCATCTTCATAAATCTTCACTTCAGAAACTCGGTTAGTAAAAAAGTCGTTGATTTCACGAGCAATTTTAAACCATGTTTTATGAGATCCTTTCATAATTGTGATAGGCCCCATATCCAACGTTACACAATTATCCCACGTATCAATTTGCCATAACCTCATAAAATCACCATCGATTCATTACTTATGGTTGATTCTTGTAAACTTTTCCCTCCAACTAGGACCTGCATATTTCCATATTGTTTTTCCGTTACAGCCATAATTCGAATGGAACCTTTTGAAGGCAAATTTCTTTTTAACCGTTCTGTATATTGCATTAAGGAATCACGATTTGGAAAAATTTTTACATACACTGAAAATTGCAACATAATAAATCCGTCTGAAATTAGCGTTTTTCTGAATTTTGAGTAAATTCTCCTTTCAGCTTTTGTATTCATTGGGAGATCAAAAAACAAAAGCAATCTCATAAAGTTATATGGCGATCCCATCAGCAGGATATTGTAATAAATCGACATCTCTGTTATTCATCGCTTTTATAAACGATTGAATAAACAGATCGATTGCATTTAATACTGTTTGTTTTTGACCCCCAATGTTTATTTTTGCGCTTAGTCGTGCAATAAGCTGTTGCTTCATTTCTCTAGTTAAGTAATCCTCTTCTTTTACACTTAATACTACCCATAAATCGATAACCGGCCTGAATACTTCCATACAATCATCTACCAAATTGAATGCATTGTATTGATTGCGGTGACCAATTCCTAACGCTGGGTGTAATCCATGAGCAGTTACTGCCCTGGCAACACAAGAGCGCAATACAATGTAACCATAATTTAATGCTGAATTAAATGCATCGACAGCTCCTCTTTCTCTTCTAAATGAATCTCCTAACAATTCTTTAAAATACAATGATGCTGCTATTCCTTCTCTATTAGTTGCATCCCCAGGCTCCACAGAATTTGCAAATTGAATCATTCGTTGAATAACTTCCGGGTTTTTCTTTAAAAGCTTTAAAATCGATGTTTGATTATAAATTTTTATTTGTACGATTTTTTTCCACATATTGTTTGTATAGCATTCCATAGATTCTATAGTGACTGTATAAACCAAGACAAAACATATTTGGGTTATGGGTTTCATCACAAAAAATTAATAAAATATGGTATTCCGATAATTTATTTATTAATCTACCAGTCACAGTCGTATGTTGATTATCTACTACAATTGAGTGAATATCAGAAAGTGGTATTAAAATTTCTTGATCGTCTTTTATTACTTTCAAATTGTCTAAATATAACCTCATCTCTTCGGCTTCTGAAATATAGACAATTCGCCAGCTCAAAAATTTTCCTCCTTCTTACAAAAATCGAAATTTTTAACAGTAAATTGTAAAATAAAAGAGCCTTCAAAAATGAAGGCTCTGAGTTCGGGATAAACCCTTGTTTCGGTAGGTTCTCCCAGTTTTTCGGTATAGTTACGATAAATATTTATCGTAACTATACTATAACATCAAAGCTCATTTTTGTAAAGTACTTCTAAATTCTTCTTTTTCAACTTTGTAACGATTACCAAGCACATCTACGTTAAATTTCGTAATTCTACTAATTGTTTTACCTACTGAGAATCTTACCCTTTCCTCTTTCGAATTACGTTTTTTATGAACATAATCCACTTCTATTACGTTATTACGAGGGTTATTATCACCGATAAAAATATATTCCAAAGTTTCATCTTTTTTCTCTATAGTAAATAAATCGTTTCGATATAGACTGAAAATAAATTCATATGAATCATCTATTTCTTTATATGGTAATAATTTTGCTTGATTATATTTTTCCATATCCAGTATCAAATTATTTCCATCATCTCTAAACCAGTGATGAGGTACACCTAAATATTTATATTTCCCTTCTGTATTTTTATAAATATCAATCCTTACACCTTTAATAGATTTTAAAACAACTTTATTTTTTGAACCTGGATATTTATTTGAAATATCTAAATGTATTCCTACACTTCCATCATAATATCTCAAAAACTTTACTGGGACTTTTCCATCTTTTAAGATATAACCGTGTTCATCATAATACGCTTTAAAAGGATTATCCGCCTTATCATATTCTTTGATAATTTTTAAAATCAGTTCAAATAATTCTGGATTATGTTTTGCAATGAGGAAAGTATCAGGTTTTGTATTAATCCTTTTTATTAAACTTGCTGCATCACTTTTGTTCAAAGTATAAATATTTTTTGATTTCCTTACAATGATTTCCTCATCATCAACTTTTCTTGTACTATAAATTGTTTGGTCAGAAATAGCACGATTCCCTTTTCTATCAACTTTGTGAGAATACTTGATTTTAGATTCATAATTCATGAGGCTTCTTATAAACTTATAGATATCCTCGCTAAAGAACTCTTTTTCAGTTAGAACCTCACCAGTCCTACGATCATAAAATACGCCAGTTTCATTTACACCAAAGTTTTGGAAAAATTTAAAGACTGGTAGTTTCCCTATCGCTGCTACAATTAATGCATCAATCGCGTGGTGTGCATAACTGCTATTTCTATCTTTATTCATTCTTGCTCGGCGTCGAATTGCGTTAGTGAATCCCCCCCTAATCGATAAAACTGTTGTTGGTATGTTATGATGTTTAAAGTATGAACGTAGATTCATGGAAAAGCTACGTACTGCGTATCTTGTATCTACTAAATTTCGATTAATAAATTGTTTTTGCAGTTCTTCGTTATTCATTATGTCCCGCTGTTCTAGTAAATATTCTCTCTTCTTATTAGAAATTTTTCCGCTATTATAAAGTTTCATCACATCTGCTCTGAATTCTTCGAAAGTTCTTTTTGCCTTTGGAGAACTTGTAAGGTAATGGAATGGCGTTCGCTGCCCTTTTTCCTGGTTTTCCTCGCGATAACAGAGCACTTTATTTTCTTGACTATCGTCAAAGGAAATAGAAATCGGTATGATGTGATCAATTTCAAACTTATAAAAGTCTTGTACAATATCATAAGGATTGATTCTTTCTCCAGAATATAAGCATTGTCCATCTTGGGCATCCCATAATTTTAAGGCCAAACGTTGCTTAGGTTTCAAATTTAATTCTTCCAACGTTGAAACACTTAAAATTTCAGCCACTCTCTTTTCAAATTTCTTTTGTTTTCTTTGATTTTCATCATTTTTTCTCTTCGCTTCTTCGCTGTTATTTTCTCGTGCTGTTTCGATGACTATCGAATCCATCTCACCATATACTTCTCGTACTTTATTTACAATTTTAATTGCTTCTCGTTGCGCTCTTTTTGCAACTGTACTTAATATCGCAGTATCATCAAATTTAATCTTCTTTCCATTGGATATATTTTGATATCGTTTGCTTTCAAGTCCTAGTTCGCTAAATAGTTCCATTTGGTTTTTATTCGTTTTCCATAAATCTGGTAAAATTAATTGGATAGCCTTTTTTGAAAGCGCATGGTAGCCTTTAAAATCAGTATTTTCCTTCAAAGCAGCTATAATTTTTTCGTTTGTATCCTCATCAAAGCCAGCCAAATTTGTCAAAGCTTTCTTTAAATCATTTTCTCTTCTTTCATAAGATTTTTCTGCTGTGAGAATTTCACTAATTTCATCTAGTAATTCAACGTTATCTAAAATTTCTTTTGGTAAATCATGTTCTTTTACTAATTTTAATATATTCTTGTATCCTTTAAATTCCGTGAAAATGGGTTTTTCATTCTTCAAATCTACTCTATATCCTCTTACATCCGTATCTTTTGGCAGCCCTTTATATTTTAAAATTCGATCTATTGTAACCTTCTGGCCCTTCTTAACAATTTCTTCAACTATATATTTTTTATCTTCCTCAGTTAAATACTCCCCATTTACTTGCAATTTATTTAAGTCACCGTTTAATAAATCATACAATTCCGCTGTAAATGACATTTTTGCAATGCGAGGTTGATCCGAGAAATAAGTACATTTCCCTCTCATTTTCTCAATCATCGACATTTCATGGAATTTCCCATTTTTTATAAAATATCTACCGTAAATGGTAGGAGATTTTTTAGATCCAGGGCCATCATAATAAGCTCTTCTTTTTTGAACTAACTCAATATACTTTTCAATAAATTCATCATTGATTTCTTGATGGAATTGGGCTTGTCTATTTAAAATAGCTCTTGCTTCCTTTATATAATCTTCCGTGCGGAAACGGTTCTCATGGGAACGAACTAATCCTTTTTTCAATCTTTCAAACTGTATTTCACAAACATATTTTGTTTCTAGTTCCTTACTATTTCTTTTTAATTGTTCTTTTGTTGATAATTCTCCACCCGTTTTTTCTTCTTCTAAAGGAGCATCTAGTACGGTACCCCTTCTTTTTACAATGTGATAAAGACCAATTGCTAATTCTTCCAACGATACTTTTTCTTTTAACGCTTTGCATCTAATTTCATATGGATTTCCTGTGCCGATGCAATTTGTCGGTATACCAAACTCTTCAAATAATTTTTTAGCTCGCTCTAATCGATGGTTTCTTCTTCTTTTTAATCTTCTTGCCCCCCGAAATCCACGTCGCTCTTCATTGGCATTTCTCGTTGCTTCCTCAAATAGTCTGACACCCGCATCAATTATCTCCATTTTTTCAGTGTCAATAATCCCCCAACCAACTGATGATACCCCGATATCCAGACCTAGTACTTTACTCATAACTTCCCTTCCTCCACTAATTATTTATACTTATATATTATCCTATAATTTACATCCATTGGAAGGAAATTTACAATTTTATAAATAAAAACACCTCCCAAAGCCAGAGCAGCCTCGAGAGGTTAATTCTAATGTATGTAGAATTTTGAATTTGTTGCTACATGTAACAGGAATTTCATGATTCGCGGTGAAAGTTTAGCGTTATTCCCCCAACTCTTTTCGTAAGATAAAAACTAATTCCCCATCCACCGCAGTCCTTTTGGGTAATGGTTTTTCATCATATTCCCCGCGAGTTTTCCCCAACCAATCGAATAACCATCAACGGTGATTAAGTGCCATCCTTTTGGACCGCTAGCTTGTAAAACTTCTCCTTTCAAATAGGAAATGATTTCATCCGAATCCGCGGAAAGATTCGATACGCTTTTTGCTTCATCCTTTCGTAAAGCCAAGGCAAGGGCATGGGAAGGCTCGAAGCGGTTCTTTTTGAACGTTCCTAAATGCAATCCTGGACGGAGCACCTTTAATTTTTCTAATGTTGGTACTTCTTCAGGCAATCCATACAATTGGTCGTTGAAGGCAAGGAAATATCCAAAAGGCATGATATTTAATGTTTCGCCGGCAAAATCCTGGTACGCCTTCATCATTTTCGGGTCCAGTTTTTGTTTCGGATACTTTATGCGAGGCGCCTCGTCCCCGTCCTTCTTTTTTAACACCGCAATATAATGCCCTTCCCCTTTCACAAGATGAGGCCATATGCGAATCGTTTGTTCAATATTTGAGGCCGTATTTTCCACCCAATCCGCTCTTCCTTGGCTAAAGCCTTCATACACTTCCACTTGTTCAATCTCGAACTGTGGATACTTTTCAAGAAAGCGGCTGATCGTTCCTTCATTTTCTTCTGGAGAAAAGGTGCACGTAGAATACACAAGACGACCACCTGGTTTTAACATGCTTTGCGCATACTCAAGAATATCGTCTTGTCTATTGGCACAAAGAGTTACATTGTCGGGACTCCAATGCAAGCGAGCCTCTTCATCTTTTCGAAACATTCCTTCTCCAGAACAGGGGGCATCCACTAAGATTCGATCAAAAAAACTTGGGAAACGCGTTGCTAAACGTTCCGGTGTTTCATTGGTCACGATGGCATTTTTGATGCCCATTCGCTCGACGTTTTGCGATAAAATTTTTGCCCGTTGCGGATGGATCTCGTTCGAAACAAGCAGCCCTTCTCCATTCATTTTCGATGCAAGATGTGTAGTTTTCCCGCCCGGTGCTGCACATAAATCGAGAATGTATTCCCCTGGTTTGGGATCTACCAATTCCCCTACCGCCATCGCACTTGGTTCTTGGATATAATATAATCCCGCTTCATGGTATGGGTGTTTTCCTGGACGTTCATTGTTAGGATAAAAATATCCTTCCTTGACCCAAGGGATTTTCTCAGTCGTAAAAGGGTTAATTTGTAAAAATTCATCTATTGAAATCTTTAGTGTGTTAATGCGCAAGCCTTGATTTTTTTCTTCTTCGTAACTTCGAATAAACGCATCATATTCATCTTGTAATAATGTTTGCATTTTGTCTTTAAAGGTTTGTGGTAGATTCAATTTGTTCACCTCAAAAGTTTAGTGCCATTGAATATATTATCATTCATTTTAAATTTTGGGGTGGAGAACATGTTTTTATTTACAGTATTTATGGCTATGTTTACTGATATTGTGACAATATTGCCACGTTTTATAAATATATTGACAGTCCATGTTTTTAACGGATTTGTGGTTAGAGTGAAAGACCGCTTCACCAAAAGCTTCATACTTTCGAACCCATTGTTTTAAAGTGCTTTGGTGAATTTTATATTGACGAGCAAACTTTTCAACACCCGTTAAATATAAATGAATCAGTTTTAACATGAACTTTTTAGGATACTTGTAAAAGGTCATAATGAAAGCCCCCTATTAGGTCAGATGAATTTTTATTTTTTCATCTGTCTACCTAATAGGGAGCATATCAAGTCGATAATTTTTTGAACAGCCTTAATTCTTAAAGTAATATTTTCTTTAAATCCTTTGCTCCTGTGGTGGTCACATCAAACGCACCTCCTCGCCGCATTTTATCTGCGGCGAAAGCTCTTGCGACAGCCGCAA
The DNA here is from genome assembly GCF_012396605.1 of Ureibacillus thermosphaericus. Classification (GTDB taxonomy): domain Bacteria; phylum Bacillota; class Bacilli; order Bacillales_A; family Planococcaceae; genus Ureibacillus; species Ureibacillus thermosphaericus. The sequence goes on from NZ_JAAXPW010000002.1 coordinate 27,359, forward strand.
TTTATCTGCGGCGAAAGCTCTTGCGACAGCCGCAATTTATCTGCGGCGAAAGCTCTTGCGACAGCCGCAAAGGGGGCGTCTCAAAATGACTTTTCAGACACCCTTTCAATTATTAAGGTATTTTCACTGTAAATGATTCAAATTTAACATCTTTTACTGCACTATAATCCTTTTCGATATATTTTCCGTTTTCATCTACCCCTCCACCACTAGATGGAATCACTAAAAATGGGGTAATGGTTAATTCCGTTACATTTGAGTCAATTGGATCAAATTGCTTTGTACTTTTATACACGATTGTATCTTTCATTCTTTCCCCTGTCACTCCGCCTGAAAGGTTTGTCAGTTTGTTACCATCTTGGTCTACTACTCGGAAATCGATATAATGCCCTCTCGTTTTATCAAAATCGCTCTCTTTTTCAGAACTCACAAAAGATACACTGACACCTGTTTTACTTATGGACACTTCTGTTACCGTAAGTTGTATGCCATCTACTGTTTGTTTATGTTGAACAGGAATTGTTTTTATGTCTTTTATTTTTTGGATTGGTGTTGAGAAATGCCATTTTTCACCCTTTTCTCCTTGAAGCGTTAGCCCCAGTTCAAATTGGTCAGGCATGTCTTCTGTAATGTTGATCGTTTGAATGGCTGTACGAGTTGTTGATGATACTATTTCTTCTCCATAAGAACCTGTAACTGCTTTAGGCAATTTTCCATTAATCGTAATATCCATGCCAGCACCGAAATAATGTTCACCTAATTCCCTTTCAGACTCAATAATGAGGCCGATTGTAATATTGCTCTGATCATACAGAACTTCATTTAAAGTAACGGATATTCCATTAACCGTTTGTGTTTCGCCAATTTCGTCGATTAACCCTTCTTGGTAGGCATGTTGTAAACCAATAAAGTCGGAATCACCAAAAACAGAACCAATTAACGGTATTTTCGATAAACTCGTTGCAATCGCAGGAGAATATTGAGCTGAAATGAATAATCCAAATGCTGCAGCGACACTGCTTAAAAGATAAGTTATTTTTCTTTTATATAAAGGAGTTTTCACCTTTCCATCTATTTGCTCTTGTGCTTGAGCAATTCCAGTTCGAATCGCCAATCGAACTTCGTCTTGCGGAAACACTTCGAAACGATCATATTGTTCTTTCATTGAACTTATAACTCCTTTCTAATTCATTTTTTAAATGTTTTTTTGCTCTTCGCAAATAGGTTTTGATTGTTCCAACCGGTTTTCCCATCACTTCGGCAATATCCCGAATGGACAGGTCGTGATAGTAAAATAAAATAATCGAAGTTTGATACGATTCATTTAATTTTGATAATGCTTCGCCTAAATGTAAAGAATCAGATGGCAGCTCCTGTTTGTGTTCCATTTTCCTTAATAGTTCCATTTCATCGTACGGAATCATTCGATCGCGTTTCTTTAATAATTGGTAGCATTCACGAATGAGAATTCTAAAGAGCCATGTTGAGAAATATTCGGGATTTCGCAAATCTTTAATCGCGAGAAATGCTTTGCAAGCTGTTTCTTGTATGACGTCCAGTACGTCTTCTTTCCTTCCTACATAGGAAAGCGCTTTGTAATAAAGCATTTGTTCTTCCTTAATTAGCAATTGTTCAAAGGCTGTCGCATCTCCTTTGATTGCTTTTTCTACTAGTTCGATATCATGTTTCACTCTCTTCATCCTCCTTTCATTAATTAGAGCTTCAGGGATAATGGAAAAGTTTCAAAGGATTAAAGTTTTTTATCAACAGTTAAAAAGTCCCTATTTCAGAGATCTAATAATTGCCAACTCCTGAAAAATCATCGCCATTCGAAAAAATTACGTCCACTCAAGATTCGATAACCAAATCGAGTAGGAGGGAGCGATTAACTCCCGTCCTCTCACACCACCGTACGTACGGTTCCGTATACGGCGGTTCAATTAAGATGATTGACGCAAGTCTTTATAACTTCCGTGAATAGCTGTTCTCTTTATGCCAGTGGTCACTCCACCCTCCAAGAGGTCTCCCACGGGATTCACCGCTTCCTTCCTCAAGTCAGGTACTACGTTTTCTGTGTTCATCATGACTCACTGAATGCCAAGGGCTATTCTCTCTTAATTGTTCGGTCCTTCTTAGTAGTTCTAAACCAACTAATACTATGACCTCTGCTGACTTCTGACGGTTCAGCTACTTATCACTAAGTAGGTTATGAAGCGTACTTCACATATCCGCCAGACCTCCCCGGGTAAGAATGTAATCTTTCCTTCCATCTATCTGCTTCATTTACTCTGTACCACCTTTGGCAGAAAGGACTTTGTTTTGTTTAGCAAACTCATCCAATGATACCTAGCCTTATATGAAGTTCGTGTTCCTCAGACCGGAAGTTTGCCGCTCGCTTCCTTCAGATCCGCGTCACCACGGACACCCTTGCGTTAAGCTAACTGTTACTTCTGCCTTCACAGTTCGGGACTTACACCCTATAGATTACACCCATGCCAGGCGCACTAAAAAACCGAGCAATTTCCTACATTGCTCGGCTCACTTTCCTTTACTTTTGCTCTACTACTTTCCCATATAATTCTGGACGGCGGTCGTCATATACCGGAATTCGTGTGCGGACTTCATCCACTTTTGAGAAATCTACGTCAATTACCGCCAACTCCTCATCTTCTGCACCAGTCCATAACACTTCACCCCAAGGTTCAATCACCATTGACTGTCCATTAAAGTTTTCCGGTTTGCGGGAAATTCGATTTACTGCCACAACAAAACATTGATTTTCAATGGCACGGGCTTGCAAAAGTGTTTTCCAATGATCAATTCTTGGTGTCGGCCATTGAGCAGCAACGAACAATACTTTTGCTCCCGCTAATGCATGGGCGCGAAGCCATTCAGGGAAACGGATATCATAGCAAATCACAGCCGCTGCCGGAAGATCTCCCAAATCAAAGCGGTTCATGGATTCGCCAGCTTCTAAATATTTTTCTTCATCCATTAATCTAAATAAATGAACTTTACTATATTCACTCAATAATTCCCCATCTCGATTCACGACATACATCGTGTTATAAAATTTGCCATTTTCTTTTGTCGCTACAGAACCACCGATAATATGTATTCCTAGCTCACTGGCAAGGTGTTGAAGAAAAGCTTTTGTGCGGTTGCCATTTTTATCTGCTAACTCCTCTAATTTTTCAAGAGCATATCCTGTATTCCACATTTCAGGCAATACCACAATGTCGGCACCCTTACTTGCCGCTTCCCGAATCAACTGTTCCGCCCGCTCGTAGTTTTCCTCCACTTTCCCAAACCCGACATTCATTTGAATGCAACCAATTTTCATCTTGAATCCCCCTAGACAATTATTCAAGAAAATAATAATATTCCTACATATCTACTTATAATTATAAACTGGTATTTTCTTAAAATACAGAATGACAGATTTTGAGAATTCAATCAAGTTGTACATTCACCAACTAAATCAATAAGAAAAGAGGATGCACATGGAATTATCCTATAAACTCCAAAAACTTCCTACTCAATTTTTCGCTTCCCTTGTGCAAAAAGTGAATAAAGCGATTGCTGAAGGACGGGATGTGATCAATCTAGGACAGGGAAATCCAGACCGCCCAACACCTACTCACATTGTCAAGGCGCTTCAAGAAGCAGCAGCCGACCCTGATACTCATAAATATTCCCTTTTCCGTGGCATGCTAGAATTAAAACAAGCCGTAAGCAACTTTTACAAAAGAGAATACAACGTAGACATCGATCCAAATGAAGAAGTGGCCATTTTAGGCGGTGCAAAAGTCGGATTGGTCGAGCTTCCGTTGTGCGTGTTAAACCCTGGCGACTATATGCTGCTACCGGATCCAGGCTATCCGGACTATTTATCCGGTCCGGTGTTGGCGGATGTTCATTTTGATACAATGCCATTGCTTGAGGAAAATGATTTTCTCCCGGATTATAACACTTTACCTGATGAAGTGAAGAAACGGGCAAAATTGATGTATTTGAACTATCCAAACAATCCAACGGGCGCCACTGCCACTATAGAGTTCTTCAATAAAACGGTGCAATTTGCAAAAGAACACGATATTACTGTTGTTCACGATTTCGCATACGGTGCCCTTGGATTTGACGGGGAGAAACCGGTGAGCTTCCTGCAAGCGGAAGGGGCAAAAGAAGTTGGAGTAGAGTTCTATACATTATCCAAAACTTATAATATGGCCGGCTGGCGTGTCGCTTTTGCGGTGGGTAACCGCGACATCATTGAAGCCATCAACTTGTTGCAAGACCATCTGTTTTGCAGCCTCTTCCCTGCCGTACAGCAGGCAGCCGCTTATGCATTGAACAGCGATCAATCTTGTGTGGAAGAACTGAGAAGCATTTACGAATCCCGCCGCAATGTGCTGGTGGAAGAAGCCTGTCGGATCGGATGGAACGTAAGAGCGCCAAAAGGCTCCTTCTTTGCATGGTTGCCGGTTCCGGAAGGGTTTACGAGCCAAGAATTTTCCGATTACCTATTGGATAAAGCGGATGTGGCAGTCGCAAGCGGCAACGGATTTGGCGAACATGGCGAAGGCTATATTCGGGTGGGGCTACTTGTGGAAGAAGAGAGGCTCCGAGAAGCCATCCGCCGCATTGAAGCATTAGGGATTTTCCAAAAAGAAATAGCAAAAGTTCAAAAATGATATCACTCCCCTTCCCTTTTTTAAGCGAAGGGGTTAAATTTTTTACCCTCTCTGCCAGTCCTGCATCTCCAAAGATTCCCCCGACTGAATCTTCAATTGACAAAAATTTCAGAAATAAGATTGATTTTCATATGATTTTTCGCTTACGATATATTTACAAAGATTGCCTATTCCACAGCAAAGGGTGATAACATGACTGCCAAATATACAATCGCAGTTAAAGAAGGAATCCTCCATGCAAAGAAACTTGCTCGAAGCAAACAAAACTATCAACTGGATATTCCTCATCTATGGACCGCTTTATTACAGCCCAACAACTTTGCCTATAACTTTTATCAAGAATTTAATATTAATATGAACGAGCTTATTCAACTAGTAAATAAAGAAGTAGATAAAATCCCCTCTTTAGCAGGTACGAATATCGCTTATGGAGAAAAAGAAAGCCAACGACTAAAAAGGCTGTTTAAACAAGCGGAGATTGAAGCGGAACGGCTACGAGATCGCTTTATTTCTGTTGAGCATTTAATGATTGCTTTGTTCGAACAAGATTTTAATCCTATTACAAAATATTTAGCCGAACATCATGTAACGAAAGAATCCATATATGAAAAATTACATCAAACTCGAAACGGACAAATGGTCACATCCGACAATCAGGAGACGCTATACGACGCATTGAACAAATATGCAGTCAATTTGAATCAAAGATATGTAGATGGAAAAGTTGACCGAATCGTTGGAAGGGAAAAGGAAATCAATGATATTATCCGCATTTTAACAAGAAAAAATAAAAATAATGCGATTTTAATAGGCAGCCCTGGGGTTGGAAAAACCGCCATCGTTGAAGGGTTGGTTCAAAAAATTGTGAACAAAGATGTTCCAAATAATTTGCTCGATAAAGTCGTCTATAGTCTAGATATGGGCTCCCTTCTTGCTGGGGCTAAATATCGCGGGGAATTTGAAGAAAAATTAAAAGCCGTATTAAATGAAGTGAAACAATCAAATAATCAAGTCATCCTCTTCATTGATGAAATTCATACGATCGTCGGTGCGGGACGAACAGAAGGCTCCATGGATGCAGGAAATATATTAAAACCGATGCTTGCCCGAGGTGAACTTCGCTGTATTGGAGCAACCACACAAGATGAATATCGGGAATATATCGAAAAAGATAAAGCGTTGGAGCGCCGTTTCCAACGTGTGATCGTCAATGAACCGTCGATTGAAGCAACCATTGAAATTTTGCAAGGCATTAAAGAAGACTATGAATTATATCACGAAACCTTTATCACTGATGAAGCCATCGAAGCTGCCGTTAAACTTTCAAAACGATACATCACCGACCGCTTTTTGCCAGATAAAGCCATTGATTTAATGGATGAAGCAAGTGCAGTAAAGCGGATTTCCCTAAATGAAATCCCCCACTCCATCAAGAAAATCAACGAACAAATTTTGCAATCAAAAATCGCCCTTTATAAGCAAGAATTGGAACCCAACCCGGCATTTGACCGGTATGCCATTGAACAGAAGCTAAAAATTATTGAAAACGAAAAAGAAAAAATGGAAAGACAATGGGCAAAAGAGCTGGAAATACTCCATTTTACGCAGCGGGAAAAAAGAAATTTGGCAAGATTGCATAAGTTATATGAAAAAGCGGTAAAGAATAATGAAGTCGGCCAAATCGTTCAATTGGAAACCTACGATATTCCTGCATCTGAAAAGAGACTAAAAGAGCTCGAACAACAATGGGGTCTATTAAAGGAAAGCAAAACCTTCATCGATAATGTAGTGACCGCTGAAGATATCGAGCGCGTCGTGGAGAGACTAACTGGAATTAAAATTACAGGTGTCATGAAAAATGAACGGGAACGACTATTGAATTTGGAGAACGAAATACACAAATACATCGTGGGACAAGATGAAGCGGTGAAAAAAGTAGCTCATGCCGTCTTGCGTTCAAGGGCTGGAATTAAAAACCCAAATAAACCAACCGGCTCCTTCCTGTTCCTTGGACCTACAGGTGTCGGCAAGACGAAACTGGCGAAAGTACTGGCAAAAGTGTTGTTCGGTACAGAGCTGGATATGGTACGGCTGGACATGTCAGAGTATATGGAAAAACATGCAGTCGCAAAACTCATTGGTCCTCCGCCGGGATACGCTGGCTATGACGAAGGGGGCCACTTGACGGAAGCGGTCCGGCATCGTCTCCATTCCATCATCGTCCTCGATGAAATCGAAAAAGCACATCCGGATGTTTTCAACATTCTATTACAAGTGCTCGATGAAGGAAGACTTACGGACTCCCAAGGTAGGACGGTGGACTTTAAAAATACAATTTTAATTATGACAAGCAATATCGGATCGAAACTACTATTGGATTCGATAGAAAAATATAATGTTATTACATCTGAAGCAAGACAAGCGGTCATTAACGAATTGCGCTCCCATTTCAAGCCGGAATTTTTAAACCGGATTGATGAAACCATCATTTTCAACCCATTGGTGAAAGAACAAATGGTGGCAATTGCCGAAATCATGATGAAAGAACTCAATGAACGATTAAAAGAAAACAAATTAATTTTGCACACAACTTCGGAAGTTATACAATGGATTGCGGAGAATGGCTACGACCAAATTAATGGCGCACGGCCAATTCAGCGGTTTATCGTCCAACATATTGAAACACCACTGGCTCGGGATATTATCGCCAATCAAATTGAAGAAAATGTCCGTATTACTATTTCCATCAAAAATAATGAACCGGTTTTTCTTTACGAACCGATATAATTTCAACTTTCAAGTAGGAGGTTGTCCAGAAAGTCGAACACTTTCTGAACAGCCTTACTTCTTATAGTAATATTCTCTTAAAAACTTTGCTCCTGCGGTGGTCACATCAAACGCGCCTCCTCGTCGCAATTTATCTGCGGCGAAAGCTTGTGCGACTGCCGCAATTTATCTGCGGCGAAAGCGTTAGCGACAGCCGCAAAGGAGGCGTCTCAAAATGACTTTTCAGACACCCTCTTTCCTAAACTTTCATCCCATCAAATATCGAAAATAGTTATTTTCAGCAATGAGATTACAATAATTCTCAAAAAATCTATAGACGGATATTTTAAAATCCGTTAAAATTAATTTACAATCATTTTATTATTCCGAAAATTCTAACTTTTGCAATTCATTCGAAAGAAAAGAAGGTGATTCCTTGAAAACTTATGATGTACTCATTATCGGAGCCGGACCCGGTGGATATGTTGCCGCAGAAGAAGCTGCACAGCTCGGTAATTCAGTCTGCGTGATTGAAAAAAATGCCATTGGTGGCTGCTGTCTCAACGTCGGTTGCATTCCTTCCAAAGCTTACCTGCAATATAGCCACTGGTTGTCCGCTGTTCATGCTCTTAATGCAAACGGTTTATCAGTTACAGTGAATCAAATTGATTTCCCCTCCGTTGTGAAAAGAAAAAACAAGATTATCTCCACCTTGCAATCCGGTATTCACTTGACGTTTAAAAAGAATGGTATCCAATATATTACAGGTGAAGCAAAATACGTAGAAGGAAAAATTTTCGAAGTGAACGGAGAGCGATACTACGGAAAAAATGTGTTACTTGCCATGGGCGGTGCCCCCTTCGTCCCAAACATCCCAGGATTAAGCGATGTAGATTATTTAACGACGAACTCCTTTTTTGACATGGAAACATTGCCTAATCAATTGACCATCATCGGCGGCGGGGTAATCGGTGTTGAATTGGCCTATGCCATGAAAAGATTCGGCGCCGATGTCACGATTATCGAAGCCGCACCGGACATATTGTTGACGGTTGATTCGGAAGCCCGTTCCATTGTGAAAGAAAAGCTTCAGAGGATGGGTATAAAAATCATTACGAAGGCTTCCGTCCAAAAAGTGAAAAAAGGATGCGTCCTTCTTTCCAGTGAAGAAATTCCTTTTGATCAACTGCTGGTGGCAACAGGCAGAAAACAAAACTTGGAAATCCCGTTAGCAATGGGACTTGAATTGGATGAAAGAAAACATTTTGTCAAAGTAAATGAATATTATGAAACAAGCATGAAAAATGTTTATGCCATTGGCGATTTAATTGGCGGTTATACATTGGCACATGCAGCCAGTGCGGAAGGCATAAAAGCTGTTCGTGCCATAAATGGAAAAAAAGAAAGGCCTGTATCTCCATACAGTATTCCTCGCCCGCTTTTCATCGAACCGGAAGTTGCTGAGTTTGGGATGAGCGAAGAAGAAGCAAGACAAAAAGGCTATGACGTAATCGTTGAAAAAATGCCTTTTTCATTTAATGGACGAGCCATTGCTGCCAATGAAACAGAAGGCTTTGTCAAAATCATATCCGAATCCAAATATCGGGAAATATTAGGTGCCGTTATTGTCGGCCCCAACGCAGCAGACTTAATTCACCAAATTCTAGCAGTTTATGAATCCGAAGGTACTGTTGATGAATTGGCAAACACAGTCTTCGCTCACCCTACTGTATCCGAGTTAATCCAAGAAACAGCAAAAAGAATTTATAAAACATCAATAAATTTAAGGAGGAATCAAGAATGACGCAAAAAGCAAAAGGCATGCCTAAATTGTTTGCGAGTGTTGATACGTCGGTGAAAGAATTGGTAGATTTAGAGATTCGTACAGCTACGGATACAGCAGAATTAACGAAAGATAAGGCAAAATCCATGTATAAATCAATGGAGGATATCCGCAATTTTGAAGAAAATGTAAAACGTTTCTTTACTGCCGGAGAAATTCCAGGGTTTGTACACTTATATGCTGGTGAGGAAGCAATTGCTGTAGGTGTTTGTGCTCACCTATCCGATGAAGATTACATTACAAGTACCCACCGGGGACATGGCCACTGTATCGCGAAAGGCGGCGATTTAAAAGGAATGATGGCTGAAATCTTTGGCAAAGCCACAGGACTTTGCAAAGGTAAAGGCGGTTCCATGCACATTGCCGACATGGATAAAGGAATTTTAGGCGCCAACGGAATGGTTGGAGGCGGTTTCGGACTGGCAACAGGTGCGGCCATGCGCAACAAATATAAGAAAACGGACCGGGTTGCCGTTTGCTTCTTCGGTGATGGTGCAGCTAATGAAGGTGTATTCCATGAATGTTTGAACATGGCATCCATTTGGAAGTTGCCGGTGATTTTTGTATGTGAGAATAACCTTTTCGCAGAATCCACTCCACAATGGTATTCTTCCGCTTCCCGCACAATCGCAGAAAGAGCTGCCGCCTACAATATGCCTGGTGTTCGGGTGAACGGAAAAGATGTTGTCGCCGTATATGAAGTAGCTGGCGAAGCCATTGAACGCGCACGCAGAGGTGAAGGACCAACGTTAATTGAATGCGTCACTTACCGGAACCACGGACACTTTGAAGGTGACGAACAAAGTTACAAAGCGCCTAGCGGAGAAGAAAAAGAATGGGCGGAAGTGGATCCGCTTGAAGTATTCCGTCAATACGCCATCGAAAACGGCTTGTTGACTGAAGAAGAATTGGATCAATTGAGGGAAGAATCCGTTCGCGATATTGAAGAGGCGATTGAATTCACGAAAGAAAGTCCAGAACCATCACCTGAATCACTCTATCAAGATGTTTTTGCGGACTAATCTAAAAAACTTGGAAAGGAGTTATAGAGAATGGCTAGAGAAATTTTGTTCATGAAAGCAATCAATGAAGCGCTTGATCAAGCAATGGCAAAAGATGAAAACATCATTTTATTAGGTGAAGATATTGCAGGCGGAGCGGAAGTCCAACATTTGGAAGAGGCCAACGAAGATGCTTGGGGCGGTGTAATGGGCGTAACCCGCGGCCTTGCGCCAAAATACGGCCGTGAACGAGTCATCGATACGCCACTTTCCGAAATGGGTTATATGGCTGCGGCTGTAGGTATGGCTGTTACTGGTTTGCGTCCTGTAGCTGAGCTGATGTTTAGCGACTTTATCGGCTTTTGCTTTGACTCCATCATCGGACAAGGTTCAAAAATGCGCTACATGTTCGGGGGAAAAGCGAAAGTCCCAATGACAGTGCGCACAATGCACGGTGCAGGGGTGAACGCAGCAGCTCAACACTCCGGCTCCTACTACGGTTTATTCGGTTCAATTCCTGGCGTCAAAGTCGTTGTCCCTGCAACACCATATGATGCAAAAGGTCTTCTCCTCTCCGCTATTGAAGATGATAACCTTGTCATCTTTTCGGAAGATAAAACATTGTACGGAATGAAAGGCGAAGTACCGGAAGAATATTACACAATCCCAATTGGCAAAGCTGCCATCAAACGTGAAGGTAAAGACTTGACAATTGTTACCATTGGAAAAATGTTGTACGTCGGCTTAGAAGTTGCAGACATTTTAGAAAAGGACAATATCTCAGTCGAAGTCATTGACTTGCGCACTGTTGCACCATGGGATGAAGAAACAGTACTGGAGTCTGTGAAGAAAACAGGCCGCTTAATTATCATCGATGAATCCAATCCGCACAACAACACGGCAACTGATATAGCTTCAGTTGTAGCAGACAAAGCCTTTGATTATTTAGATGGACCGATCAAATGCGTATGCGCGCCAAACACACCTGTTCCGTTTGCTGCTAATCTTGAAAAATTATATATCCCAGATGCTAATAAAGTATTGACAGTAGCGACAGAAATTATCGATGACTTGAGAGTTAAATAGAGAGGGGTGATTCATCATGGCTACGGAAATATTGATGCCTAAGCTAGGCTTGACGATGACAGAGGGTACAGTGGAACATTGGTTTGTAAATGAAGGGGATGAAGTTCATGCAGGTGATGCAGTGGCGGAAATCAGTTCAGAGAAATTGACCGGTGAAGTCGTTGCACCAGAGTCCGGTACAATCATTAAAATTGTCGCTCAAGCAGGAGATGTCGTACCAAGTAAGGCGCCCATCGCGTATATCGGAAAACCTGGTGAACAGATCGGCTCCCCTTCTCCATCATTAAGTGTAAAAGAACCGAAAAAAGTAGAAACAGCAAAAGCAGTTTCAACCGCAAAAACGGAGATGATAGAAAAAGAAGCTGGAGAACTAATCTTTATTACGCCGGTTGCCCGTAAAATGGCAAATGAACTTGGCATTGATATTCATAACGTAATAGGTACTGGCGGTAATGGACGCATTACTCGATTAGATATATTAAGATATCAAGCTTCCATGGAACAAGCAGCTCCTTCAATAGAAAATGCACCATCCACACAATCAGTTTCCTATGGTGCTGGACTATCCGGAATGCGCAAAACCATTGCTCAACGGATGATGCGCAGTGTTCAGACAACCGCTCAAGTAACAAACCATAGAAAAGTGGATATTACGGAATTAATGAAATTCCGTGAAGAAATAAAAACAAAAGTAAAAGAACCGCTCACAAATGGCGAGTTAAGCATCAATACCCTATTAACAAAAGCGGTAGTTTTGGCCTTAAAAGATACGCCGGATATGAATGCTTGGTATCATAACGGCGAATATATCCGCGTAGATGAAGTGCATATTGGAATGGCAACGGCAATCGAAGAAGGTTTAGTCGTTCCTGTTATTAAAAATGCGCATCTCATGTCCTTATCCCAACTCGGTGCAGCTATTCAAAAAGTAACAACAGAAGCACGACAAGGTTCGCTTGATGGAAGCCTCTATAGCGGGTCAACCTTTACGGTTACCAACTTAGGCGGCTATGAAATCGAATACTTCACACCAATCTTGAATACACCGGAAGTAGGTATTTTAGGTGTGGGGGCCATCCAAAAAGAACTGGCACTAGAAGATGGCCAAGTTGTAGAAAAATTAAAATTGCCTCTCAGTTTAACATACGATCATCAAATTATAGATGGTGCACCTGCTTCTGAGTTTTTAAGTAAAATTGCTGATTATTTGCAAGACCCTTATCGTTTGCTTTTATAAAAAATAAAAGGAGTGAGTCATTCACTCCCCTACCTTCTTATATATAAGGGTTCCTAAAGAAATTTACACTCTTCACCCAATTCTTTAACCCTTGGTTTCTCACAAGAGAAATCCAAGGGTTTTAAGTAGATCGTTAAAACAAATGCGCAGATTGTGTTTTCCATTTTGATAGATTCGTTGATAAGTCAATAATTTCACGCATTTCTTTTTCGGCCTCTGCATACAGTTTTGCGTAGTTTGTTGCATGTTGAATTGCATTCCGATATTCTTTTGAAATCTCTTGAATCTTCTCTTCTGCTTCTTCTATTAGTTTACAATGTTTTACAATATCAACAATCTGATCACCGGCTCTTCCATCTTCAGGGAAGTATTCATGGGGAGCGGTACTATCAAAAATACAAAGCTTTAATTCTGGTAAAATAACCATGTCAATTGATTTTGAATCTAGTCCACACCATACTTTTTGTACATCAAATCCCCGTTTTAGCGCATCTTGAGTTAGTTTTTTTAACATGCTGGATTTGCCTGTTCCCGGTAGCCCTTTAATAAAGTATCTTCTTTCTAAATTTCGCGTAATATTTTGCAAATAATCTCTTGCCCCATTTGGCGTAAGCGTTCCGAATAATCGATGAGTTAACACCCCTTTTTTATTAAGAAGCATGCCATCAAAAATTTGATCAAACAGTTCATCCCGATGTTGTTCAAGCCCCTTCCAATCCATATGAGACTGCGTCTGTTCTTCCCACTCATCATGTATTTCAATGGCGGATTGGAGGGAAGCAAAACATTTATTATGCCATTTATTTATTTCTTCAGAAAGCTCCTTTATTCGTTGACCATGCTTTTTAAGTGATGCCTCATCTAAACATTCATAAAAGGAAATAATTTGATCGCGAGTACCAAGGTGAGTCGGTTCAATAGAAGGAGTGGAACTTTTGAGGAATAACGTATGGATGTCTTTTATGAATACTGCTTGAATTGTATTTTCAAAAAGAGGATCATAGAAAAATTCAATATCATGTCCTTTGTTTACATAATGATAGCCAATTTCTTTCAATAAATTGGATACATTAAAACCAAAAATTCCTTTTAAAAAGTAGACTTTATCGGCTTCCTTGATAATCTCTTGATACAGATTTTTCATTCCTTGCCCGGTCATCGCCTGCCCGAAAAACTTCGTGATGGAACCTTTCAAATGATCATCCTTTCTTATTGGAATGCCAGGCACCTCTAATTAGATTTTGCAAATTCAATCCTTTACACCTAGATTACGCCTAGTTCACGTCCCACTTTTTCGAAGATTGAAAGTGCTTTATCTAACATTGCTTTCGAATGTCCTGCTGTAGGCATATTGCGAATACGCCCTGTTCCCCTAGGCACTGTAGGATACACAATCGCTTTCGCATAAACACCTTCTTCCAGTAGACGCTTGGAAAACCGTTGCGTCAGTTTTTCTTCTCCAATGATGCACGGAGTAATCGGCGTTTCCGAATTTCCAATATCAAATCCAAGCTGTTTTAATCCTTCTTTGAAATAATTTCCATTTTCCCATAATTTCTCTGTTAGTTCATTTGAATCCATTAACATATTTATCGCCGCAATGATAGCCGCTACATCACCTGGAGGCACTGCCGTTGAAAATAGAAACGGACGGGAGCGCACTTTCAGCCAATCGATTAACTTCCTTTTTCCTGCCACATATCCTCCGACAACGCCAATCGCTTTTGATAATGTACCAATTTGGAAATCAATGTCTTTCTCTAACCCAAAATGTTTTACCGTACCTCTTCCTTTTCCAGTAACCCCTGAACCGTGAGCATCATCGACATAAGTGATGAGATCAAATTCCTTTGCGATTTCCACAATATCCGGAAGCTTCGCCAAGTCCCCATCCATTGAAAACACGCCATCTGTAATCACCATGATTTTTTTATAACGTCCGGACTCTACAGCTTCCCTTGCTTTTTTTCGCAAATCATCCATATCAGAATGAGTATATGCGACAATATGTGCTTTTGATAATCGGCACCCATCTATGATGGAAGCGTGATTCAATTGATCCGATAAAATGCAATCATCTTTTCCCATGACAGCTGAAATGGCGGCCATATTGCAATTGAACCCAGATTGATAGCTAATTGCCGCTTCTGTTCCTTTAAATTCTGCTATCTTTGCTTCCAATTGATCATGTAAATCTAGCGTTCCATTAATTGTGCGAACCGCTCCTGCTCCAACTCCATATTGATCGATAGCGCGTTTCGCCACTTCCTTTAATTCTTGATTCGTCGCTAATCCTAAATAATTATTGGAAGATAAATTAATTAACCGCTTACCATTGATTTGGATTTCAGGACCATTTGCCCCTTCCACCACATCAATTTCGTTGTATAACCCTTGGCTTTTCAATTGCTGTAAGTTTTCTTCAAGAAAAGAATCTAAAGCTTTTGCCAATTTCGCACCTCCAGACCAAGTTTCTTGAAACAATATATGATTCAAACTATAGATTCTTTTCTAGTCTTCATTAACTTTTCCGTTTGAAACGTACTTAAAAATAATATGAAGAATTTTATGACTACATCTAGCTCGAACAAAATCTGAGATAAATCAAAATGTAATGCTTTTCTCAAACAAAAAAAACGCATGTGAAAGTCATTTCATTTATACTAGAAATAAAGATTATAAATAAAGGGATGACGATTATGACAATGATATTTCGAATTGCTACCCTTAATGATTTGCCAATTATTGTGGATATCTATAATTCTACAATTCCAAGTAGAATGGTTACTGCCGATATCGCCCCGGTATCAGTTGAAGATCGACTAAATTGGTTTCATGAACATCAGCCTGAAAAAAGACCTTTATGGGTTGTAGAATATGAAGGAGATATTTGTGGTTGGGTAAGTCTTCAATCGTTCTACGGAAGACCCGCTTATGATGCCACTGCTGAAATTAGTATCTACATTCACGAAAACTATAGAGGGAAAGGACTCGGAAAAAAGATTCTAAGCAAAGCGATTGAGGAAAGTCTTAAGTTAGAAATCGATACACTAATCGCTTTTATCTTCGGACATAATGAACCTAGCATTCGCTTATTTTCAAGTTTGGGTTTTGAAAAGTGGGGGCATTTACCAGAAGTTGCTAATTTAGATGGTGTGAAAAGAGATTTAGTCATTCTTGGGAAAAAGGTAAACTAAATTTACGACATGAATAAAGCACAAAAACCCAAGAAATACCGATAAAATATTTCTTGGGTCTTCAATTGAAAAATTCAACTATTCAATTCTCGCAAACTCTCATGATTACTGATGAATAAGCGGCTTTTCCTCTTTTATCTCTTCTTCCCCGATGCATTTTGTCAATAGTTTTTGGCAGTAAGGTAATGAAAATTGCACGATATAGCCAGAAACAATGGCAATAATGATTGTACCAACGCCAAGTGGACCACCTAACATCCATCCAATCACGGCAACAACTAATTCAATAGAGATGCGAGCTACTTTAATGCTTCCGCCTAATTTTTCTACAATCCACATCATTAAACCATCTCTAGGACCAGAACCTAAATTCGGTGATATGTACATACCCGTACCAAAACTTAGAACAAAAATTCCGACAACAAAATAGATCAGTTGGAAGGCAAATGACTCCGCATCGGGCAATAGCCAATAAAAGAAATCAATAAATGCACCAATCAACAGCATGTTTAACCATGTTCCGATCTTCGGAAAACTTCTATACATCAACGAAGTAAATACCAAAATGACGAGTCCCGTAATGATTACCCAAGAACCAATCGATAAGCCGATTGTTTTATACAAGGCAATATGCAACACGTCCCATGCATTAACCCCTATATCCTCTCCTTTAATTACCATCGCAATTCCTAATCCCATGATGATTAAACCGACAATGTAAAATCCCCATCGCCATGAATATTCTCTTCTCATTGAAAATGCGCCTTCTTTCTATCTATTAAATCGTAAATTTCTATGTTCATTATTTTAATGCAAAAAATCATGGTTTCGTAACCGGAACAAAAGTAGCATTTACTACATTCGCTAAATCGTTAGGCGCCAATTGTATTTGCAGTCCAATTTTTCCGCCGCTCACGATGATATAATCGAGTTCTTTTGCCGAATGTTCTATGAAAGTTGGAAACAATTTTTTCATTCCAATTGGTGAACAACCACCTCGTATATAACCAGTTGTAGCAAGTAAATCTTTTAGTGGAAGCATCTCTACTTTCTTTTCCCCCGCCACCCGAGCTGCTGCTTTTAAATCTAACTCTGCCTCAACAGGAATGACAAACACATAAAATTTCTGAGTACCTGCTGTTGTCACAAGCGTTTTGTAAACGTGATTTGCAGGATGACCGATTTTCTGTGCAACGGATACTCCATCAATAGCTCCTGCTGTCTCATAAGTAATCGTCTGATAAGGCACCTTTTGTAAATCTAATAACCGAATTGCGTTCGTTTTTGCGATTTTCTTTTTAGCCAACCCTTCATCACCTTCACTTCCAATGAATGTAATTTATATCATAACAAAAAATTTCAAATTTCTGAAAGTATGATTCTGAAATTCTTAATATAAAAAAGTTGTTCCATCATCGAAACGATCTGCTACGGCTCAAGTCGCTATGATAATCACCAAAATAAAAAATTGGGTTATCATATACTATTTAGTACAGCGACGACAACAGCAGCGGAGCTTCTTGGACTAATCATTTGCCCAAGTACGATGTTTATTAATGGAGCAAGTTTCAGTCTCTTTTTGAGTTTCTTCATATTTAAAGATGCTATAAAAAGAAACTAGGCAGCATCTTATCTGCCTAGTTCTTCTATTTAATCTAATTTTAATTTCTTTAATGCTTCCGCAAGAGCGTTATTAATCGGTTCTTTTTCGTCTTCTTTCTTCAAATATTTTTGCAGAGTGCGCTTATCCACTTTACCATTCGTTTGTTGTTTTCGTTTTTCTTGGAACGTGGACCATTTTTCTCGGAATCCGCATTGACATACAAGAATTTGGCCCTCTCCTTCTCCTCGCAATTCCAGCTTCTTATGGCAATTCGGACAACGAACATTCGTGAAGCGAGAAATGCTTTTTCGATAACCGCATTGTCGATCTTGGCAAACAAGCATTTTCCCTTTTTTTCCGTTCACTTCTAGCATTGGCTTTCCACATTCAGGACAGTTTTTTGTTGAAAGATTGTCATGTTTGTATTTTTTATCGCTCGATTTGATTTCTCCAACAATTTCTTTTGTATACTGCTTCATTTCGTTGATGAACGTTTCTTTTTTCATTTTGCCTTTCGAAATTTGTTCCAACTTCATCTCCCACTCAGCAGTTAGAGCTGGAGATTTTAAATCTTCTGGCACTAAATCTAAGAGTTGACGCCCTTTTGAAGTTATATAAATTTCTTTTCCGTCCCGTTTTTCAATTAAGAAACTATTGAATAATTTTTCAATAATATCCGCGCGGGTCGCTACCGTCCCAAGTCCTCCGGTAGATTTTAAAGTATCTGCAAGCTTTCGATTGCTCGACTCTAAATACTTTGTCGGATTTTCCATTGCTGAAAGCAATGTGGCTTCGGTAAATCTTGCAGGTGGTTTTGTTTGTCCTTGAGTCATTTGAATACTCGTAATCGTTAGTGTATCCCCTTTTTCCATTTGCGGTAAAATTTGCTCATGTACATCCACTTCATCTTCTTCAACAAAATCATTTGCATATACTTTTTTCCATCCAGGTGTTAGTATATTTTTTCCTTTTGCAATAAATGTTTCGTCCCCAATTTTTGCGTTAATTGTAAGCTGTACGTATTCGGTTGGAGGAAGGAGTACTGCCAAAAATCGTTTTACAACTAAATCGTAAATTTTTCGCTCTTTATCGGAAAAAGAAGAAAGATTGACGTTCTGTTCTGTCGGGATAATGGCATGATGATCGCTCACTTTACTGTTATCCACAAAAGATTTATTAACTTTGATTGGCTTTTTTAATATTTCATTGGCAAGTTGTCGATATTCCCCTACACCACATGCTTTAAGCCTCTCAGGAATGGTAGCTACGATATCGGATGAAAGATATCGCGAATCCGTTCTTGGATACGTTAATACTTTATGATACTCATATAGCTTTTGCATAATATTCAACGTTTCTTTTGCGGAAAAGCCGAAAATTTTATTAGCATCCCGCTGCAATTCTGTTAAATCATAGAGGCCAGGAGCGTAAGATTTTTTCGTCTTTTTCTCGATGTTTGTAACGACAGCATGTTTGTTGCTTAATTTTTGGATGATCGATTCGATTTTTTCTTTGTTGAAACTTTGTGTGTTTCCTTTTGCATCTTTCCATGTAAGCTTCACTTTATCGCTAGTCGCTTGTATTCCATAATAATCTTTCGGTACGAAGTTTTTGATTTCATCTTCACGAGCAGCAATGATGGCAAGCGTCGGTGTCTGCACCCGTCCGCAGTTAAGTTGGGCATTGTATTTTGTCGTAAGGGCACGGGTTGCATTTAATCCGATATACCAGTCTGCTTCTGAACGGGCAACCGCTGAAGCATATAAGTTCTCATATTGCTTACCAGGCTTTAAATTTTTAAACCCTTCCTTAACGGCTTTATCAGTCACCGATGAAATCCAAAGACGCTTGATGGGTTTACGAACTTTCGCTTTTTCAATAATCCAGCGAGCAACCAACTCCCCTTCCCGTCCGGCATCGGTTGCAATAATGATTTCCTTTACATCTTTTCGAAGCAGTTGATTTTTTACCACTTGAAATTGTTTCGCGGTTTGCTTAATAACCGAAAGTTTCATTTGTTCTGGCAGCATCGGTAAATCTTCAAGTTTCCATGTTTTATATTTCACATCGTAACTCTCAGGGTCTGCAAGGGTTACTAAATGACCAAGAGCCCAAGTAACAATATATTGATTCCCCTCTAGAAATCCGTTTCCACTTTTTTTGCAATTGAGCACTCGAGCAATATCACGAGCTACTGATGGTTTTTCGGCTAATACTACACTTTTTGCCATAGGTTACATCCTTTCGTCAGTCATAGGATAACTATAGCATATCTCGTCTCTCCATTCATTTTCGAGCCAACTATTGTATTTCCATTTTCACTATGCTTCATGGATAACTGTTACAATACTATTGCCACTTAATATACTTTTCCACTAGTAGATTCAGCTTTCCAATCTTCCAATGCTAAAATTGTGTCTTTCGTTATTTTCTCGTAATGTTTATATAATGAATAAAATTTCCCGCTGTAATTTTTCCTCCATGGTTTCTTTTTCCCACAAAAATGTAGGATAACTGTATGATTCATGACATAATCCATATCTACTTTACCATTACTTTTTAGCTTATAAATGTTATAAAATCTAGCATCATAATTGTACTTTACTTCGTCAATCCCTTTAATTTTCTTGGAATAAAGGGCGTTCATAATATCTTGGTCAGGCATAATAAGCTTAGAATGATATTTTTTTACAAAATTAAATATATCCTTTTCATCAATAACTTCCCGTTGCAATGCTAAGTTCATTAATAAAACGCCAGAGTTATAATACGCTTCCAAATCAAATGGATTGAATCGTATTTTATTAATTTCTACTATTGGCATTGTTCGATGATCTGCTGCTGCATAAAGATACCCTTCCAAATCAAGCTCATACAGTTCTCTGATTGGATTAATCACTAATATATCTGGATCTAAATAAAGTATACGGTCAATTGTTTGCGGCAAAAATTTATGGGCAAGTAATCGATAATACATCGTTTTCGTATAGTGCAAAAGAGTTGGGGCTTCGCTAAACAACTCTTCATCAATTTGAATAGGATGAAATTCATGACCTTCGCTAGCAATAAAAGTTTCTAATGATTCTAGTTGTTGAGCAGATATTGAAGAATGGACAAGATAAATGGAGAAATGCTCTTTTGGATTGTTCATAAACAGTGATTTTAACATTATTTTTAAAGGATAAAGATAATTGGAATCAACCGTGACAAGAATATTCTTCTTCATGGCTTTCATTCCTTTATATGAGTGCTAATAAGAATATCTTAATAAAAAAATCTGCTTATTAACAAATAATAGAAACAAAGCAACGTTCATAAACAATAAAAAACACACCATTTTGAGCTCTAATGCAAAATGGTGTGTTTTGATTGTTTCATTTTCGGATGCACAGTTTCAATATTTATTTTGCTGGAGATAATTCGCTTTCTTTGAGCCATTGATAATTTTTTACAGGATCTCCTTCTTTATCGATATAATCTACCATATAAACTACCGTTTCTTCAACGGTATCAATGACTCCTTCCGCTCCTTTCATCCCCTCTTCTCTGTCAGCTTCAATAATGACTTTAGATCCAACATCTAATTTTTTTTCACCAAGTGGCTGGATTTCTTCCCGAACAAACCATTTTTCGTTTTCTTCCAGTTCTT
This sequence comes from Ureibacillus thermosphaericus, assembly GCF_012396605.1. Classification (GTDB taxonomy): domain Bacteria; phylum Bacillota; class Bacilli; order Bacillales_A; family Planococcaceae; genus Ureibacillus; species Ureibacillus thermosphaericus. Next base: position 48,435 of record NZ_JAAXPW010000002.1, read on the forward strand.
CATCGTATGTCGATACATAAGAAATGGAATATACTGTTGTTTCATAGGCTCCGACAATGGTTCCTTCTGATCCTTGCATATCATCATCATGAGCTGCATTGATGATGACTTTGTCTCCTATTTTATATTTCGGGTTTTTAGCTTCTTTTAATCCTTCCGGTATTTTTCCCCAAGTAGCATGCGATACATCGGCATGACTCTCTGCACCATCCATGTTTGGCCCAACTACTTTATCTCCGTCTGCTTGATTGTTTGTTACGATATTGTCAGCTGAATCGTTATCCGTGTATTGAGCTGGATTTTCTGAATTTTCCATAGAGATGTTTTCATCTTTTTTTCCACATGCAGTTAAAGAAAAAACGCAAAGTGCTGCTGTGAGTATTAGAAGCTGCTTTTTCATTGGAATTCCTCCTGTTAGTGATGAAGTTTCTCTGGCAGACTCCACATTTGTTATATTTACAGCATTTGCATTTCATAGGGATTTATGCGTTGAAGTTAAATAGGAAGTTGCAAGTATTTTATTCAAAGTCGCAAGTATTTCAAATTTTCCCGAAACTTGCGAGGTAACGATAATTTTTGAAAAAGGGGACGCCGGAAAAGTCATTTGAGACGAACGCTTTGAGACGAGGATAATGGGAACTAGTTTCGACTACCACAGGAGCAAAGATTTTTAAAAAATCAAGATTATCAAGAGATAAGGGTGTCTAGGAAATTGTCGACTTTCTAAACACCCCTCATAACGCTATGAATTTAGTTTTACTCGTTGCAATCTTAATGCATTCAATACAACCGATACCGAGCTGAAGGCCATCGCTGCACCGGCAACCCATGGTGCAAGGAATCCTGCAGCCGCAATCGGAATACCTATCGTATTATAGGCAAAGGCCCAGAACAAATTTTGCTTAATGTTTCGCATTGTTTTATGACTCATCAAAATCGCATCCGCAATGCTATTTAAATCACCGCGCATTAACGTAATATCCGCTGCCGCTATTGCTACGTCTGTTCCGGTACCAATCGCCATTCCGATATCTGCTACAGCTAAAGCAGGAGCATCGTTAATGCCATCTCCGACCATTGCGACCTTTTTTCCTTCATTCTGCAATTTTTTAATTTCTTCTGCTTTCTGTTCTGGAAGCACTTCAGCGATTACTTGATTAATGCCAACTTCCTCTCCAATTGCTTTCGCCGTTCGTTCATTATCTCCTGTCAGCATAATCACTTCAATGTCCATTTCTTTTAGTCGTTGAATTGCTCGTTTTGACGTATCTTTCACCGTATCGCTGACAGCAACCAACCCTGTATACTTGCCGTCAATGCTCACTAACATAGCGGTTTTTCCTTTTTGCTCAAACTGTTCCATAAGAGGTAAAACGTCCGCTATCTCCACATGATTGTTTTGCATTAACCTTCTAGTTCCGATGAGCACTTCTTTTCCATCGACGCTTCCTTTAACACCCATGCCAGGAATTGCTTCAAATGCTTGAACTTCTCGAAAGGCAATTCCCTTCTTTTCAATCCCCTTCACAATAACTTGGGCTAAAGGATGTTCTGATTGCTTTTCAATAGAACCAATTAAGGAAAGAAAAGTTTCTTCATCTTCACCTTCTGCCAAGGAAAAATCCGTTAATTCTGGTTCACCTTTTGTAACAGTCCCTGTTTTATCCACTACGACCGTATCAATATGGTGAGCCTGTTCAAGATACTCTCCACCTTTAAATAAAATCCCGAACTCTGCAGCTCTTCCCGTACCAGCCATAATAGATGTCGGTGTTGCAAGACCTAGTGCACAAGGACAAGCAATGACTAAAACGGAAATCATTGCTTCTAATGCCGGTGTCACTTCCCCCGGTGTAATAATGAAAATCCAAGCTATAAAAGTTATAATCGCAATACCTACTACAATCGGGACAAAAATGCCAGATATTCGATCGGCAAGTCGTTGAATTGGAGCTTTTGATCCTTGAGCAGCTTCTACAATTTTTATAATTTGAGCAAGTGCTGTGTCGCGCCCAACTTTTGTGGCTTTTATTTTCATGAAACCATTTTTATTAATAGTTGAACCGTATACAATGGAACCAACTGTTTTATCTACTGGAATGCTTTCGCCTGTTAACATCGATTCGTCTACAGCCGTTATTCCTTCAATCACTTCGCCGTCTACAGGAATTTTCTCTCCTGGTTTTACGAAAATAATATCACCAACAACTACTTCTGCTAGAGGAATTTCCTTTTCCACACCATCCCTTAAAACAAGGGCAGTTTTTGCTTGTAACCCCATCAGTTTCTTAATCGCTTCTGATGAACGTCCTTTCGCTTTCGCTTCAAATAATTTCCCTAAAAGAATTAATGTAATTAATACTGCGCTTGTTTCAAAATAAAGTTCAGGGTGCATATGAGTACCAAATGTTATCAGTGTTTGATATAAACTGTAAAAATATGCGGCGGACGTACCGAGCACAACAAGAACGTCCATATTGGCACTGCCGTTCTTTAATGCTTTATATGCACCAACATAAAACTGCCATCCAATGATAAATTGCACTGGGGTAGCAAACGCCAATTGTACCCACGGATTCATTAAAAACTTAGGCATATAGATGAATGAAGTAAACGGAAAATGCCCTACCATTGTCCATAATAATGGTAAAGAAAAGATAGCAGCAATGATGAATTTACTCTTTTGCTTGCGGATTTCTTGAGCGCGATAATCCAGCTCTTCTTGATCATTTTCTTTTACGTGGGCGCCATAACCTAATTTTTCAATCCGCTGAATAATATCTGAAAGGCTGACTTCAGAAGGATGAAATTCGACCGTCGCATTTTCTAAAGCAAGATTGACCGTAGCATTTGAAATGCCAGACATTTTATTAAGCCCTTTTTCAATGCGATTGGCACATGCCGCACAAGTCATTCCTGTAATGACGAGTTCCTTTTTCTCTTTTACAACGCCATAACCTAAATCTTCAATTTTCTTTTCCAATTCTTTTACACTAATCTTGTTTGGATCAAAATCAATCGTTGATTTTTCTAATGCCAAGTTGACATGGGCATTCTCAACCCCGGGCATTTTCTTTAATCCTCTTTCAATGCGATTAGCACAAGCTGCACAAGTCATTCCTGTTATTTGCAGCGATGTTTCTTTTACATTAGGGTTTTGTTCTTGATTCATAATGAGGTTCACCTCTTGCGTATACCTTTATAGGGTATATTAAATGGAAGAAGAAAAGTGCTTCATTTGAAAAGCACTTTCCCTAATTACGTTTATTATTCCACATCGTAACCTTGTTCATCGATTGTTTCTTTAATTTGATCGATTGTAACTTTTGATTGATCAAAAGTTACATTTACTTCGCCAGCTGCTAAATTCACTTTTACCTCTTGTACACCATCTAAAGCACCAACGCTTCCTTCAACGGCTTTTACACAGTGATTGCAAGACATTCCTTTTACCTGTAATGTAACGTTTTCCATCACGTTTCCTCCCTCAAATTTATTTGCGCATCAACTTTTGAATCGTTATAACCAATTCATCGATGATTTCCGAATCTCCTTCTGCTAATCGATCGACAACACATCCTTTAATGTGTCCTTCTAATAAGATTTTGGCGACGCTATTTAAAGCCGATTGAGTAGCAGCAATTTGCGTAATCACATCATCACAATATACATCCCGTTCAATCATACCTTTAATGCCACGAATTTGTCCTTCAATTCGATTCAAACGGGTGATTAAATCCTTTTTTACATGTTCTGGATGGTGGCTCTTTCGGTGAGAACAATGCTCTTCATTTAGATTTTCCAGTTTCATCTACCTCCAATCCTTAAACTCATTATACTATACGGTGGTATGGTATGCAATTAATTAGAAGAAAGAAAAAAGATCTAATATGGAAGTGTTTTTTCCAACTCGATCTTTTTCCACGACTTTCCCCTATACTGGTTCAATTTATTGAATGCTACCTGTACTTTTCAAATTTGACTTCACAACGACTTCTACATCTGCGTTTTTATATGCTTCTAGCCATTCCTCGTGAGTCATTCGATTTTTAGGCAAAGTATGAGCATAATATTTTAAACCGAAACCGAACGGGTCATATCCTTCCCTTTTCATCTCATGAATAAATTCTGATACTTTTTCCTTCATTTCCTCATCTAACATTTTGCTATATCTTGATAATTCTTTACTGCTTAATGTATTCTTTGATTCTGTGATCACCCCTGCTAATTTCATTTCGATCTTTATGGAAGCTTTATTATTTTCTACATTTACATTGTATTTTGACTTGATGGAGTCAATTCTAGAAACAAAATATTCACGTTCTCTTTTTACAGCAAAGAATATCGTCTTTGCATTCATAGAAAGTGTTTTAAAAAGTAAAGTTTTGTCGGTATCTAATTCGTATGGAGGCCGATTATCTGCCAGTACTATTGATTTATTAATAATAAAATGTGTTTTCGGTTCGTTCATTTCAACAATCGGTAAAATTGGATCAATTCCTTCTTCTTTTAACCTTCTTCGAAAATCAAATAAAAAAGTGGAGATAATGTATGAACTTTCTGCTCCGTTATTGTCAAAATAATTGAAGATGGTTGGTTGTAATGCTGTTTCCCCTGCAGGTAAAAATTTAATAATCTCTTCAGCATTAGGTCTACCCACTGCAAAATAAGAAATCATTTGAATATCAGGTCTTCGTATGAGAAAATCCAATATTTCCTTATAATTATCATTTTGAAGTATTTTCTCCCCAACCACAATTAGCTTCGAGTGGCCAAAATCCAATTCTTTATCTAAATGAGATTCCAATATCGAAATCGTTTCTGCCAACGTCTTACCGTTTTTTGAAAGATATGTGTACTCAGGCGTTGGATTTTGTCTAAACGAACTCGTTGGAACATAAAGCTTTAAGATGATTTTGTATGGTTTTTCAGGATCATCGGTCTCATCAATCCCAATCATCGAAACAAACACCATTTTATCTATATCTTTGAATTCTCCGCAACCTGTGAGGACGACTAGGAATGGAATCGTTATTAGGATGAATAATTTAACTTTCATTCGCTTTTTTATTAGCACCTTTCATCCTCCTAATGATATAGATAAATAAAAAAATCATAGCAAAGAAATTGACAACAGCTATGTTGAAGAAGTATTTGGAGTATTGAAACAACTGATACTCTGTTAATGATACGATTATATAGAGAGAACTAACGGTGAAAAAGACAATCAAAATGATATAACCGATATTTATTCCTTTAAATTTCATTTTTTCTAATTTGAAAATATACTTGAATAACTCGACCGCTACATGCCAGTGAATCAAGATACTTAAAAAAGCCATTGATAAATAAAGAAGTAAAAAAACATATACTAGACGTTCTATTACAAAATATCTCATTCTCATGGAGTCGCTCGTAGCAATCCATGGATAAATAAGCTCACCAACTGTCTCCGAACCATGAAAACCGATTGGTATAAAATAAGTCGTAAAAGTGGTTGCAATGGCGATAAAAACAAGTACAATGATTTGTTTTAAACCAAAGTTTTGTTTTTGGGTAAAGAAACGGTTAAAAATCACGAGATTCACTACGCCAAGAAATAAAAATATACTTGAAGAAACTGCATGTATATTGGGTGCTTGCACAACATGTAACATTGCTTCCCTAATAAAATCCCAATTTAAATTTTTGCTTGTATATGCTTTGATAATAATAAAAATAATGATAGGAAAATTAATTACAAAAACGATTTCGATGGTGTATAACACTCGATCGGTTTTCATAAAACATCCAAATATAATAGATAAAATTAAGGTTAACCCAATAAGCATAATTGGTATATCAGGAGTTAAATACCGTATAAGCAAAAAAGAGTAAGTAATTAATGTGCTTATCCCTGCAATAAACCACATAACCGCCATAAAAAATAATAATGGATAGTAAAACCATTTAGATGTCGTTTGTACCAACAGTTCCGGAAATGTCTTCCCTGGGAAGGCATTAAAAAATTTCGTATAAACAATCACAATTACTAGCCCTAATATGATACCGACAATTAAAGACAATACAGCTCCATCGTTTCGATACCGCAAAAGAATGGTAGGAACAGCTGAAATAATATTTGCAATCATATTAATCATGACTAAATAATAATAAAATCGACTCAAGCCTGTCCCTCCGAATCCTGATTACCTTTTCGGTAGTTATAAAACCTTAAATACGGTTCCCCAAAGCTTGTCAAATTTACTAGATACATAATGAAACATAAAAAACCTAATGTGAGGCCAGCTAATCCAAAAATACTCGCAATCACAATTAAAATTAATCGTACGATGCGTATTGCAAACGCCATTTCATTAACAGGAATGACGAAGGTCGAGATTGCAACTGCCGATACGATAATGACCATGATATTAGAAGCAAGGGCCGCTTCCGTTACAGCTGTTCCTAAAATAAGACCTCCAACCGTTGCTGCCGTTGCACTAATCGCCTTCGGAAGTCGAATACTCGCCTCGAGTAACAGTTCCATAAAAAAAAGCATAAATAATACTTCTACAAAGGAAGTAAATGGAACTCCCATTCTGCTTCCTGCGATGGTCAACATTAATTCTGTTCGAAATACCTCTGGTGAAAAGGACACAGCGCCTATATAAATTCCTGGAAGTAAAATACATACGAATATACCAATATAACGCAGCAATTTTAAATAATATGAAATCGCTAATGTGTGGTAATTATCTTCCATGGTTGTCATAAAATCGAAAAATACGACAGGCGCAATCATTGATTGAGGGCTACCGTCTACCAACAATATCACTTTCCCACCAGCAAGGTTGTAAACAATTCGGTCTGGTCGTTCTGTTAGTAACATTTTAGGAAATAAGGAATACCGTTGATCATTTAATAAAGTATTGAATTGAGGTGCCTCTGTAATGACTTGCATATCAATTTTCTCTAATTTTTCCCTGATACTTTCCAATGCCTTTCGTTTTACTTTTTTATCATCATAAATTAGCGCCATTTTTGGCTTATTTACTTCACCTTTTTCGAAATATTCAATCATTAAAGACGGTTGATGATACGAAGAACGTATCACATTAATATTGGTCATCAAGTTATCACTTAATGCCAATTCAGATCCATGGATGGTTGTTTCAACAGAAGTAGAATTGACATCACTATTTTTTGATAACTTGAAATCAAGGGAATATAAATTGTCTTGAATTTCAATAAGTACATTCCCTTCCATCACAAAATAAAGTGCTTTTTCTTTTGAAGGGACTTCTTGAAATTGAGGTAATGCAAATAAGTAAAGGTTAAATTGTTCTTGTGTCGGCAATTCAAAAAATGGATTAATAATGTATTTTTGATATAATTCTTGGTCAATTAGCGATTTAATAAATAATACTGTAATTTGTTTATGATCTAACTCTAACTTCTTTTGTATCAAATCATTCTTATCTTCAAATTGACTGGCAATCCATGAAAGATTTACTTTTGAAGACATTGGTATAATCTCCAATCTTCTATAGTATGAAGCAGTATATATTTTAGAATATCCAATTCACATACTTGCTAACCGTAAATTTATGAAAACGATTTATGCTCTTTACACACAAAAAGGATAAAAATTAGTGATGAATTGAAAAAATAAAAACACCTGTAAATCTTATTCACAAAGAATTACAGGTGTTTTCAATTAAAGTCTTTCTATTTTCAAATTTAGAAAAATTAATTAGTCGCGATTTATTCAAAATTAGTGTTTATCAATCGGTTCTTTTGTTAGCGATTCGCTCATTTTGCAATATTGAACGAAGACGCGAGCTAATTCACGTAAACGCTCATGAATATCCTGATCGATTATTTGATCATTTTCACCAAAATGGGATGTATGAGTATATACATAGTTTGGAGTGACTAAACAGCGGAAATAATCTAAAATCGGTCTGAATTGATTTTCCACAACTAAATGGTGTTGGAATGTGCCACCGTTAGCCACAATTGCTGCTGGTTTATAGCGCAACGCTTTTGGTGGCAACATATCTAAAGCATTTTTTAATACGCCAGGAATGGACGCTTGGTAAATAGGCGTTGCAAATATATAGCCATCCGCTTCTTCGAATTTTTGAATCATCATTTTCATATCGTCATTTAGCGGACTTCCATCTAAAATTTGATGTTTTAATTTAGAAAAATATAATATTTCCAATTCCAAACTGGAATCAAATTCTTTTATATATTGCTCCACCTGTCTTAAGAGCGCACCCGTCTTTGTACCAAAAACTGTACCATCTACGAGTAGAATTTTCATGTTGTAAATCCTCCATCTATTGTTATCATCCATCTGTTAATTGTAGCAAATGCACAAATCTTTCGATAGGGAACCGTATTAAAAAAGAAAAAGTTCAGTCTTTAGGCTGAAAATATTATTCCATTGTTAGTTTACTGACGGGTATTTTAACGCGCATTCTCATTTTATTATGGAGCATTCATTTAATTTATACTAAACGAAAATTTATTTTTGTTTTTTAATTCATCAACAAAATCAAATTATTTACAAACACTTGCCAGTTTTCGGACTTGCGGTTTCTCTCAAACTATTCGCCAGGTCTGATATGATAACAGAAAGCATTCCCACTGTTCCGCCAAAAACCATAGCTGAACGTCTGTTCATAGTAAACAACCTTTCATTTTCTTCCTTTCCCCATCATAAAATAATCAATATTTCAAAGCTAGAAAGTTGAAAATCTTTTACTTATTTATAATTTCACACATACTTTCAAATATTTAACCATATTTTAAATAATGATTGGGAAAGGATGGGATTGGTATGCAGAATGATTTGAGTAGAAAACCAAAAAAGAAAATTGCTTTTATCGTTGAGTATAGTGCTATTAAAGGCTACTACCCATTTGAAAGAACGAGCATCCTTGCAAAACTATTAAAAACTGAAGAGGACGTTACGGTTTTTCTTAAAAATGTATCAGATGAAGCATTAGAAATATTTACAGATGCACAACTTTCACCGATACTCTATGACCATATCGACGAACTAGTAAAACACCTGAAAGAATTGCAGCCAGATTTAATTGTACAAGATGGAAAAGATACGTATGTTGAATATGTAGAAACGATTAGACCGCTGTGCAAAACGTTAGTGCATTTCGATGATTTTGGTGAGGGAGCAGAGCTTGCTGATTGTAATATTATGTCTATATTAGAAGAAACGAGAGAAACGACTGCTCAAAATATTCTAGCAGGAAGCTTCGCCTTCGCGGTTACGGATACACTAAAATCAATTGCTGAATCTAGAGTTTCTAACGAATTATCAAACCCGCCACATATCATCGTTGCTTATGAAGATGGAGACGACAACAACTTAACATACCGCACTTTGCGCCACTTAACCCACCTACAAATCCCACTAAAAGTGACAATAGCAATCGATCGAGAATATAAGCATTCAATCAGCGATTTACAAATGATGGCGTTGAGCCGAAGAAATACAAAAATTTTCAAAGATGATAAACCACTCGATAAATTATTGCCAGTTGCAGATATCGTCATTTGTAACGCCAACTATACGCCATATAAAGTGGCTGCCGTCGGTATCCCTTGCATCGTATCAGCACAAAATGAACGGGAATTAAATAATATCTTCCCAAGAGAAAATAACGGTTTTATAAACTTAGGATTGGGCCGCAAAATGAAGCAGTCTAACATTCAAAATGCTGTTATGGAATTATTACTCCATGAAGCAAGACGTGAACGAGCAGTTCGAAAACAAATTCAATTAGAAATCCAAGATAATAATGAAGTATTAAAATCGCTTCTACTAGATTTCGCCTATGAACGGCATAATATTGTATCATTATAACCTAGCTTTTCAATACTATTTTCCTATATATCTAAACTTTTTAGCCGGTTCGATTTTAGAATCGGCTGTCTTTTTATATTAAATATCCATAAATTTTGTTAATTGTTAAAATTTTTGGATAGTCATCTAGAAAATCTTCATAGGTATGTAGTACTATATAAATAAGCAGGTATTAATAAAAGGAGCTGATGGCATTGGAAAAATTTACAGTTCTAATTTGTGACGATTCTCTCCTCATTAGAAAGAAATTAAAAGAAGCCCTCGAAGAATTAAATTTTCAAGCAATCTATGAAGCACAAAATGGCATTTCAGCAGTAGAACAAGTAGAAAAATATAAGCCAAATCTAGTATTTTTAGATATCGTTATGCCTGAAAAAGATGGAATTGAAACACTAAAAGAAATCAAAGAAATCAGTCCTGAGACGAAGGTTATAATGGCCTCTTCCGTTGGTACAAGCAGCAAATTAAAAGAAGCCCTTCAACTTGGTGCATATGATTTTATTCAAAAACCTATTCAATTTGAAACTCTTACGAACATTGTTGAGAAAGCCTTAAAGGAGGGATAATCCATGTTTAGCCAATATTTCGGTCACTACTTATTAAATCGTGGATTGATTACAAATGAACAACTTCAAGATGTGCTAGAGTATCAAGAAGCGGTGCACGTAAAGTTTGGTGTTATTGCTGTCGACAAAGGTTTGATGACTTCTAATCAAGTAAATGAAGTCCATGAAAAACAAAAACAAATGGACAAGCGTTTCGGTGAAATTGCTATTGAACTTGGATATCTAACAGAAGAACAAGTTGAAGAGCTTATTTCCCATCAAAAACAAGGCCATCTATATTTAGCACAAGCGTTAATAGACCGCGGTTATATGACAATGGACGAATTCAGTTCAGCTTTAAATGACTATAAGAAAGAATATAGTCTATCCACCGAAATGTTTGAGGAAATTCAAAGCGGAAATATCGATGCATTAGTGGAAAACATTTTAACTAAAGATCACAAAGAAATTCGTGAACAATACGGAGACTACATTTCCCTTTTTGCGAAAAATATGATTCGCTTCATTGATCGCCAAACATTCCTTAAAATTTCAAACGAAGAAGTTCATCATTCAAAATGGTTCGTAAGTCAAGAAATTACTGGAAGTGCTCCACTATTTACAGCAATTGCAGCTGATGATCAATCGTTGCTGCACATTGCATCGAACTATGCAGAAGAGAATTTAACTGAAATTGACGAACTTGCCAAAGATGCCTTTAGTGAATTCCTAAATTTACATAACGGAATCTATTTAGTCAACATGTCGAACTGGGGCACAGAACTTTCTATGAATCCTCAAAAATTCCAAGAAAATGTCAAGGTCTCAGGCGAATTTGTAACGGTAACAGTGAAAACTCAAAAAGGATCCTTCCAATTAATCCTTTCTACAAATCCCGAAAAAGTGAACATCCATTAATTTGCATCAATGGTCGAATACGGCCATTGTTTTTTTAGATGAATGAAAACTCCAATCCTTTATGATACAATAACCATATTAATGTGACTGAACATGAAAGATGGGAGTTAATTATGTTGACAAAACGAGAAATTGAACAGCAAATTGCTGAAATTAAAATGGATTATATCAATTTGCAAGGCGATATAGAGAAACTTGAAAATACTGGCCATATTGATTCGGTAATGCAAGCAGAAGAACGACTAGCTCGTATGGAAAAGAAATTAGCAGAGCTCAATAAGCTACTCGCGGAAATGTAAATCGCGAGTTTTTCTTTTTTTCAATTCATTTCCCTTTCTAACAGAAATTGTACTTTGCATTATTATAATTAAGAAATCCATTAAATTCTCTTACTCTTCCAGAAAATTTATTTTTACTGTGAAAATCAAAATTTCCCCTTCTGTAATATTCAACTAAAATAATTTCCCTAAAATTGAAACTTTCGCCCAATAAAAACGTAATTATTATTAGAAAAATGGTTATACATTATTTAGTCGTCCACTTTTTTCAAAATTGACTTTGATTTATCTTACTGATAAGATATCTAATGCTGTTTTCTCTTACAATAACAAAATACAACTCTAAACCATTATTGGAGGCGGTATATATGACAGTTACCATCTACACCCAATCTAGTTGTTCTTCTTCACGCAAAGCAATTAAATGGCTAAAAGAACACAATATCCCTTTTACAGAAAAACGGATTACATCTCAACCACTAACATTATCAGAGTTTAAAAACATATTGCGCATGACGGAAGATGGAACAGATGAAATTATTGCAACAAACTCAAACGACTTCAAAAACTTAGATGTTGACATTGATCAACTTTCCATCCAAGAGCTTTATGAATTAATTAAAGAACATCCTCGAATGCTGCGTAGTCCAATTTTAATTGATGAAAAACGCATCCAAGTCGGTTATAACGAAATGGACATCCGTCGATTTATTCCACGCAAAGTTCGTGTATATGAATTAAATGAATTGAGAAAGCATGCTGACGAAATTGTAAGTTAAATTATCTTCCCCTACCCTTGTACTGAAAATGAAAGTGGAGCTGAAAATAATGGATAACCAACGATATGAAACCATTTCCAGCCTATTTGAAGTGATTTCAACGCTAGAGCGAAAATGGTCTAATGAATGGAATCAAATTAATGATTTAGGTTTTTCAAAAACCCATATTCTTTTGTTAGATTTACTTGCAAAAGAAGGTCCAAAACGCCCTTCTCTCATTGCGGAACGACTAAAAATTACAACAGGCGGAGTAACCGTTTTAACATCGAAACTGTTAAAAAGCGGATATATTCAAAAAACACAAAGTGCAAACGATCGCCGCGTATCTCAAATCGCAATTACTCCTGAAGGAAGAAAAGTATTAGAACAATCCAAAACTCAGGTGATGGCATTAGTTCATTCCATGTTTGGCATGTTATCAAACGAGGAAATCCAAACATTGCATAACATTTTTGAAAAATGTTTAGAAAATTATCCTTATAAATAAAAAGGGGTTGGAAGTATGTTTGTACGTCGAATGATAAGGAAAATGCAAGTTGCCTATAATAGCAGCTTGCATTTACTGTTTCCATAGAAAAAACTTGTGGCCATAGGATGACCACAAGCTACTTTTCATTGTTATACAGGCACAACCACATCTACCAAGTTGTTATCTGACATTAAAATTTCTTTCAGTCTTTGCTTCGCACGGAATAAGCGGGATTTTACAGTGCCGATTGATACTTTCATTAAATTGGATATTTCAGCTAAAGAATATTGCTCAACGTAAAAATACCAAAGCGTCTTTTGATAAATACTATCTAATTGTTTCATCTTTTCCTGCACAATTTTAGTAATGACCACTTTTTCAATTTGTTCTTCTGTGGAAACTTCATTATTTGGAACCAATTCTAGTATTGGAACGTCTAAAGTTTCAGGTTGATTCATTACATACTTACTGCGGCGCACATTTTTCCGATAACGATCTCGAAACGTATTCATCGTAATGGTCGTAAGCCATGCTTTTACATGATCAACTTGTTCCACTTGCTTTTGGTTGCGGACAACTTTTACCCACACCTCTTGCATTAAATCCTCAGCTTCTAAAGGATTGCGCGTTAATTTTAAACATAAATGATATATATAACGATTAAACTCTTCGTAAACATCACAAATTTTACTCATCGTTCAATTCCTCCGTATTTAAGAGCTTTCTGTATACATTTTCCCAAAAATTTGTATTACACTCTATATGATTAGCTTTCAATTACATTACATTCCTGTAAGATTTCTATTATTGATTTCCCCTTTTTATTACCTTTCTCAAAATGTTCTGACATTCGCTTGAAATTACCAATTCTATGATATACTAATTTTTAGAAAATTTTTTTTGAATCGGGGGATTTATATGGACTTGCAACGTTTTCATGAGTATTTTGAAAAAAATCGCGAAAAGCATTTACAGGAGCTATTTGAATTTTTATCTATTCCTAGCATCAGCGCACTATCCGACCATAAGCAAGATATAGAGCGTGCAGCTCAATGGCTAAAAAATCAGATGGAACAATTGAACCTTGAAAATGTATCCATTGACCAAACAGCTGGGCATCCTGTCGTTTATGGTGAATGGCTTCATGCTGAAGGAAAACCAACAGTATTAATTTACGGACATTATGACGTTCAACCAGTTGATCCATTGCACTTATGGAAAACAGAACCTTTCAAACCTGAAATCATTGAAAATAAATTGTATGCTCGAGGAGCGTCCGATGATAAGGGACAAATATTCATGCACCTAAAAGCAATTGAAGCACTTTTCTCGATTCTCGGTACATTGCCTGTCAATGTAAAATTCATTTATGAAGGTGAAGAAGAAATTGGAAGCGCTAACCTTCCTTCTTATATAGAGGAAAATAAAGATAAATTAGCAGCAGATTTCATTTTAATCTCTGACACAAATATGTATGGTCCAGGTAAACCGGCAATCTGCTATGGATTACGAGGACTTACAGGCCTCCAAATCGATGTGCGTGGAGCGAAAAGCGACCTGCACTCTGGTCTTTACGGTGGTGGAGTGCAAAATGCAATCCATGCGTTAGTAGCAATTCTTGATTCATTCCGAGATCATACAGGTAAAATTTTAGTCGAAGGATTTTATGATGACGTTCGACCACTATCAAATGAGGAACGTAAAGCCTTTGCTGACCTACAATTTAATGAAGAAGCATTAAAAGAGGAACTGGAAGTTAATGAATTGTTTGGCGAGGAAGGCTACTCCTATCTTGAAAGAACTTGGGCTCGCCCTACTTTAGAAATCAATGGAATTTTCGGTGGATTTTCTGGAGAGGGAATTAAAACCGTTTTACCAAATGAAGCAGGAGCAAAAATAACTTGCCGACTTGTTCCAGACCAAGATCCCGACAAAATCATTGCGTTAATACAAAATCATATTGAAAAACATACACCTAAAGGGGTAACAGTCACTGTAACGAAATTTGACAGCGGGGCACCATATCTTACACCTTTTGACCACCCATTAATTCAAACAGCAAGCAAATCGTATGAAAAAGTGTATGAATCCCCTACTGCATTCACTCGCGGCGGAGGATCTATTCCAATTGTTGCAACCTTTGATCAAATCTTAAATATCCCTGTCGTGTTAATGGGATTTGGTTTAAGTACAGAAAACTTCCATGCACCAAATGAACACTTCCACTTAGAAAACTTTGATAAAGGATTGCGTGTTCTTTGCGATTATTTATGTGAAGTTGCCAACCTCTCTTTGTAATTGAGTAGTAAAATTTTCGTTAAAACTTTTTCTCACTAACCTAAATTTTCCATAAAAAACGTTTAAGAATTTTGTACTGTTTAGACCCCTTATGAAAAGTCATGAAATTACTTTTATATTGTCAAATATTGTATACATTTTAGTATCCCTTTGAAGTTTATAATATAAATAGGGAAGAAATACCCAGAAAACCATTGTATTTCCAAGGTATTTCTTCCTTCCTTCAAAGAGAGGGGTAGAAAAATGAACGCTCAATTGTACCATTTAACAAGGTTGGAATCGCTCACAGGAAACCTTTTTATCGATGGCAAGTATACAGAAGCTATTGAGTTGGGTAAAGAACTATTAGAAACCGCTAAAAAAACCGAAGATATTAAGGCCACGATGAATGCCCATTTGAATCTTGCTTGTTGTTATTATTATTTAGGTGAAATTGAAATCGCTTTCCAACATATTCTTGATTATAAAGTGTTGTGTGATGAATTCGGAGACGATCGGGATAAGTATTACTTATATTACCTAAGTGCTTTGATATATGCTTATGAAGAAAATTTCGAAGAAGCAAAAGAAGCGATGAAGCAATGTATACGGATTGCACAAGAATTAGAAATGTTTTATTCAGTAAGCAGCAGTTTCAACTCCTACAGCAACTACTTATTGCATGAAGGAAACTATGAAAAAGCACTTCACTATGCGTTAAAAGCATTAGCCATTGCAAAAGAACATTGCCCTAGTGAAATATTATTGCAATGTCATATCTATTTAAGTATTGCATCAAGTTATATCGGTTTGAATGAATTATCGAAGGCAGAAAAAATTATCAATCATCTAGAGCTCAACCAGTATATCAACAACCTACCTCATGAAAAAGCGCACTTTCTCCATGTGAAAGCCACATTTCATCGTTCCAAAGGTGAGTATGATATAGCATTGCAATTATTACATAAATCTTTCAACATATATTCTGAATATAATAATCAAATGAAATTAAAGTCTATATTGAAAGTAATTGCAGAAATTTATGAATCCCTTGGCAATTATAAGAAATCTTACGAAGCGATGAAAGAATATTTAACAATTGTTGAAAAACTGTTTTCCACTCGCCTTTCATCTAAAATACGAGAATTGGATGTCAATCAAAGCATTAAAGCGATAGAAAAACGGGCAAATGTGGACAGTTTAACAGGAGTATATAATCGTTATTATATTGAAACAACATGTGACAAGTGGCTCAAAGAAATAAAAAAAACAGATGAACATATTTGTTGTGTCGTCATCGACATTGACTCGTTTAAAAATATTAATGATACCTTTGGCCATTTAATAGGTGATGAAGTGATTAAAGGGGTCGCACAGGCTTGTTTAAAGGTGGCTAATGAAGATAAAGAAAATATCATCGTCGGTCGTTACGGTGGGGATGAATTTATTGTCCTCTTAAAAGGATATCCTTCACATTCCATTATGGAAAGAGCAAAACAACTTTATAATGAAATTACTTCCTTTCAGATAAACTATTTAACAAATGAAATTAAAGTGACTGTTAGCATCGGAGTAGTATGTACCAATAGCATTCCATATGCTAAAAAGTTCACTCAAATCTTTAAAGTTGCCGATCAAGCTCTCTATATGGCAAAAAGACAAGGAAAAAATCAAATTGTCTACCTCTCAAATGAAAACTGTTAAAATACAAAAAGGCTGGTTCGCCAATGCGTCCAGCCTTTTCCAAACCTTATAAGCTAGTTATAAAAAATATAGGGGAGGTTTTATTGATCAGTCGAACAAATTTTAGGTTCTTATGAGCTTACATGGTACTTTTACTAAAAGAGCAATTTTTTTATACAGCAACTACATTTTTCGCTGTATTGTAATATTACTATAGCACCCCATCATCTCTTTGTACATCAACTCCCGAAATATGTCACATTTTTATCATATTTTTGTTCACAAATTTAATATTTTTATTTTTTCATCATTGCATTTTTTGTTACATATACAGGAATTTCCTTGCAACTAAACTTTATTGACATAGTTATGGCAGAGTTTTTATGAATAACTATGTTAATTTATTGATATATGTAAACAAAATCAGACCGAAAGTTAACAATAATGAACTTTCGGTCTCATCATACTTTAACGTAATATCATTCCTACTCCGGCATAAATAATGACTGTGGCAAACACTGCTGTCATGTAAATTAATGAATAACCAAACATTTTATTTGCCCATTTATTCCCGTCCATTTGTCTATATCCTACTAAACTAATCCATAGCCAAATGCCGCCAAGCATTAGTGAAGAAAGCGTTAACCCCCAGCTTAACGGAACAAACAGAAAGCTCGTTAGCATGAGCAAAATTAAGTACACATTCGTTTGGATATATGTGCGTTTAACGCCCTTTACAACTGGAAGCATTGGGATTTTTGCTGCTGCATAATCATCCTTCTTACGGATGGCCAGTGCATAGAAATGCGGCATTTGCCAAATGATCATAATGATAAAGAGCGCCCAACATGCTGGGTGCCAGATCGTAGGTGCAACAGCCGCCCATCCAATTAACGGTGGAACCGCACCAGAAATACTCCCCACTTCAGTGTTCCAAATAGTTCTTCTCTTCGTCCACATCGTATATGGAACAACGTAGAAAAATACACCAAGGAATCCAAGAATTGCAGCTGTTAGTGTTGTTAAGGCTAAAAATCCAAGTCCGATAATCAGTAATAGTATTCCGACAATCAACAACGTGCGAAGATTAATTTCACCAGTAACAGATGGTCTCAATTTTGTACGGGACATCTTCGCATCAATATCATGATCATATATATTGTTGAATATTCCAGCTGCTCCGATGACTGCCGCCGAACCGATAAGAGCAAAAATCATATTCGGTATATTTTCAATAAAACTTAAATGATAAGTATAAAGGGCAAGCATTAAAGCGGCGAACATCGGAATTAAATTCGACTTGATGATTCCTGTTTTCACAGCTTTTTTCCACAATTCTATTTTTTTGTTTTGCATTTTATGTCATATTCCCCTTATCATTTCATAGACAAACTAATATATATCATACCATTTTTTCTTGTGAATCAACAATCGACAGTTTTTTACTATATTCGTCTGGTTTTTATGGCGACCCTACCATTAATAGTATCTATAAATGTTACTAGAAACAACCTTTCTGATTCTTTTAAGTATTAGTATTCCTTTCATCAATATATCGGCAAGATACTTTTAATAATGGTAAAACAACGATAAAAACAAATAAAATTCGAAACATTTGAAAGACCGTCACGATCGATACATCCGCTCCAATGGCACTGGCAAGTAGACTCATTTGATCCAGCCCTCCTGCCGCTGTACTTAATATACTTGTTGACAAGGAATATTTCATCATTTGTGTTAACATCCACCCTTGTACAAAAGTAAAGAGCAACAGGAATATGGCAGTTCCAATACCTAATAATAGAACCCGCTTCCCCAATTTTAGCATGTTAGGCTTTAGCAGCTGTCCTATATAAGCACCAATCATTAACTGTGCCATATTGAGAAAGAGGTTTGGGACTTCTGGCATTTCAATTGAAAACAATTGGAGACCAATCACGAATAATACGGGAGATAAAAAAGAAGAAACCGGAATTTTTATCTTCTTCCCTATCCTTGCAGCTACTATAGATCCGAGAATCAGTAGCAATAATGCCATCATTGAAGAGAAGGATAACATCGCTTCTTTCTTATCAGCTACTGCGTGGTCATGTAATATTAAGGGAATACCAATCACAATAGTGATTACACGAACAACATGAAAGTACGTGACAATGGCAATATCAATACCTTCTTCCTCTTCTGCAAAGGCCACAATTTGAGAAAGTCCTCCGGGAACCGTACATGTCAATGCGGTTTTTAATGAAAGCTCCCCCACTCTCACAAGTCCAAATGCTAATAGAACACTAAATATTATAATCATAATGTTCAATAACAACATGATTCCAATAAGCCAGCCCATGCCGGAAAAAACAGTTAATTGAAAGCTTTGGCCAATGGTAATTCCTACGATGATTAATCCGAAGTTGCGTAATGTTGATGGCCAATAGAGGTGTGTTTTGATAAAAAATTGACTGATTAACACTGTAAAAATCGGACCGAGTAACCAAGGAACGGGTAAATGCAAAATGTTAAAAAGGTATACGCCCAATAAACTGATAACTAATACAATGCCCATCGATTGAATTTTGTGCACATAGAAGTCCCCTTTTTCATTTTCTTTCTATAAATCTAACATAATTTAACAATGCTTAAAATCTGCTTGCCAATATGGAGGGCTGCAATAATCATAAATATTTGATTATTATTTCTATAGATGAAAAAAACGGGAGCCTGTAAATCTTGCTCCCGTAAACATATTACTCTTCATCCATTTCATCCATCATTTGATCAAAGGCTTCTGACACTTTATCGAATTCTTCATCGGATTCAATCACGTCGAAGTCTCCCTCATCATCCACTTTCAAGAAAAAGACTTCGATATCCTCTTCATTCTCTTCATGTAAATCATCTGTAAAGGCAACTGCGACATAATCTTGTCCATCTACTGTCAGCGTTGCAACAACTTCAACTTCCTCTTCTTGTTCGTCATCCCCGATGGTAAACACTTCGCCAACTTCGATTTTTTCCATTTGAGTTCCTCCATTCTTTGCGAGTTTTACGTACCGCAATAGGTAATATACGGTTCATCTGGATATTCAGGCAATGTACAGTATTCCTCTTGTTCCGCTGAATATGCATAAGGATTCGTGATAATCGATAGCAATTTTTTCATAACGGTGAAGTCTCCTCGCTCCACCGCTGCTTCGATTGCTTCTTCTACCCGGTGGTTTCGAGGAATCACAGAAGGGTTATGTTGCTTCATCATTTGCATAATATCTATAGAATTTTGGCGTTTTAAGCGAGCTTGATAACGTTGGTACCAATCTTGAAATTCTGGAGTTTGGAAAAATGGTTCTTCGAATTTTTGCAAAGTTAACGCTCTAAACGTATTTGTATAATCTTGTTTATATGTTTCCATTAATTGAAGTAAATCTTGTATGAGTGCTTCATCTTCCGCTTCTTCATTAAGGAGCCCTAATTTTTTACGCATACCGTCGAGATAATAAAATACGTAAAGGTCTGGGTAAGTTTCTATGGCTTCTTTTGCCAGTCTGACCGCCTTCTCTTTATTTTCATCAAGCAGCGGAATAAGTGCCTCGGCAAACCTTGCTAAGTTCCATCCTCCAATTTTGGGTTGATTTCCATAAGCATAGCGGCCGTAAGTATCAATCGAACTAAAAACTGTTTCAGGATGATAAAGATCCATAAAAGCGCATGGCCCGTAATCAATGGTCTCCCCGCTAACGGTCATGTTATCAGTATTCATCACACCATGGACAAAGCCGACGAGTTGCCACTTAGCAATAAGTGCTGCTTGCTTTTCGATGACTTCTTTTAATAATTGCAGATATGGATTCTTTTCTTTTGCAAGATGAGGATAATGTCTTTCAATAGTATAGTCGCAAAGAGCTTGTAAGTCTTCTTTTGAACCAAATTTTCGTGCAAATTCAAAAGTTCCAACGCGGATATGGCTTGAAGCCACTCTTGTTAAAATAGCACCTGGAAGCAGTTGTTCTCGAATGACCGTTTCCCCTGTTGTGATAACGGCTAAACTTCTCGTTGTAGGAATCCCAAGGGCATGCATCGCTTCACTAATAATGTACTCTCGAAGCATTGGTCCAAGAGCTGCTCGTCCATCACCGCCGCGGGAATATGGCGTTCTCCCCGAACCTTTTAGCTGTATATCAAAGCGCTGATTCTGAGTATTCACATGCTCTCCTAAAAGAATGGCTCGTCCATCGCCCAACATAGTGAAATAACCGAATTGATGCCCTGCATAAGCTTGAGCGAGCGGTTCCGCTCCTTCCGGTATTTTGTTACCCGCAAATGTAGCAACCCCTTCTTCTGTCTGCAGTGCATCACTATTCAAATTCAATTCTTCAGCAAGAGATTCATTGAAAACAACCAGCTTGGGAAATGCTACTGGTGTAGGGTTTAGTTGTGTATAGAAAATGGGTGGTAATGTTGCATAACTGTTATGGAAATTCCATCCAGGTTTTAATTGCATTTGAATCGTTCCTTTTTTCTTTTTTATTTTTGCAAGTAAGTGGCGGTTTATACTTTCTTCGCATTTAGGATATGTGATGAACAAATTCATGCGGTATCGAGCGAAGGTAGTTTGGCAATTAATCAAATACTTGCGACATGCGCCCATTTACTTGCAGCTTTCAATAAAATATTCGCATCTCTCATATTAATGCAATTTTGAATCCTTGATTATCCAATCGACTGCAGTCAATAAATTCGGAAAGGTTGCATCGGCTAAAGGTTCCTCGTCTCCAATAAAAACCGTCTTTGTACCTGCATTTTTCCCTGCTAGGATATCTGTATCCGTATCCCCCACCATGTAAGATTTGGGCAGGTCCACGTTATATTTTTCAGCCAAATCTTCAATCATTTTAGAACCTGGTTTGCGACAGGCACATCCAGCTTTCGGTTTATGTGGACAATAGACAACATCATGTATAATTGCCCCTTGTTTTTTCAATTCATTCACCATATGCTCATGAACCTTTTGAAGCTGGATTTCTCTCATAAATCCAAGCCCAACGCCTCCTTGGTTCGTCACCACGAAAATATAATCAAAATGTTCATTTAGTTTTCGAATAGCTTCCGGTACGCCCGGTAAAAAGTAAAGATCTTTTGGTTTATTTACGAATTTTACTCTCTCTGTAAGCACTTCATTAATAACGCCATCTCGATCTAAAAAGACCGCTGTTTTCATTTTGCCCTCCTCCTCTTGTTATTGTTTGCGGAGAGACTTAAATTCATTAAATGAATCTGAGCGATAAAATGAACTGAACTTTATTCAAACACTTGATAATTACTTGCGGTTTACCGCTAAATACTTGCATCATCACAAATTCATACAATGAAGAGCAATAAAATAACGCCACCCTATAATAATAAAAGCATGTATAAACATGCTTTAACCAACAAGCGCTTCCTTCAATTTGACCTCATAATATCTCATGCCTCGGAGTTCACCTTGATATTCTACTTTCCCTTCGGCAATTAATTGGCGCAAGCGGTACTCAAGCCATTCATAGCTCGTATGCTGCTGCATATGACCAAGCACTTCTCCAATTAATCTAGCAGCTTTAAGGAAATCCTTTTTCCCTTGCGTTTCATGAATCTCCTTCAATTTTTCAATGATGAACTCGTCATCCCGATTACTTTCAGCGCTCAAAATTTGCCCATTTTTATACGTTCGTAAAATCGACTCGGAAGTGAATAATTGTTCCCCTTCTTTTGCTAAAGAATGGCGCATTTCTACCGTCAATTCCTTCATTTTTACAAGTTCGTAACATGCACGCAACTGTTCAATATTTAATTCTCCCGTATGGCGAGGAAAATCTTCTTCTTTTCCTTTGTAAAGTTTGTGATAAGCTTCATACGTATTGATTTTATATACCGCATTTGTTTTTTCTTTCAATAAATAAAGCACTAGGCGTAATCCTGTTTGTTCACTTGCATTTGAAGAAGTCCAAATCACCACTCGCTGCTCAGGGTTAATCGATTGAATTTTTTCAAACGCTTCTTTCATTTTAAATTTGTACCACTCTGCATGCTCTGAATCCCACTGATAGTTTTCTTTAAACCATTGATAACGTTGTTCGAAACCTTCTGGGGTATGATAATGTTTCAATGGACCTTCTGCAAAATAATCCGGTAATTCGATGATTTCCTCTGTTTGTTGATCTTTAAAAGCGTGTTTCAAACCACCAGCTGCAGAAGCACCGAATACTATATGGATGGTTTCAGGATTTTTCATGTTCGGTGTTTTTTCTCTTTTAATAAGGGCGTTTTTCAAGGATTGCATAAATTCTGGGAAGTCTTCATCAATATGTTCAGAACGGATCATAATCAAATGTAATAAACTTTTGACTTCCTGCTCGCTGAGATTTGAAATTGCTTTTTTTAATTGATTGATATCCATTTTTTACTCCCCTTTCTGAATTTTTAGAAGGCAATTGAAGCAGCAATAATAATGAAAAGTAACGACCATGCGGAAATTTCATCGAATGCAATTGTTTGTGAAGTCGACGATGAGAAAAAATTTTAAAATAAAGCCCGATATTAGAGAGTGTTCATTTATTTACGATGACAAATGGAAAAAATTTCAAGATTAAAATTATTCCTTACTAAAACTTAATCCCGCTTCATCTAAAGCCTCTTTCATTTTCTGAAGCGCAGTTTTACCAATGCCATGAAGGGACATGATTTCTTTCTCCGTATATTTCGAAAGTTCTTCAACAGTTGTAATCCCCTGGCTTTCAAGTGCTCTTCTTGCCGGGGCGGAAAATCCAGCTAAGAAACCCTCTGTTGGTTTTCGTTCTGCTTCACAAGTTGGACAAGTGTTGCAATCACTGCTTTTATAATATCGATGACCCTTCTCACAAACTCTTAATGTTTTTTCCGAACGCTTCATCATCATTCCACCTTCCTACTCGACGTCCAAGTCGGTATCATCCGTTAATGAAGCTCGAATGAGGTAAAGTACAGGAATATGTGTATTCTCCTCAACCAATTCTTGAGGAGGTGATTGACTAGTACGGACACTTATCGAGCTCCCGTCATGTGCTTCAAAAAGTCCCATATACCCTAATACTACATCCTCTGTCAGAGGAACCTCATCACTGACAATCGAACTCCAAGATCCCACTTCTAAAGTTTCACCCGGTTTGGAAATATGGCTACTCGACATAGAATGACCTGTTTCATTGATAATTGCACTACGCAAATAATAGTGTTCCCACTCAAGATTTTCTAGAAAATAAACGAGAATTTCTCCTCTTCATTTTCAATGATTCCCTCGATGTCTCCAGCCTGCTCAACTAAATTTCCGTATTCATAACGTTCCACCCATACCCGCAATAATTTTTCCTTTTCCGCTTTGTATTCATAATGAAAAATCTTTCCCCCAACTGCTGCCATTAACCTGTTGCGTTCTTCATCGGATAAATTTTTTTGCTTAATCGTATTACTCTTAGTCTCTTGATTGTTACAAGCAGCTAATATTATAGTTGCTAATACTATAATGAACAAACGAAATTTCACTTTATCACCTTCATGTAAACTTTTAGTAATTATAGATTTTTACTGCCTACTATTTCAATCGAAAAAGCAATAAACTACTCCTAGGATGAAATTGTATGGGTTCTGGATTTTTAGGGATTTATTGTAAAATTAATAATAAGGGGGATAAATCAATGTGGAATTGGATTTCTTATATTGGAGGAGTTTTAATGGGTTTATCCGTTCTATTAATTGCTTTCGATATAGGAATCCTAATTCCAACTTTAGTATTTATTTTTGGGTGTTTAGTTGTAATTTTCAGGAATGATATACATAAAGAATTATCCCTCTTAAAGATATACGTATATAAATTGATAAGCAAAATATTTAACAAGTTGATTGTCATGTTTTATATTCGTTGTTATTATAATGTTAAGTTAGTTAGTTGAATAACTAAGATGGGGTGATGAAATGGCAAAACCTAATGGTATCAGTAAAAGTGAACTGATTAAATATGCGAAGGAATGTTTAGTGAATAAAGGGATTGAAAATTTCACCTTAAGAGCAGTGGCTGAGACGGCAGGTGTAACACAAGGCACAATTTACTACCATTTTAGAACGAAGGAACAATTGTTAATTGATATTGTTCAGGACATTTGTGACAACAGCTGGCGGGAAATAGCGGAGAATAAAGAAAATATGATGGAGCAAGCGATTGCATCAGCAAAAAGTCGTTGTTCATATGAATCGTTTTTCCATAAATTATTTATTTCATTGGTTGCTTCCAGTTTTAACAACGATGAGATAAGAAGTAAACTTGGCGAAATCATCCAGTTAGAAAATAAAACTCTGTCCGAGAAATTATCAAACTTGTGGATGGAATCACCAATAAAAGGCGTTTCTTTTGAAACATGGGGGATTTTATTAAATGCTGTAGTGGATGGATTGGCATTGCAAGCATTATTACAAAAAGACTTGCCTATTGATCAAATATACAAAGAACTCGAGCATTTCATTAATGGGCTTAGTCATTTGAAAGGTATGGAGGGGAAATAATGAAAAATTACTTCTTCACAGCTATGTGGGGGTTGGCAGTTTGGTTATTTGCCACATTATTTTTCAGATTTTTCGGTGAATATGTTCTCTTTAGCCCAAGTACGAGTAAGTTTTTGATTAGCACTATCCTATTATTAGTTGGAACTGCAGCTTTATTGTGGGGTGTAACTTATGTTTATCATATCTTTGATAAGACCAATAATGCACCATTAAAGTTTGGATTAATCGGTACTATGATTGGTTTAGTATTAGATACATTTTCGTTATCCTTTCATCATATCGTTTTTCCGAAATTAGATGATTCGCAAGTTATTGCATTTACTGCATGGATGTCTTTTGCGTATGCGTTATATTTATTGATTCCTCTCATGATAAATCATAAGGTAAGTGGAAAAGAAAGAATTCAAGTATAAGGCAAGTGCCGTTCTAGTATTCCATATGAATGGCCGTTTTCAAAATATCTAACTGGAAAAGGGGGTTTTTTCCCCCTTTGCATCCTAATAACCTTCTTCCATCAAATAAATATTTTCCCCTCTAAATAAACAACCGCTTCGCCGGATATTTGAATTTCATCTCCTACATCTTTACACAAAAGTTTTCCTCCACGGGAGGACAATTGCAACGCTGTGAACTCCCCTTTCTTTAAAACTCTTTTCCAATAAGGAACCAATGTGCAATGGGCGGAACCTGTCACCGGATCTTCATCTATTCCAGCCTTTGGTGCAAAAAATCGAGAAACGAAATCAACCTCTTTCCCCTTCGCAGTCACAATTACGCCGAAAGCATCTAATTTCTTTAATTCTTCCACATTGATATTTAGATTTCGAATCTCTTCTTCTGTATCAAACACCGCTAAATAGTCCCTAGCTACATACACCTCTTTCGGTCTTTTGCCTAAACCTTTCACAAGAGCTTCTGGAATTTCACAAGGCTGCCCTTCCCGAGATGGAAACGACATCGTTAACAAGGAACCATTCTTTGTCACGGTTAAGATACCGCTTTTTGTATGGAATTTTACTTGTGTCATGGACCGGTTAAGATATTGAAAAATGACAAATGCTGTTGCTAATGTAGCATGTCCACACAAATCGATTTCAGTTTTCGGTGTGAACCAACGTAACTCGTATTCTTCATTTTGTTGATGAACGACAAAAGCTGTTTCTGATAAATTATTTTCCGCCGCAATTTGTTGCATTATTTCATCTGAAAGCCAATTCTCAAGAGGAACGACCGCTGCTGGATTCCCTTTAAATGGTTCACTTGTAAATGCATCTATTTGATAAATAGGTATCGTTGGCATTTTAGACAATCCCCTTTCTTTTATAAAATTTGCCTTACTTGTTATAAGAGATAATAGTCAAAGCAGCGACAATAATAGCCATTCTTCATCCGATATTAGTCAAAGTCTGCAATATAATTGCCAACCGAAAAAAATCTACTCCCCCAAGGAACGATAATAGTCAAAGTCTAGAACTTTATAGTCAAATCTCAATGGATAATAGTCAAACTCCTCAATATATTTGCCGACCAAACAAAATCGGCTCTCGTAAGGAACTATAATAGTCAAAGGTTGGAACTTTATAGTCAAATCCCAAAAGATATTAGTCAAACACTTCAATATATTTGCCAACCGAATAAAATCGGTTCCCCCAAGGAACGATAATAGTCAAATGCTAGAACTTTATAGTCAAATCTCAAAGGATATTAGTCAAACTCCTCAATATATTTGCCAACCAAAAAAATTGGCTTCCGTAAGAAACGATAATAGTCAAATGCTAGAACTTTATAGTCAAATCCTAAAAGATAATAGTCAAACTCCTCAATATATTTACCGTTGAAAATGCACAAGATGAAAACTGAAAAACTCGCACCTTAGCGAAAGGTGCGAGTAAAATTAAATTAAATTAAATTATACGCGTACAGTCCATCCGAATGGATCTTCAATTCTTCCGTATTGGATGCCCGTTAACGTATCATAGAGCATTTGAGATACTTCGCCGATTTTTCCATCATTTATGATGATGCGATGGTCTAAATATTTTAATTCCCCTACTGGTGAAATCACCGCGGCAGTGCCTGTCCCAAATACTTCTTCGAGCGTTCCGTTTTGAGCAGCCTCCACTACTTCATCAATTGAAATGCGTCGTTCTTCTACTGGAATATTTTTAGATTGTAATACTTTAATCATCGAATCACGCGTAATACCAGGTAAGATGCTTCCTGTAAGCGCTGGCGTAATGACTTTACCATCAATTTTGAAGAAGATGTTCATACTCCCTACTTCTTCAATATAGCGTTTTTCAACACCGTCCAACCATAATGTTTGAGAGTAACCTTCTTTTTCAGCGTTAATTTGTCCAATTAAGGAGCTTGCATAGTTACCACCTGTTTTTACTTCACCTGTTCCACCCACTACTGCACGAACATATCGCTCTTCTACCATAATTTTTAATGGATTAATGCCTTCTTTATAATAAGAACCGCTTGGAGACAAGATAATCATAAACAAATAGTTTTTAGCAGGATGTACACCTAAAAACGGCTCAGTTGCAATGATGAATGGACGGATGTATAAAGAAGTTCCTGGTGCATCCGGTACCCAATCCCGGTCAATATCCACTAATTTTTTTAGCGCTTCTAATGCAAGATCTTCATCCACTGGTGGGATGACTAATCGTTCATTGGAATGATTTAATCGTCTAAAGTTTGCATCCGGGCGGAATAACTGAACTTCTCCATCTGGTGTACGATACGCTTTTAAACCTTCAAACACTGTTTGGCCATAATGGAATACCATACTGGATGGCTCTAGACAAATTTTTTGATAAGGTACAATGCGGGGGTCGTGCCATCCTTTCCCTTCTGTATAATCCATTATAAACATGTGATCAGTAAAATAATGTCCAAAGCCAAGTTCGTCCGGAGCTGGCTTTTCTTTCGGTTTGTCTGTTAATTCTACTGTTATTTCTGTCATAGTAAAGCCTCCAATATTTTGTTGAATATTCAGAAAAATTTTTCTGTTATTAAAATAGTATAATACTTTTTTTAACAATTGTTAAAAGAATATTTAGAAAAAACTAACTAAATTTTATATAGAAATGCTATTTGATGAACTATTTTTATAAAATAGTATTTTAACAGAGAATTTCTATTAATATTTCAGTTTCTTTATTCTTATAAAGTAAGACAAAATTATTTTCATATAAAACAAAGATGAAAACGCAAAAAAAATCCTGCGATTAAAGATATCGCAGGACAAATTTTGTACAATCAAACTATATTACTTGATTAAGATGTAATAAAACCTTTACTACGGATATATTCTTCAAATGCTTCTTTTCTCAATGGACGGCTATAAAAATAGCCTTGTCCAAAGATACAACCATCATTGCGAAGCGCTCTCACTTGCTCTTCAATTTCTATCCCTTCCGCAATTACTTTTAACCCAATTGTTTCTGCCAAATTAATAATTGCTCTTACAATGGCCTTACTCTCCTCATTTTTATGAATATCCTTAACGAATGAAGCATCTACCTTTAACGTGTCAATTGGAAGATGCTTAATATAGCTTAATGAGCTATATCCCGTGCCAAAATCATCCACCGAGATATGAATTCCAAGACTGCGAAGGCGTTTCAATATCGGAGTTATGCAATTTAAATCTGCAAAAATACTTTCCGTCACTTCCAACTCAAGCAATTTCGGATTAAATCCGGTCTCCTTCAACACTCGCTCTACCTGTTGAACGAATTTTGGATCTTGCAATTGACGAACCGAAACGTTGACAGATACAATTAACTGCCCGAAACCTTTTTCTTGCCACTCTTTTGCTTGTTTGCAGCTTTCATTTAAAATCCATTCCCCTAATGGAATAATTAAGCCTGTTTCTTCAGCAAGAGAAATAAATTTCCCTGGAGGAATTGTTCCTAAATCTGGATGATTCCATCGAACCAACGCTTCCATACCGACAATCTCATCACTATGAATATTGAATTTTGGTTGATATTCTAAAAAGAATTGATGTTCGTTTAATCCTTTTCGCATAGCATTCTCAATTATGCGTCGCTCTAAGGACATATTCTCCAATTTTTTATTGTAAACAGCATAATTGTTTTTACTGTTTTGTTTTACTTGAGTTAAAGCAGAATCTGCGTTTTTAATAAGCTCTTCCGGTGTTGTGCCATGTTCAGGATATGAAGCCACTCCAATACTGCAAGTCAATACATGGTCCTTTCCGTTTACAACAATGGGTTTTTGAAACTTCTCAATTATGTTATTCACTATGTTAATAGTATCTTGTTCGTCTTTAATATCACGCAACAGTACAATAAACTCATCACCGCCCATTCGAGCCACTAAATCGATCTCTCGAATCGATTCTCGAATGTTTTCAGCAGCTTTCACAATGACTAAATCCCCATTATCATGCCCAAGTTGTTCATTGATTAATTTAAAATTATCTAAGTCAATGAATAAGATAGAAAATTTTTTATTCGTTAATCGAACATCCATAACATACGATCGAAGCTCATTCATAAAAGTTGGACGATTAGGGAAATTTGTTAAACTATCGTGATAGGCTAAGCGATAAAGATTCTGCTCTACTTCTTTACGAACACTTATGTCGCTCATGACAATTAATACTAAATTGTTTAACGGATTTTCATCATCATGAATGATTTTAATCGTCGCTTCCACATCAATGTATCTTCCATCACCATGGAGCAATCGAAACTCCAACTTACGCGAAGATTTCCCTCTGGACATATTCAATAATTTTTGGATTTCCTTTTTTAACAGTTCTGAATCTTCCAAGTGAATTAAATTAAATAAATTTTGTTTTTCTAATGATTTTAAATCATAATGTAGTAGTATTTGGAATGTTAGAGAGACGTAATGAAAAGCACCATCTGCATCAACTAACGCTACAAAGTTGTCGGAATGTTCGGCGATTAACTCATATTTTTTGTAGCTTCGTTCTAGTTCTTCTTCCAATTCTTTTTCTTTCGTAATATCTGTTCGAATGGAGAGATATTTATATGGTTTTCCTTTCTCATTTAAAAAAGGAACAATAGTCGCATGGACCCAATAATAAGAGCCATCTTTCTTTTTATTTTTTATTTCGCCTCTCCATATGTTCCCCTTCCCTATTTCACTCCACATTTGTTTAAAAAATTCTTTTGAATGAAAACCAGAATTGATGACACGGTGAGTCTTCCCTATTAATTCTTCTCGAGAATATTGGGCAATTTCACAAAATAATTCATTGACATATGTAATTCTTCCTTGTGCATCCGTAATAGCGACAATAGAGGATTTATCTAATGCATATTTCAGTTCTTTTAATTCTTTCAATTCTTCAGCCAAACTTTGTATGTCAATTTGCTGTTCAACATTGAACGAAACATTTGTTTTATCATCCATAAATCATTAATGCTCCTTTACAGAAAACGAAAAATATCCAAAAAATACCATTTTTCTATTATCCATACTTAAGCGCTCTTGGAAATAACACTAATTTTTTACTATTTTTATAATATCATATTAACAAAAAGCAATAATTAAGGTTAAAAAGTAATAATTAAAATGAATAATTTTTATAAATTTGTTGAAATTATGTCATAATTTCTCTAATTTTATTTGCAGAGCATATTTTATTGGATTTCCACCTTATAGTAACGTAAAAATTAACAAAAGGTGAATGTTGAATAAATTTATTGAAAGAAGATGAACTAGCTTTTCTGTGCGAGATAAAACGAAAATGCTTAGATATATACTATTGTTTGTGAGGAGAAAAAATTCAATAAATTGATAGGAATTTTCGTTTCTGGGAGAAAACACATCTTGCATATGAGAATGAAATTGACTTGGGGGAAGAATAGCTTGTATTTCATTACAAGAGAGAAAATGGCTTAAAAAAAGCTGAACCGCAAACCGCTAACGGTCTTTACGGACAGCCTTTTAGAAAAGAGAGGTTATGAGGTTAAAGTTGTAGCTATAATTTGTGTAAAGTCGGAAAAATTATTCCTTTGATGAAAGCAACTTCATTAGGCTTTTTATGTCTTCTTGCAAGGATTTCACTTCATCTTCAAGCCGATCAATTTTTTCATGCAATGGTTGTAATTCTCCATCTAACATATTTTTTAGACGTTCTGCTTTTTCATTTTGTTCCATAAACTATTCCTCCAAACAGTTTGCTGAACTTAAAGATGTATTCCGTTTACATCTTTATTGTATAACATCTTTTCTATAAAAATAGGATTTTACGAAAATCGTCATGTGATTGTCATTTTTCGATCAAATAAAAAAACGCTTAAGGAAATTCCTTAAACGCCCGCCCCGAATATCAAACTGTATATGAAGCCGTAAATGACACAAACAATTGTTGCAATAATAATGAAGACACCTAAATAATATAAAATATTGATTAAGATCTGCTCAAATCCATAACCCATGGGATAATAACCCATTTCCTTCCCTCCGTTGCAGAAGATTCGTTCACTTTTGATATATGCAAAAACGGTTGAACTGTTACTTCTAGAGGAATTCTGTATTCATCGAAGAAAACTGTAAACCACCTGTTTGCTTCTTCAAATTGCGGCTCTTCACTCAATCGGATTCAACTTGATTTCTTCATCGATTTTTTCTAATAACTCTTTTGCGTTGTCTGCTGAAATTGGCTCGCCATTAACAAGGGCATAATAATGACCGTCGCAAATTTCACAATAGGAATTACACCCTGTATCTTCCACTATTACATCTTCTCTCTGTTCCAACTCATCGTATACATCTGGATGGCAATAAGCCTTGTTCGATACACAAAATTCAACTCTATGTTTGAAAGGTTCACTTTTTCGACCGAATAATTTTTTGAACATGTGCGCACTCCTTCACTATGTAAACCGTTAATTAATTATATTATACTATGTTCTACTCTTTTCATCGTGAATAAACTTTGACAAACCAACTAAAAGGATGTACACCTTTTCACCTCTTCGATATACTAAAAAACACCTTATAAAGATGGGAGAATAATGATGAACGAAACAGAATATGATCGCTTCCTCCATATTGAAACTTGTGGATCGAATAACGGTATCTATCAATCCATTCATTATAATCGCTATGAACCCACTCCTTATTCTGCCTTAGAAGAATTGCTAAAAAATTATCAAATCAACGAGAACGACTCCATTGTCGATTTTGGCTGTGGATTAGGGAGATTAAGCATTTTCCTCCACTACAAAACAAATGCGTCTGTCTTGGGTATCGACATGAACGAGCAATTCATAAAAGAAGCAATGAAAAACCGAGAACGATATTGCAAGAAGTTTAAAAAAAAGGAAGATAAAATCCAGTTTCTCCGCTGTTTCGCTCAAGATTACCCAATTCAACCGACAGAAAATAAATTTTATTTTTTCAACCCTTTTTCCTTGCAGATATTTATGAAAGTGCTACATCATATCATGCTCTCAATCGAAGAGAAAAAGCGACCTGTGGACGTAATTTTATACTATCCATCAAATGACTACATCGATTATATAAATCATTACACTCCTTTTGAAAAAGTAATGGAAATTCCCATTCCTACATTGCACGAAAAAAATTGGCAAGAACGTTTTATTATTTATCGATTAAACTAGGAGCCATTGTTTTAATGGCTTTTTTTCATTATTTTTTGCCGTTCTTTTAAGATAAATCCCCCAAAAATGACCGTGCATCCGACAATGGAAATAATTAGTGCGAAGGCTGTCCATTTTGAAAAATAAACGCCAAATAGCAATAAAAATATCCCCATCCATATAAATATGTTCATATTTTGATTCTCCCTTTTATAATAATGTTCTATCAAGTTAATTACACTTTCCCCATTGTATGAGAGAACCTTACTAGATATGCTTCACATGCTTTGAATATGTTTTTAAAATGTAGGACAACTTAATAAGGATGGGAATAATTTATATTGTTATATTACAATAATAAAAATTGATATAATAATCAGAAATTTGTTAATTAATTAAAAATTATAACTTTTTGATTCTTCAACACTTCAACGCGAAAAAGTGCTATACTTTATTCGATTTTATTTTTAAGTAATAAAAATCACCAATAAATAAATTATTATATCAAAATAGGATGGAATGAGCTATGAAAAATCAATTATTTCGAAAATTATCTTTAAGCGAATTATTGAATCAAAAAGGCACATCACAGTTTAATAAAACAATGAATTCATTTGATTTAATCGCTCTTGGTGTTGGAGCAGTTGTCGGAACAGGGATTTTCATTTTACCAGGTACTGTAGCTGCTGTTCATGCAGGTCCTGCCATCGTTTTCTCATTTATTTTGGCAGCAATTGTATGCGCTTTTTCAGCCTTATGTTATTCGGAATTGTCTTCATCGATTCCAGTAGCTGGTAGTGCCTATACATATTCCTATGTGATCTTTGGCGAGCTAATCGCTTGGATAATCGGATGGAGTCTTTTGCTTGAGTATGGTTTAGCTGTTGCAGCAGTGGCAACTGGTTGGTCTGCTTACTTTCAATCTCTTGTTGAAGGATTTGGCATTCACGTACCGCAAGCATTATCAGGTCCATTCAGTCCAGCAAACGGAACATATATCAATTTACCAGCCATTATAATTATTTTACTTTTAGCTTCCTTCCTATCATTAGGAATGAAAGAGTCTAACCGATTAAATAAAATCATGGTTTTCATTAAACTAGGGATTATTTTACTCTTTATTCTTGTTGGAATGTTTTATGTGAAGCCTGACAACTGGCAACCATTTATGCCATTTGGTTTTGGTGGGATTTTATCAGGAGCGGCACTAGTAATCTTTGCTTATTTAGGTTTTGATGCGGTATCTTCCGCTGCTGAAGAGGTAAAAAATCCACAGCGAAACATGCCAATTGGAATTATCGGAACGCTCGTGATTTGTACAATTTTATATGTAGCCGTTTCCCTT
Source organism: Ureibacillus thermosphaericus (assembly GCF_012396605.1). Classification (GTDB taxonomy): domain Bacteria; phylum Bacillota; class Bacilli; order Bacillales_A; family Planococcaceae; genus Ureibacillus; species Ureibacillus thermosphaericus. The sequence continues at coordinate 82,784 of NZ_JAAXPW010000002.1, forward strand.
GTGTTAACAGGGATGGTTCCATATACAGAATTGAATGTAGGAAATCCTGTTGCTTATGCGATGGAAATGAAAAATCTTGATTGGGTATTTGGTGTTATTTCGCTCGGAGCAGTCATTAGTATGATGACGGTGATTTTCGTTATGCTTTACGGAGGTACTCGCTTAGTGTACTCCTTTGCTCGTGACGGAATGCTTCCAAAAGTGTTATCAGAAATTCACCCTCGCCGTAAAATCCCGTTAAAAAATACATGGATTTATGCAATATTTGTATCTTTATTCGCTGGTTTTATTCCGATTGATAAGTTGGCAGAACTTGTGAATATCGGTACATTGATTGCTTTTGCTGCTGTATCGATTGGCGTTATCTTTATTAGAAAAATGAAAATTGATGGATTAAAAGAAGGATTTAAAGTACCATTGTTCCCAATTGTGCCAATTCTTTCTTGCCTCCTTTGTATTTTCATGATCGTCCAATTATCTACATTCACAATGTTTACTTGTCTTATCTGGATGATTATTGGTTTATTAGTGTATTTTGTGTATGGAAGGACGCATAGTGTATTGAATAAAAAATAGAATCAAAAAGCTTGTTGCCATGAGTGCAACAAGCTTTTTTTCGCTTGAGCATCATTTTAAAACAATAAGCTTTTTCTTTCCTTCATAATTAATAAAAGTTCTCTATTTGAGTCAACACCTTTGCGACGAAGATATGTTTCCCGCCGGAGTAATGTTCGGTAAAAGAAAAATTATTATCAAAAAGTAAGGGTGTCTGGAAAGTTTTCGCTTTCTAGACACCCTCTTCTTCCCCCACTAATTAGCTTGCAGGGTTCACTTCTAATTCTGCTTTTATTTTAATGTCTTTTCCTACCAATACGCCACCTGTTTCAAGGGCAGCGTTCCATGTAAGCCCGAATTCTTCACGGTTGATTTTTGCTTCCGCTTCGAATCCGTAAACTTCCACGCCCCAAGGGTTTTTCCCTTTACCATTGTACTCCACTTCGAATGTGACTGGTTTTGTTACATCTTTAATTGTTAAATCCCCTGTCACTTCAAATTCGTTATCATCTGTTTTCGTAATCACTTTGGATTGGAACGTAATTGTTGGATATTTTTCCGCATCAAAAAAGTCTGCAGATTTTAAATGATTATCGCGATCTTCTGATTTTGTATTAATGCTCGCAACATCAAAGGTAAATGCAATTGTAGCAGTTGTCAGATCCGTTAAATCTTCCGCTTCAATTTCAGCCGTATAAGAATCAAAATGCCCTCTCACCTTTGACACCATCATATGCTTTACTTCAAAACTAATTTCTGAGTGTGATTTATCAACAACCCACTTCGCCATTTTCATACCTCCCATATTATCCTATTTTGAATTCAAGATATATATGAATATTTATTTCGAATTAATTTATTTTGAATTCGAGATAAATATATCATGCACTTATTTTTTTGTCAATCCTTCCATTTATGAATCTCATGTTTTATTTCATATATTCCCTCTTCTTTACGAAAAAAACATTTAATCTACATTTTGAATCATAGATTGAATTTTCCTTTTTATGAAAAATTTCAATATATTTTTTGTTGACCAATTGTTCCAAAGGTGTTAGTATCTTTTAGTATTGGAACTGAATAGGTGTAGCGATGAATGCTGTGGGTAAAACTACACGCAGGAGCAGCTTCTGGAGAGACCACGTTTTGTGGCGCCGAAGGATTCACAATCTCAGGCAAAAGGACAGAAGAATGATAAACCTTATTATTCTTTTGTGTTTGAGATTGGGAAGCCAATCTCTTTTTTTATTACATCAATTGAGGTGAAACAAATGAGTGAACGTAGAAAAGCAATTGTAAGTGTCATTGGAAAAGATCAAGTTGGCATTATCGCAAAAGTAACGACTGTGATTGCAGATCGAAACATCAACATTTTGGATATCAGCCAAACGATTTTACAAGATTTCTTCACAATGATGATGGTGATTGATGTGACCGATTTACCTAATCTTGAAACTCTACAACAAGAACTTAATGAACTTGGTCAATCAATTGGCGTTGTCATTACTGTACAACTTGAAGAAATTTTCCAAGCAATGCATCGTGTGTGAAAGGACGTGCAAATATGAATTTTGAAATTCAAGAAATGATGGAAACCATCCGAATGGTTCGAACTGAAAACTTGGATATCCGTACAGTTACGATGGGGATTAATCTCAGAGACTGTGCAAATTCCGATTTCGATAAAATGAATCAAAAAATTTATGATAAAATCACTCACTACGCAAAAGATTTAAAGACAACAGCTGAAAAAGTGGAGAAAGAATACGGCATCCCTATTATTAATAAACGTATTGCCGTGACCCCAATTGCAGATCTTCTAGGCAATGCAACAAAAGATCAAGCAGTGGAACTTGCCAAAACATTAGACCGTGCTGCTGTAACCCTCGGTATTGACTTTATCGGTGGATTTTCGGCCCTCGTGCATAAAGGAATTGCGAAGGGAGACCAAGTATTATTTGATGCCCTACCAGAAGCTCTAGCAGTCACGGAGCGAGTTTGTGCATCCGTTTCTGTTGGAACAACAAAAGCCGGCATCAATATGGATGCAGTTCGTCAATTAGGTGAAATCATTAAAGAAACAGCAGAGCTTACAAAAGATAAATCGGGTCTCGGCTGTGCAAAGCTTGTTGTGTTCTGCAACCCTGTAGAAGATAATCCGTTTATGGCAGGAGCTTTCCTCGGATCCGGTGAAGGAGAAGTTGTGTTGAATGTCGGAGTTTCCGGACCAGGAGTTGTGTTGAATGCACTAAAGCGTTATCCAGATGCGGACTTAGGTGAAGTGGCAGATATTATTAAGAAAACCGCATTTAAAATTACCCGCGCTGGTGAATTAATTGGCCGAGAAGTAGCAAAACGCTTAGGGGTCCCATTCGGCATTATGGATTTGTCACTGGCACCAACAAATGCGATGAACGACAGTGTTGCTGAAATCTTAGAAGAAATTGGTTTGGAACGTGTTGGTACACACGGCACAATCGCCGCCCTTGCATTAATGAACGATGCAGTGAAAAAAGGCGGAGCGATGGCTTCTTCCTATGTGGGTGGATTAAGCGGTGCCTTCATCCCAGTTAGTGAAGATAACGGTATGATTCGTGGTATTGAAGAAGGTGCTCTAAGCTTATCAAAGTTAGAAGCGATGACATGCGTATGTTCAGTAGGGCTTGATATGATTGCCATTACGGGAGACGCACCTGCTAGTACCATTTCTGCAATGATTGCAGATGAAGCGGCTATTGGTATGATTAATAAAAAGACAACAGCCGTTCGCGTCATCCCTGTCCCTGGTGCAAAAGAAGGCGAAATGGTGGAATTTGGCGGCCTGCTTGGACGAGCACCTGTGATGGGAGTAAATCCATTTAGCTCTGAAAAAATCATTCGCCGAGGTGGACGCATTCCAGCTCCACTACAAGCGTTGGGGAATTAATTGATATAAGTGATAGAGCGAATGTAGAAAGTGATGAAGAGATCAGCTTTCTCATTCGCCCTTTTACTTGGCTATTATGAAATTAATCGATTGACTATTATGTTTACAGGTTTGGCTATTATCCCTTGATGATTGACTATTATTGTCATGACTTTGGCTATTATCACATGCCCCGAAAGCCATTTTTTGTCGATTGGCCATTATATACGCAAGTTTGACTATTATCTTTTGGAGCTTGACTATTATCAGCTCGATTCTGACTATTATCTCTCTTTTCAAGTGTAGATTTTTTTCGATTGACTATTATGTTCACAAATTTGGCCATTATCTCTTGATGATTGACTATTATTGTCATGACTTTGACTATTATCACATGACCCGATATCCTTTTTTGGTTGATTGCCAATTTCACTCTTAGTGGATATCTTGTAATACTAAAGATGAAATGGGCGCGCCAAAATAATAAACTATCCTGCCAAAGTGCTTCCAAGACAGGATAGCATATCCTCCTTTCAGATACATTAACTTCTATCCTCAATGTAAATCCACCAAAAAAGCAAACTTTTCAGAAAGCCAATCCAATACCCACAGCTACTATACAACATTAAAACGTCTTACGACTTACTTCTTTATATAATCCTTCCAAGCTGTGAGTCCCCCATCTAATACAACTACATCATAATCATGTTTGGATAGAATGTTTGCACATTTTGTTGCAGAATTGCCTGTTGTGCAAGTGACAATGATTTCGCCTTTCTCAGGTAAAGCTGATATGTTTTTATCTTGATTATTTTCTAACTCGAAAATCTCTGTTTTATGGATATTAAGTGATTGGATGTTTTCCCCTTCAATATGGAAGGTATTATATTTCTCTTGATCTCGAACATCTAAAATCGTGAGTTGCTCACCTTGCTGCATTCTTTGGAACAATTCTTCTGGTGAAATTTTTTTCAATACCATCTTAAAATCCTCCTATGAAATTATAGTGGTGGTTCCTCTACTCCTAGATTAATCCAATCTTCTTTCGGCGGCCCATAAACGCCAAACGGTTTTAGCCCTGCTTGTCTCATTAGTACTGTTGCTTGTCCACGATGATGAATAATGTGTTTAATAAGCCCCATTAATATTTGGGCATTTGTTTCTTCTCTTCCAAAAGCAATTTGCACTTCTTTCAGTGATTCATCTGTCCATTGTTCTTGAATGACTTTCGCTGCACGAGCGCTCACTTCTTTAAAAGTATCCGCAATTTCCTTCGCCGAATCAGGAACTTTATCTGCATTTTCGACTAATTCTATTCTCAAACCAAAATGCACTAAATATTCCGGAATATTAGTTGTAAAATGCCAAACAATTCTTCCGAGCGTACGCCCTTCCGGATAAACTTTTTGTTTTAGAGACTCATCGGTTAGCCCTTCCAAAACCTTTTGCGTTAAGTTCGCCTCCCAATTCCATTCTCTTATAAAATCTTTAATTGTTACATACATAAAAAATTGCCTCCATTCTTTTGAAAAGATAGATAAGAACATTCGTTCTAATATTGTACCCGTATCCAAATAAAATATCAATTTTTTCCACGTTTTTGTTTTTGGAATATTGAGACCATAAGACTACATGAAGATATAAAAAACCCTTAAGCAATCATGTTTGCTTAAGGGATAGACAATCCTATTCTTTTTTCTGCTTAATATTTGGAAGCGGTTGGGAGTTGTAAATTCTTGAATATGGTGGAACGGATTGAGTTAACCAAATGTTACCGCCAATGACGGAATCATGTCCGATTTTCGTATCTCCACCTAGAATTGTTGCTCCCGCGTAAATCACTACATTATCCCCAATGTCTGGGTGACGTTTAATTCCTTTAATCGGGTTTCCATTTTCATCTAACGGGAAGCTTTTTGCCCCAATCGTTACACCTTGATAGATTTTAACATTTTTACCAATTGTGCTTGTTTCTCCAATCACCACACCTGTTCCGTGGTCAATGAAGAAGTACTCGCCAATTTTTGCTCCTGGATGAATATCAATACCTGTTAAACTATGAGCATGCTCTGACATAATTCTTGGGATAATTGGAACACCTGCTTGGTATAATTCGTGAGCTATCCTATGTATCGTAATGGCTGTAATGGATGGATAGCTGAATAAAATTTCTTCTAATGATAAAGCTGCAGGGTCTCCATTGTAAGCCGCTTGAATATCCGTTTGTAGAATTTCACGAATTTCAGGTAATTTGTTGAGTAAATCCACAACGATTTCTTCTGCTCTTACTTCCGGTTGGCTTTCTCCATTATTTTTGAGCACTTTCGAAATGATATCTTTTAAATCTAGTGCAGTTGATCTTAATAGATTCCCAATGTTTGTCTCAATGCGCAATTCGTCTTTAAAGGTGTCGCAAAAACAAGGGTATAACACTTTACGGAAGTTCTTCAAAATTTTAATAATCTTTTCTTGCCCTTCAAAGCCGATAGATTGTTCAATTGGAAAGTGTTGTTTATGAACATCGAGCAATGAATTGGCGATGTTTGGTACACCATTGTTTAACCATTCATCTAATTTCAATGAATCCACCACCCTATTTTTTTTCGAAGGAAAGGAAAGGAACCCCTTTGCTAGTAAATTCTTTTTCCTTAGATTTTATTTATTGCTATCATATAAAACTTGCACTAGGTTTATCAACTATCTTGATTTTTTCATAAAATTTTACAATTAGAAAACTATTGATAGACTAAAAACTTGCTGGATAAAACACTCCAGCAAGCATTTTTTAACATTATTCAACTTTACTTTCAACTACTACAGCATCCGCCTTGATTGTTTCACCGAAAGCAGGTTTTAATGTTTCTTCATATGCTTTTGTAAAGAATTTTTCTTCATATAAACTTTCAATTTCTTCATTTAACCATTCTAATAATTCTGTATTTCCTTTTTTAACAGCTGGAGCGATATAATCCAATTCACCTAAAGTAGGTAATTGCTTAAAAAATCGCAGTTGCTATCTATTTACCTAATAAAGCTCCCCCTCCTAACAGCTTTCTTCGCTATAAAAAATCTGCTCCATTGTATGAACTGGAACAGATTTTATAAAGTTAATAGTTATTGCGAATTGTTTTTAAAGCTTTGGACCATTTAAGCAGTTGGTCGAGCATATCATTTACAGTTTTTGTATGCATTTCTGCTGGTTTGAACTTTGTCATGTTTTCAAAATCAGTGAAAAGAGATAACGCAGGGTGTGTCCGAACATCTGCCACCGCTAATTCTCCCAAAATCCCGCGTAGATGTTCAGCAGCACGTGCTCCTCCAACAGAACCGTAGCTGACAATGCCAGCCGCTTTATTATTCCAAACTTCTCTAGCTAAATCGAGCGCGTTCTTTAAAGCCCCTGTAATACTGTGGTTATATTCTTGCACAATAAAAATAAATCCGTCTAAACTTGCTAATTTTTCATTCCATTTAGCTACTCGAGGATCTACTGTATCAGATGTTGTCGTACCAAAAAAAGGCAAGTCGTAATCAGCGATATCAACGATTTCAAATTCCGCTTCTTCACGATTATCAGCTATTTCTTTTACCCATTTGCCAACTTGAGGACTTACTCGACCTTCACGTGTACTTCCTAAAATGATCCCAATTTTTAATTTCTCTGACATTGTAAGTTCCTCCTAATTATTTTTCTAAAAAACTCTTTATGATAACAATGTTGCCAATTTGTCGAAAAGTTATGATGTCGGAAAATGTAATTTTTATGGATAGATTTTGTCTTGATATTCACATCTATATGTCATGCTGTTTGTTCTTTCGTTCTTCCAAAATATCTTTAATCATTTCAATATGGGAAGACGCCCATGCCTTTTCCCTAAAATGAAGAAACAAAGCAAATGTAATACCTGTGATATAACAAACAATGAAAATCATCCAATTTCGCGTTCCTTCTTGAAACAGGATTTTCTGAAGATGCTCGGAAAAAATTAAAAATAAAAAAGGGATGGACGAAACAAAAATCGGAATCATGCCTGACCCATTTTCCTCTTTTACTAATCGATAGTAAATTAATTGCAACACATCGCTTTCAATTGACTCATAAAATTTTCGAACTTCATAAAGATCTTTTAAATATTTTGATTCATGAATGGCATCTTGATTTTCTTTAAGCCGCTTATAAATTTTGTGAGCGTCTCCACGAAAAATGTTCATCACTTCTCACCCCACAGCGTGAAATTTAGTGGGTTCACCATATTGTTTGCACTCCTCCTATTTGGACTACTTTTATTATTCTTCATCCTTTTAAAAATAAACTTTTCACAATTTTTACGAAATATTAGGCGTTTATCTGTTGTATATCAGTTTTATATATAATATAATTGTTATATATCACATAGGAGGGGATGGCCTTGTTGAGCAATAAAGAGCGTAAAAATATGGTTCAGTTTTTGGTGAAGTATTTTGGACTTGAACCAATTCAGCTTGTAAACATTTCTGATCGTATGTTAGAAGCTACGTATGATTTTGCGTATTCTCGATTTGAAATGGAAACGGATATTTAATGGCATGAACAAAGGGGTAAACATATAAGAGTCGTTTCTCATGGGAAGAAACGACTCATTTTATTTCATCCAAACATATCACTCTTCAATCTTTTCAAATTGTAATGTAAACAATTCAATTTGTCTGCCCCATTCAACGGCCATGTTGATTTCCGTCTCTTCATTTACATTTGTACATTCCCCACAAACATCTGTAATCATTAAGATCCCCTGATCATTTAATAAACCGATTTCAGTGGAAGAACCGGATGGTGTTTCTATACGATAGCCGATTTGTTTTGGAATTGGTTTCTTCCCGATGTATTCGATTTGAAGTATTGATGATTCCTGTTTTTTCTCCATTACCACTTCATAGACAACTCGCCAATTTTTCGTTTCACCGACAAAAGTCCATTCTTTCGTATTTTGGCATGCTGTAAGCACAATGAGAACAATGAAGACAAAAATTGCTCTTTTTATCACTTTGTCACCTCTTCATTCGTATTCCTATGAAATCATTTTGGATCTATGCATTAAAGAGAAAAATTTTGAAGGAATAGTTTCATTGAATTGACGCACGCTAAATTCAAGATTTTTGGGAGGTGATAAGGATGGCGAAGAAAAATAAGACGAGTTTTAAGAAAGATAAAAAGGAGAATAAAAGATCTAATCAACGGGAAGAATATTCAAAAGAGTTTAATCAAGTAATCCACAACAATCCTCCTGCTGAAGTAAGAAAACCCCGAAATGCTTAATTTCAATGGGTACTAGCCCATAAAAAAGAGCGAATGTAGAGAACGATTCGCTCTTTTTTGTAAAGGATGGATATTGATAATTGAAAAATTTAACATTCTCTTTAGAGAATTTTGCTAAAAAACAAAGCTCCAATTTTAAAATTCCTATTCGCTTCCTTCTATTCCTCTATTCATCGAAACTTTAGAGATTTTCCGCAAAATTTCTAACCCCTTAGCCAATTCATCAAAAGATGCATATGCGTATGAAAGTCGTATATGATGCAAGTCGTTTGCAGCATAAATATATCCGGGATTAATCAAAACCTTTTCATTCAACAGTTTTAAAAAGAAAGCTTTATTGACAATCGGCTGATGGAACCTAAGCCAAATATAAAAGCCCCCTGCTGACTTATTCCATGAGGCAATATCTTTAAACTCTTCTTCCAATATCTTTTCTACAAAGGCAACCCTCTCTTTTAGTTGATGTCGGAGCCATGAAACATGATTTTCATATAATTCCGTTGATAACCAGTGAGCCACAATTTCTTGTGAGAAGGAGCTAGACCCATAATCTGTTTGCATTTTAATATCGGCTAATCTCTGGATTACTTGCGTTGGCCCTACTACCCAACCAATGCGTAATCCTGGACTTAACGTTTTCGAAACGCTCCCGATGTATAGCACTTGTCCTGAAGAATCGAAGGATTTAATCGGCGGTGTCGGAGAATCAAATAATAATTCATGGTACACATCATCTTCCACAATCGGAATTTGCAAAGCATTGCACACTTCATACAACTGTTTCTTTTCTTCCACTGAAAAATTTATTCCTGTTGGATTATGCAATGAGGGAATGCAATAAAAAATAGACTGCCTTTTCTTTTTTAAAGATTGTAGGGTTTCTTGTAAATGCTGATTTCGCTGAACCGAGATCATTTGCATCCCCGCAGATTGAAATGGATGCACTGAAGTTAAATAAGATGGATCTTCATGAAATACGATTGAGCCTTCCTCTAACAAGCCAAGAGCAATTAATTGCAATGCCTGAAGTGCCCCTGAAACAATTAAGATATTTTCAGGAAAAGTATAAATCCCCCGCTTTTGTAAATATTCGCACAAAATCTTTCGCAATCGTTCATTCCCTAGAGGTGATGAATAGCCGATTACTTTCGCATCAAGAGAAATTGATTGAAGAGACTGCTTCAACTCTTTTGTCGGAAGTAATTCCGGTGACAACTCCCCTGTTCCAAGGCGAATGACGTCATCGTATTGCTCGTATTCATTAATCAATTGAATGGTATGAATGTTTGGTTTATGAATACTCGATTCAATATGTTGTTTCCAATTCGGTTGGGATTTGTTTAACAGGGCATTCCAAGAATGATTCGCCACATAGACTCCAGAACCCACTTTCGATTCCAATAAGCCATCCGCTTTTAATTCTTCTATCGCCTGTTGCACCGTGCTACGATTTACTTTCAATTGGCTCGCAAGTTTTCGTTGGGGTGGAATTTTTGTGCCAACCGTCCAATCTCCTCTTTCAATGCGAGACCGCATCCAATTGACAATTTGTTCTTGTAGGGTTAAATGGGAATTCCGTTCTGGTTTCCAGTCCAAAAAAATCACCTCTTTAAAATTGGATGGTGCAAAATCCATCCAATTGGTCGTTTTCTTTTAGTTATAACAAAGTATGATTGATTTAGAAAGCGGGGTGAAGAAATGGAACCACTATTACACGGAATCATTTTAGCATTTGGATTGATTTTACCTTTAGGGGTTCAAAATGTATTTGTTTTTACACAAGGTGCTATGCAGCCGAATCTTTTCCGCGCCTTTCCTGCGACAATTACTGCAGCGATGTGCGATACATTGTTAATTTTACTTGCTGTTTTTGGATTATCCGCAATTGTGTTGCAATTTGAATGGTTGCGAATAGGGCTTTTAATGGTGGGAGTCGTATTTTTGTTATATATGGGGTATGCCATTTGGAAAAGCAAACCAGCAATCACTGAAACAAACAACGCGTTGCCAGCCAAAAAGCAAATTATCTTTGCGATTTCCGTTTCCGTCTTGAATCCTCATGCCATCTTAGACATTATAGGTGTGATTGGAACGAGCGCGCTGAAATATGAAGATATCGAACAATTATTATTTACCTTAGCCTGCATCAGCGTATCTTGGATTTGGTTTGTTGGCCTAACCATAGCAGGGGGAGTCTTGAAAAAGTTAGATCGCTCCGGAAGGATTTTAATGATTTTTAACAAATGTTCAGCCATTTTTATTTGGGGCACTGCTATTTATTTAATGACTGATGTATTTGGCCAGCTCTAGTCTTTTCCAATGAAATGCTTAAGAATAGGTTTTCCTTTTTAATTAAATAAAGAGCCATTGCATTTCCTTCTGACAAGCTTGTACAAAAAACAAATTATACCAATTAGCTATTTAAACTTTTCAATGTTATGAACATTATCCCACTTTACTTACAAACCTTTTTCATAATCCAAACTCGAAAATGCTATACCTTTCTCTCATTTTTGATGGATGCTCTTATAATAGAGAAAATTTTCTATATAATGGTTCACGTGACAAAAAATTTGAAAGGTTGTGAAAAAGTGGGTAAATTTCATTGGTTCGTTGTCACGCTCTTGGCAATGCTATTAGCAGCCTGTGGTGGAAATGAAGAATCAAAAAACCTTGAAGAAAATGCAGATGTAGAAGTAGACATAAACGAAGAAAAAAATGAAAAAGTAAACGGAGCAACTACATCTTTTGATGAAGTAAATAAACTCATTCAAGAAGCAACAGAAGGAAATATAGAAGTTGTATACACAAACGAGAGCGCAAATTATTACCATGATATGAAAGGTTTTATTGTCGACGTTCCTGCCTATCAAATTGTGAAAGTCACTGATATGAATCGAGATTTTCTTATTCAATTTGATGACCAACAAGAAGGTTATATCATCATTGCTAAAACAATCATAAACAATACAACAGAGAAAGATATGTACTACAACCTCAATTTTAATATTCGTTTAACACACGAAACAGATTACATCCCATTTGACCTTACATTTTTAAGAAAAGAACTTTTCCCTCGCCCACAAAACGAACAAACACGTGCTTGGGCTCCAGGTGAAATAGCGGAAGGCTATGTCACATTCACTTTAACAAATGAACAATTTGAAGCTATATCTTCTGTAAAACCAAAGTTTGTCATTGAAGGTGGCGTATCTGAAAATGAGTCATTCAAAGAAAGCTTCCTTGATGATGCTGTGTTTGACTTCGTATATAGTGAAGAATATGCAAAAGAAGTTGGAAACGCACCACAATTTTACCCAGATCGTTTAACAACGGCAAACTGGGCTAATAAAGTAATGATTTTTGAAAAATCAAATATCAATGAAACAAAACAAATTGACAATGTAATCATTACGTTAGATGGTGTTCAATATACAGAAGTCATTCCAACCGCTGGCAATGAAGAACGTTTCCGTAACTTTGGCGATAGCGGTGTCGTGGCAATTACGGTGAGACTTTTGATCGATAACCAATCCAGTGAAAAAGTTAATATTGATCAAATTGGTTCAAAATTAAGAATCGATGATAACCGCGGTACAGCTATTGCTAGCGGCATGGTGGAACCTTCTGATGAAAGGGAAGTGAAACCAGGAGAACAAGGCGTTAAACATCATGTCTTTCTATTTAGAAAAGATGAATTTGAAATTTTCAAGAGATTTGATTTAGAATTTGGTCCATTCACAAATGATGAAGGAAAAGATCAATTTAAAGGAAAGACAGTTACTTTTACATTACCAAGATAAACAAAAAAACACCACGTATCGATGCGTGGTGTTTTTTAAAGAGGTTATACACCTGTAGAGACATCAAAAGGTACAAACTCACCATTTATATATGCTTCTAAATATTCTTTGTTACCTTAAACACATGTTTTCTTTCTGTATTTTGCTCTTCTTGTTCATCAAGCTTTACAATTAGTGTAGTCCCGTTCAATTCTAATCTCTTCTACATTTGCAGTAGATGAATAAACAATATAAAAAACATTCCCTTTCGTATTCAATATTTGGAGCTTAGCGTATTCATCTATTCTCTCTTGCACTTTTTTCGGAACAACCTCTAATTCACTTATGCTGAATTGAGATGTCTGACACGCTGCTAAAAACATCAGCATAAAAATAAATACATATTTCTTCATCTATTTCTCTCCCCCTATTTCATTGATTCTACAAAAATTTTCCATCACCTCTTAGATGACTTAAATGCTTAGAAAAACGCAATAACTTCGTCAGATTTGTACTTGAACTCTCTATTCATAGTGCTAAAATCTATAAATAAACTACACATAGTTGGGGGTCTTTTTTCAATGAAGCTAAATGAAAAAGAATTAGAAATACTTGGAGTGTTAGAGAAAGACGCTCGAATCGAAACAGCAGACCTTGCAAAAATGGTGGGCTTAAGTATAGAAGAAACAGAATCCATTCTAAAAAAACTTGAGAGTGATCAAGTCATTGTTAAATATTTAACAATGATTGACTGGACAAAAATCGATGAACATCAAGGCGTTCGAGCAATGATTGATGTGAAAGTAACCCCTAAACAAGGCGTTGGCTTCGATGAGATTGCTGAAAAAATTTATCGTTATGATGAAGTACAATCTGTTTATTTAATGTCCGGTACTTATGACTTATCCGTTATTGTTGAAGGCAACACTTTAAATGAAGTGGCAAATTTTGTATCACAAAAATTGTCTACATTGGAATCTGTCGTATCAACAACAACTCATTTCATCTTGAAAAAATACAAACATGATGGAATTATTTTAGAACAAGAGAAAAAAGATAAAAGAATTGTGGTGTCATAAATGAAGGCAACAAAAAGTACATATATTTCCAGAACAGTTAGAGAATTAAAACCCTCAGGTATTCGTCGTTTTTTTGATTTAGCTGCAGGAATGGAAGGCGTCATCTCCCTAGGTGTTGGTGAACCTGATTTCGTCACTCCTTGGCATGTTCGAGAAGCGGCGATCCGTTCCATTGAAGAAGGATATACTTCCTATACACCGAATGCGGGTCTTCTAGAACTACGCGAAGAAATCACAAATTATGTAAAAAACCGTTATCATGTGGAGTATTCCCCTTCCGAAGTCATTGTCACAGTGGGGGCAAGTTCAGCAATCGATACAGCGATGCGCACGATTATCGATCCAGGCGATGAAGTTATTGTTGTAGAACCCTGCTTCGTATCATACAGCCCTACCGTCACTCTTGCAGGCGGCATCCCAGTCCCAGTGCAAGCGTTAAAAGAAAATGACTTTAAAATTTTACCAAGTCAAATTGAAGCAGCAATCACGCACAAAACGAAAGCGATGATTATTTGCTTCCCTAACAATCCTACAGGGACGCTCTTAAATAGAACAGAGTTAGAAGCTCTTGCGGAAATTGCCAAAAAATATGATCTACTCGTGATATCGGATGAAATTTATGCCGAACTTACATATGATGATTCCTTTACAAGTATGGCCTCTCTCCCTAGTATGCGGGAAAGAACCATTTTAGTGAATGGATTCTCAAAAGCCTTTGCCATGACAGGTTGGCGACTAGGTTATGTATGTGCACCGGAAGAAATTGCAAGTGCGATGTTGAAAGTTCATCAATATGCATTGATGTGTGCATCCACAAATTCACAATATGCAGGTTTGGAAGCGTTGCGCAATGGACAAGGTGAAGTGGAGAAAATGGTGAAAAGTTATCGTCTCCGCCGTAATTTCATTGTGAATTCCTTTAATGAAATGGGGCTTACTTGCCACATGCCAGGCGGTGCTTTCTATGCCTTCCCTTCCATTGAATCAACTGGTCTAAGCTCTCAAGAATTTGCAGAACGATTATTGTTAGAACAAAGCGTTGCCGTTGTACCAGGTGATGTCTTTGGCGAAAGCGGCGAAGGCCATATCCGCTGCTCTTACGCAACATCAATGGAAGAGTTAAAAGAAGCAATGAAACGAATTAAACGCTTTATTGATTCGTTGTAATATTAGACTTGATTTGTACAGGCTGTTAAGGTTGCTTAGCAGTCTGTTTTTTTTGAACATGATAACTTTGGCGAAATACTTGCAACTTTATTTTACATTCATTTCTTCCCTTCCTTCTCCCTCCAAAAAAACAGGACATTTGCAACTTTCTCTTTTTTCATTTCCTTGCTACACTCCTTTTAACAAAATTCATTTTTTGAAATTTTTTACTGAGGTGATTCATTTGAAATACAAGTTATTTAGTAACTTATTGTTGTTTTCAATCATCCTTCTCGCCGCTTGTTCTACCACCAATGACGACGTTCCTGCAACGATAGAAGCCAACCCTGACACCGGATATGGTAAAACCTTTCAAGAACTCAGAATTGGCAACCTATTAAACTTTGATTTCCAATTAAATAATGCGGATCAAACGTGGGTAACGATTTGGGTGGAAAGTTACCAGGATGGAAAACAAAAAGAACAATCGGCCGCTCAATTGGCTTATGGATTAAGCCCTAACAAAACAGAGCAGGGTCCTTTAGGAATCGGTATGTTTGAAACCGTCGATGGATCATATCTATTTATTTATTCCAACAACATCTCATTGAAGCCAACAAAAATTGATATCCCCAATTCCGAAAACATCATTAGCGAATGGAAATATGCTTTAAATGAAGAAACATTAGAATTAAATCAGTCCTATCTATTAGGAGTATATCGAGCATCAGAAAATGAAATGGCAGTTTACGATTTACAAGATGAAAAAGAAGTCGAACAAATGATTCAAGACTCTAAGTATGTCCTACTAGTGAAAATGAAAATTGAAGAAAATGAAGGTTAAAATTGAGAAGGAGTTGAAAATTTTGGATAATATTGTATCAGAAGTTTTATTTTCCATCTATGTCATCATCATGATTATTACTTCTATTGTTTATTTACGCCAATTAGAAAAAGCACGAAAACACCGAGCGTTGACTGCTTTTGAACGGACGATGTATATCCTAATTCAAGTTGGCTATTTGTTATTTGCGGCTAGCCTGCTTATTTTTGTATTTACTTAGACGTGAAAAAGCCTGATCTAAAAGTCCAAAACTTTTGGATCAGGACCGACTCCTTATGATGAATATTTCTCTCCTTATAGTAATCACATCTAGCATACCGCCTTGTCAAGCGGAAGTATCAGTCAAAAAGTGTGCGTTTACGGAGCAACAAGTTCCCCTTCAACTAGCCATTTGTAGTTTTTTACTTCTTCTCCTGTTGTTGTTGTAAAGTCCACCATGTAGACAGGTCCTTCTTCTGCCGTTTCAATCGTTGCCGATGCACCTCTCATGCCTGGTATATGTTCTGTATTAATTACCAATTCCCTACCAGGTTCCATTGGATCTCCACTTGCTCCTTCTAACTCCTCATGAATCACCCATTTATAATGTTTTACTTCCTCACCGCCATCTGTTGGTCTAAAAGATACAGAGTAAGCCGTTGTATCATAAGCTCCGACAACTACTCCTTCTGCTCCTTCCATGCCATCCATATGGTTTGCATAAATTTTTACTTTACTGCCAACTGGGAAGGCTGGATTGTCTGCCACTTTTAAGTCTAACGGTACTTTTCCAGAACGATCTTCAATGGCATCTGCTTGTTTCGTTTCTACTTGTTCTTCAGAAGTTTGTTGATTTTCCACTTTATTCTTGTCTATTTGTTCAGATGTATCCCCACATGCTACAACAGTGAATAAAAAAGATAGTAAAAATAATGTAAAAGTCCAATTTTTTTTCATGAAAACCCTCCCCTGCTTTTTATTATTAGGTTTGTCAATTTTAATCTTTATATACATAAATCTGCCTGATTGAACCCTAATTCAAACGCTTTTGAAACCAATTGGAAAAAGAATCGTAATTATGAATAAAAAGGGGAGGATGGATATGGAAACAAAAAAATGTTTTAAATGCGGAGGAACGGAATTTGCAGAAGGCACAGACTACATGCCAATTAAACCAAGCCTCATGTCGATGAGTGGTGCAAATAAAATTTACACATTTTGTTTACATTGTGGAGAAGTAGATTCCATACGAATCGAAAACACAACGATTTTCAAAAAGAAATAGGGGCTTTCCCCCCCTCGCTTTCTTAAGCTTTTAACAAACTTTCTCCTACAGTAGTCGAAACAAGTTTGCACAATCCTCGTCGCAAAGGGGCCATCTCAATATGACTTTTCAGACGGCCCCATGATAACTACTTATTGCACTCTTGCTATAACCGTTTTAAAAATGCCAAATCCCTTTAATTGAAGAACGAGCTTTTCTTTCATAGCAATAGGAGTTTGTACATAAACAAACAAGTCATCTATGGTAAACTCTCGATAGTTTTGCACATTCTTCGGTTTTCTTGGCAACACAACGAGCTCTTGGATATCTGGAGCACAACACCCTTTCACTTCTAACAATTGCACCGTTAATTGATTCCCCTTTGAACGAATCCAGTCTTTTACACCCTCATGGATTTCTACGTGCATGTTCCTCCCCCGTTTCGGTCAAATTTTTTCTTTATCATATATGATGCAAAAGATGAAGAAAATACTTTTGTTTAGGAACAGCACTTTACATTGAGAATCACACATAAACCGCAAGTCGCACGAAAACGACTTCCCTCCACTTACTCGATTCAAGTGCAATTGAAATTCATGAATTCAGGGAAACCTATCATGTCGCTTTTTTATTAACGATTTCTTTTCCAAATAAAAAACTGATAAGAAAAATTCCTATCAGTTTTCCAAATGTTCTTGATGGTCCTGTTTGTTTTCATTTTCGTAGGCTATTAATGCGACACCAAGTTTATGCTCCAGCGCCTTAATTTCTGCCAACTGTTCTTCCGATAAGTGTGCGTATTGCCAATCCTCCATATTTTTCACCTCACAAAGAGTATGGTCAAAAAAAGAAAAAAATACGCTTCTTCCTTTTTATTTTGACCTTATACCGGGCACATCATCTTATACTCATACCATTTCTTCTACTCTTTATAGAATACAAATCCTTTTCGATATTTTTTTGCTTCATATAAAGCTTGATCAGAATTGGATATAAGCGTCTTTACATCAATGCCGTCTTGAGGGAAGATGGCAATACCGATGCTCGAAGTGACGACTATCGATTGATCCTCTATTTGATAAGGAACTTGAAAGGCTTTTTGTAACCTCGTTGCAATTTCAACAAGGGTTTGTTTTCCACGGATATTTTTAATTAAAATCAGAAATTCGTCGCCACCAATGCGGCAAAGGACATCTCCTTCACGCACATTCTTTTTCAACCGATTGGCAAATTTTATTAATAATTGGTCCCCTACTTCATGGCCGAGAGTATCATTCACCTTTTTGAAATCATCCATATCGATAAACATAACACCGAACATGCCATTATTTCTTCTTGCTTCTTCTACGACTTTTTTCATTTCTTTTGTAAAATAACGCCGGTTCGTCAGTCCTGTTAACGGATCGTGGTACGCAAAATATTTTAACTGTTCCTCATAGTGTTTCTTCTCGGTTACGTCTCTCACTACAAGCTGATTCACATATTGCCCTTCAAAAAACACACGCATCATTGTAATTTCCGCCCACAAAACTTCCCCATCGACCCGCTTCATTTTCTCGAGTACTGTTGTTTGAATTCCTTCTATTAATAACTTTCTAATCGAAAACTGTTGCTCCGTATGAATCAATTGCCATACAGACATACCTAATACGTCTTTTTTGGAACGAGCGCCAATCAGGTCCATGCCAGTTTGATTGATGTAGATGACAGCATCATCTTTTATCATAAAAACCGCATATGGAAAAAACTCCAATAAATTGCGGTAACTTTCTTGATTCGATTCGAGTTTCCGTCGAATTTCCATTTGCTCTGTAAAATCTTTATACGTACCAACCGCAAGGACATTGCCTTCATTTACTGCACCATAGGAAGCTAAAATATCTAATACTTTTCCATCTTTTCGTTTTCTTTTCGTCATATAATAGGGAACATTTTTTCCGCTTTTTAAAGTATTCAATAGTTGTTGAAATTCTTCTTGGTCTTGCTCCTGAAAAACAAGTAAATGATTAGGAACTTGCCAATCTTCCTCCGCACACCCAAGAATCTTTGCGAAAGCAGGGTTTGCCATTAACACTTTCCCATCATAATCAACAGTAAATAAGGCATCATTGGAGTTATTCCATACGAGTTCCAATACATCAGGATCTACAGATTGTTTAAAATCCATTCCATTCTCTCCTTTGAAGGATAAAAAAAGGGTCTCAACATGAGACGCTCACTTCTGTTATTGTCAGAAAACCAAGATGAAACTATACATTTTCATATTGTATTACTTCGGCCTTTCGATTAAAAATATATTGCCTATCGTAGCATATTTCGGACCTGCTAATCGGCTGATAGGATTGAGTTCTCTTGTTTTAATATATGAATGGTCATAGATTTTTTCATCTAAATGCACGAGCACAATTTCACCTATAAATAAATCGCAGCTCGGCCCTTCACCATTGATGCCCCCTAAAGGAATCCCTTTTACCAGTTTACATTCCAATCGCACTTTCGCTTCTTCTACTCCCGGAACACTTACCATTTCACTTTCTACTGGAGTTAATTTTGCATATTCCAGTTCACTTTTATCACTTGGTAAGTTTGCCGATGCCAAATTAAATTTTTCTATATTTTCATGATCCGCAACATGCACAACAAATTCCTGCGTATTGTAAATATTTCGAGCAGTGTCTTTCATTTTTCCATCTTTTCGTTGTACAGAAATCGAAAGCATCGGTGGGTTGGCTGAAACGATATTAAAATAGCTAAAAGGTGCTCCATTGACAACGCCTTCAGTGGACATCGTCGTAACAAAGGCAATCGGTCGAGGAATAATCATACCAGTAAGTAAAGTATAATTCTCTCTTTCACTTATTTCTTTTGGATTAATGGAAAGCATGCATAAGTCACCTTTTCTAAAAGATTGTCCGGCCCACTACAGCCTTCTTGATTTATTTTATTACATGATAATTAAATATTTTCCTCAATATAACTTTCGAATGGGGAAAATATTATTTTTTCAGAAATGTCGCGGGACTGACGATGGAAAGAGTTTGTTGAGGATTGGTTTAAGATCCATCCCCTTAATTAATAAGAGTCTTGGGGACTTAAATTGGGCACTTGTGCAAACAATGAATACGAGGGCTTCTTCAATAAAGGTTACATTCAAAATAAAGAATTGAGGTTAAATGAGGATTTATGGGAATGGACTTATGCAAAAGTCGTTTAAAGGAGAGAAAGGCACTTTGTCATGGAAATTGTGAGGAAAATGGCAACGTTTGTAATCACTAAGCAGACAACATTTTCAACGTTCCATTTCCCCCACTACTAACACTTTAGAAATACACGACCGTCCAGACGACGGATGTTATAAAGTAGGTAATCGCAAAGGGAGTTAGTTTCGGGACAAACTTTACAAACACCACAAACAGCACTGCACCAATACACAATAATAAAACCCACGGATGAACATTCAGCACATTGACCGTAAACATGTGCACAAATGTCGCAACAAATGCAGCACTAAATGCTTTTAATAATAAGATGAGTTCTTCTTTTTGATGCGTTGACAAAACAATCCCTCCCCTCTTACCCCCAATGTATTATTTTCCACAGGAAATAGAACTCTGTTTACAGAAATTCCAATCATTCGTAATTTTTTCGTGCGTATCTTCTAGAAGCTGTGTGGAGTATTGAGAAGATAATTGAATACGGATGAAGTAAACGGTCGGTATAACGCTTTTTCCAAAAAGAAATGATTTGATCTTTTAATCGCCCTTGAGTGCTACACTCTTTTTGCAACAGGAGAAATGGAATGTAAAGTTGGTGGGATGATACACTTTGATGATGGGAAAGAACGACCTATATCGCTAACGTTAGAATTGCCAAAACAATTTTCTTCACGTGAAATAGTGGATTTAATTCATTAGATGATGTGGAACAAGGAGGCATCATGACATTACCCATAAACAGCTATCGATGTTAAATATACTAGTCCAAATGGGGAATGGCGAACCTGTTCAATGGCAAAATAGCGCAAAAGAATTACAGGATATGTACGGAACATTGTTTCAAAAGTAAATAAAAATAAGGCAATCAACAAAACGTTGGTTGCCTAAATACCCATAGCAAACAAATTACGAAAGTAGTTCCCGCAACTCTATTGTCATGGCTTCGACAAGTTCAGGTCTTCCATGGAACTGAGCAGGTGTATTTTGAAACAATTCAATAAACCAGTGATCGTCTTTTCTCACCGCTACAACTGTATGATGAGCATTGACGGAAGGTTCAATATCCGATTCTCCAGGCGGGACCATCCCAGCAATCGCACGTAAAAAGGCAATATCGCTTCCTAAAAAACGTATATCCTTCACCTTCGTTACATAAGGAGCCGTTGGATGACTTTCAAAAATAGGCGCTAAATGCGAGAGGATTTCTTCCTGTCCAATCGCCATACTTCCATCAAATCCAATCTGCACCCCTTCTTCTCCAAACAAAGCAGCCATGCCTTCAGCATCTCTTCGATTCCATGCATCAATCCATTGTTCATATAGTTTTTGGATTTCTAGTTTACTAGCCATTTCTTTCCCTCCCCTAAAGCAGCAAACACTACTCAGTGTACGCATTTCCCATGCTTTGATATAACAGCACTTCTACCACGTACAAAATACTGCTATGGTTTGATAATACTCGAAAATCAATAATTTTTCGATAAAAATCGAGGATTTCAATCTAAACTTTAGTATGGAAAGAGGGGTTTCTATTT
Source organism: Ureibacillus thermosphaericus (assembly GCF_012396605.1). Classification (GTDB taxonomy): domain Bacteria; phylum Bacillota; class Bacilli; order Bacillales_A; family Planococcaceae; genus Ureibacillus; species Ureibacillus thermosphaericus. The sequence goes on from NZ_JAAXPW010000002.1 coordinate 104,384, forward strand.
AGACATAACATATAGATGACAACCAACAAGTAAATGGAAAAAATATTCCTTGTACCAGTATTATAGATACAGTATTAAAATACAATCAATCATGATGAGACACATGTACCTATAGTCTAAAACTAATTACTACTGGAAGTTCAACCCTGGATTGTAAAAAGTTCTTGTAGAAAAACCAGATTATTTTAAATGAATCAATATTCAAAAAAATCAGTACTATAGAAACTGTCTCCCTCATTTGCGTGACAACATTACGTAAACTATTACTTTTGCTGGATTTAAACGTCTAAGTAAGTCAGAACCAGATGGTCAATTGCTTTTACAGTGAACTATGATGACTTGTATCACACTAAAATACCAAATAAAGATAAGTGGTTACCTGACTATTCTATTTATAAAGAAGGAATTTGATTTAGAGAAAATAAAGCAGTGGGAAGCCGATACAGAAGTACGAAACTTCTTTGAAAAACTATTAAAGTAGAATTAAAACATGTAAAGTATCAACTACCTGAAACATCTTGTGAACTTGGAAATATGTATTTGGATAGAACTCTGATTTCACATTCAGAGATAGGATTCAACCATTTCCTTTTTTCAACAAGTTTTGATATCCAAATGGAGTTACATTATAATATGCTTTAATCGCATTACTCTTAAGCAACTCTTCTTTTTGAAAAATGATATTAATAGGTTTTTCTGCAAGTTGGGTCGAAAAGTAATATTTAGCACTACTTTCCTTCGCAATAGTGGAAGGTTCATCAATTTGCCCATTTTCTCTGATTTCTCTTGCTTTAGCATAAAAATCTTCTTTTTTTAGATTGTATTTTAAAAATATATATTTTTGAAACTCATATCTATCTACAAGCATTAATTCCGCTGAATAAATATGTTCAACTTTCAATTTTTCAAGTGGAACATCCTTACGAATCGGCCATATTAAAATATAATGATTTGTTTCTTTAGTATTATCGTAGAACCAACCTTCTTTAACTTTTCCGTCTTTAATGTAGGTTAATTCAAATGCAAATGTAGGAAGTCCATTTGGATATCTTATTGCTGCCTTCTCATCCACTATATATTCTTTTTGCTTAGTTGAAAATTTTAAATCTACTCCTTTATTTTGCATATCTTTATCTACAAATCGATGATAAGTTTCAAAATTAAAATTTGAATAAAAATATTTTTCTAAAAATTCAACAACCACATTTTCACCTTTTATATCATTATCAAATTCACTTTTCATTACAACCACCTCAAATTTAGTTATTCTATATAGAACTTACAAATTCCTCCATAAAAAAAAGACTATGGATTTACCATAGCCTTTAAACAAATAATTCTATTTGTTCGGATGTCACTAGTTCTTTCGAATCAATCTCAATAATTGTTTGTCCCATTTTTGTAATTAAATCCACTACTAGAGCATTTCCCATGCAAAAATATCGCATACGTTCAGACATACCAGCAGTCCAATTATCAGGGAAAGAATTTAACCGTTCGCATTCTATCGGTGTTAAAAATCTTTTTCTTCCATTTACTTCAACAATATGAGTGCTCCGATTTACAGTACCTTCACTTGTTAGCATTGTTCGCCCAGGACCATTTAAATCATCTGTCGGAGACATGCCGCCTTCGGAGAAAATATATCTATGCCCATTAGCTGAGATACGCTCAATTTTTTTTGGTCCACGTAAATATTCAAACTTTCTTTCTGTTTCCTCGTCTAGGTAATACTTTTCATCCACTTCATCTTCATTTAGCAAAATATCTTTTAATGGTGTAAACTTTTCTTCCAAAACTTCCGGATGTGCTGTAAACACTTCATCCCCAATCATAACACCTGCCGGATAAAAACCAAACGAAAATTTATCTGAAATATCCACGATATCTTTATTAAGTTTTACATAGTCAACTCTATTTTTGTATGCTTCTTCTTTTACCGGGAAAGTCTTCGCGAAAAATCCTTCTTTAAAAATAATTTCATACGGATTTAGACGCTTTTGACGGTATGCAAAGTCTGAATTGTTTTTATAAGCAAAGATAAAAATTCTTCTTCTCTTTTGTGCTCCGCCATATTCAGCTGCATTGATTACTCGCCATTCCACGATATAATTTAAATCCCTTAAAGTAGCAAGCATAATAGCAAAATCACGGCCACGTTGTTTTGATGGGGATTTTAATAGTCTATCTACATTCTCAAGTAAAATATATTTTGGATGGGAATTTTCAATCACTCTTTTGATTTCCCAAAATAATACTCCTTTTTTTCCTTCAATTCCTTTTTCTCCAGAAAGAGATCTTGCAACAGAATAATCTTGGCATGGAAAGCCCCCAACTAATAAGTGGATATTTAACTGTTGAAATTTTTCACTAGGAACTTTCGCAATATCCATATTGCTATATTCATCTATACCAATATTTTTGAAATTCCTTGAATAACATTCAAAAGCATCTTGAGTTTTTCTGGCCGGTTCCCATTGGTTAGCCCATACTGTTTTGAAAATATCTGCATTCGCTTTTTCCAATCCCAGCCTAAAACCGCCCACGCCAGCAAATAACTCGACTACATTTAGAGTCTTATTCACAAGGCGAACATCCTTTCCCTTTTTTTATGTCTATTATAATAAAATTCTATGAAAAGATCAACAATCTTCTACTTTTCATTTAATTTTTACTTTACCTCTTCAAATTCTAAAATTGATAAATCTTGATTAAATTTATACTTTATTAGTTTTAAATTCGACCATTCAGCGGTTATTGGTGGTCTTCTACCCTGAATAAAATTTCTTTTACCAATACTATCTTTTAATTTTATCACTTCTTTAGGAAAATCTTTAGCAACAATAAATGCCTCTATCATATTATAATCGCCAAAACTATATTCTTGGTTAATCCAATCCACATATTTCATTGCTTGATGTACTACTTCTGTTGTTGCAGTGTCTTTTTTTATTTCAATCATTAGGTATCTAGATATCGTATTAAAACCAGGAATATATCTATATCCGAATATGTCCATCTTGTCCATGTAGTAAACGGGTTTAAAAGGGGATGCTACGACCTGGTGAGAAATGTAATCCCAACTACCAAAAATACCATTTCGATTATTCATAATATAATCTATTATTCCCGCTTCAATCGCCATTTCATGCTTTATTGTTTCTCCATTTGAAGCTAATTTCAAAATGTTATTAGCCGTAATTTTATAGTCATCATTATATATTTCCTTAATTCTTTCATGCACATCCTTGGAAACTTCTATTATATTATTAGGCTTTTTTATTTCATTTTCATTTCTTTTTAGAATAATATCTAATAGTGCCTTATTTTCAACATCATCAATTTTAATAAAAGATAGATTTGCAAAAACGCGCAACATTTTAAAAGCAGATGGATTGGATGATAAGACATCATCCGTATCTATACCTTCAGTAAAAAAATATGGTGCTGGCTCAAAAGTACAAATAAATCTGTTCTTTAGGTTTTCATTTTTATCCAAAATCATTTTTGATTTTAACAATTCATATTTTTCAACTTTTGGTATATCTGCTCCAGGAAAATTTAAAAACTTGCAATCGCCTTTAATATTAACCAATTTACCTACACCATAAATTTTACGATCTATGAAGAAATAGACATTATCTCCTTCCTTCATAGATAAGTAGTCAGCAATTGTTCCTTCCTGAGGAGTGTTCCATTCTTCTTTATTGATGTTTAAGTTAGTACTATATACACCCGATTGAATTACTTTATTAAGTACATTTTTTATTTCCGATTCCTTTTTATTTTTACTTTGTAGAGCAAATATATATCCCGCCATATCAATTACTCTCCAATGTCTTTTACGATTTCATAGATATAATCAGCATTTAACCAATAACATTGCTTCGTAATCCACTGTCCATCAGGTAATTTTACTTTGTCACTAGCATCTTTTCCTTTTGGACGAACATGAAGTACACCGTTGAAATTTGACTTAGGAAAGTTATTTTCTACGCCTTTCTTTGTTTGTTTCAAAATAACGCCTTCTTTTAAAACTCTCCTTATTTCCTTCCAATATTCAAATACTTCATTTTCAATCGTTTCAACTGGCATATGCCAAAGCTTAATACCTTTAAATCTAAGAACATTATTTTCATCGTATTGAAATACAACAAAGAGTATTTGTGTTTCTAAAAAGTAATTTCGAATAAAACTATTTTCCCAATTTTCCTCTAATATTTCATAGAAATCAATATTCACAAAAGACATACTTTCCTTTGGACGACCATTTTGTTGTAAACGAACTGTTTTAAATTGAATATTTGCTTTTGCAAACTCTGAAATTTTATCAAGTTTTGTTCTTTTGACACCAAGTAATGCACTTATTAAGTTCGGAACTGCAGCCCTATTTTTTGGATTGATTTTTATATTTAGTTTGTCCGCCATTTCTTGCATAGACATGCCAATATAAGGTGAGAACTTTTCATGAAGCAATTGTTCAATTGTTTTCTCTTTTAATTCATCAAAATTAGCGAATTTTACCAGTTTTTCTTTTAAAATAATTTGTCTAACAAGAGCTGTCATATATGATGTTTTCAAAGAATAAGCCCTTTGCATGGCTGGAATATCACTGAAAGGTTGTTGTCTTAATGAATTTTTATTAGCCCCTTTGGTACAAGCACCTAAATATTGGGTATCACCTTCTGATAATTTATGCGCCTCTCCTGCACGAATTTTATTTACAATGTACTCCCAATCTTTTTTTATGATTTCTAAATCTTCTTCCGGAAACGTAAATAAAATAGTTTCTACAATACGATAGTCACCACGATCAATATTCGGCTTCCATTCGTAAAACATTAGCAATAATTTATTGTTTTTTTCCCAAAAACTTGAGCTCCAAAAATCTTTTTGGACTTCTTCCATATAATTAATTATGTTTAATACTAATCTTTCTTTAGCTGACAATGTTTTATTTTTATTTTGTTTAAAGGGGGTTACTTTCAATTCAATACCCAAATTAGAAAAATCTGCTTCAGCTTTAGAGTTTACCTCATATCCAAAAAAACTTTCTTCAATAATATTACCTAATGCACCAGTTGCCCCCTTCTTACTGAGACGATTATACTTATCAATTTCCTTAAATGTTTTTCCCCTAGCTTGTTTTGCTTTTAAAAGTAGCTCTTCTTCATTAAAATATTTCATTCGCCATTCACACCTATTTACTAAATGATAATTTAGATTATTATTGTTTAAAGTATAACAAGGATGTTTTACATACATCCTTGTTTCTAACAAACAATGTATTTTTACTCTTAATTTAAATTATAGCTGAAATATTCAGTTAATTAATAATATCTATTAACTCTAAAGTACATAAAAATTGCATTTAGTTTGATGGCTCATAATTTTACATGATGTATTATTCCTTTTTTAAAAGATGTAAAAATATATCTTTTCCTATCGAAAATTTTCTAGTAACTGAACAAACCTCCTATGACTCCCCACCATGTTTTCCGGCAAGTTGTTGCGTTTAAAGAAGCGGACTTCGAGGGTTTCGGAGGGTTGGCATTGCAGGGTTCCTTCGAATTCATTCGTATAAAATACCGCTGTAACGCTATAAAACTCATCGCCGTTTGGGGTTTTGGTGTAAAATTCCTTCCCTGAGAAAACGTGAAGGAGTTTTAAGTTTCGGATTTCCAAACCGATTTCTTCTCGCACTTCCCGCTCCGCCACTTCTTCAAAGCTTTCCCCCAGCTCCATCAAGCCGCCTGGAAGTCCCCATCTACCTTCTGGCCGTTTTTGCAACAGCACTTCTCCTTTTTCGTTGCAGATGATCACTACCGATCCCGGTAAAATTAACGGTTTTGTCCCAACATACTGTCTTAAAAATTTATAGTATTCCATCACATGTCTCCTGTTCGATTATTTCCATTCCTATTTTTTTCTTGCATTTACGCTTATACCAACATGCCTTTTCTCTTATTGTGACCCTATTATCCCGTTTTGTGAAGTGATTGAGTTGCAATAAAAAAAGAGACGCTTTCGCATCTCTTTTATTGATTTACAAGTAATCGAATTTGATTTTCTACTGTCGTGCATAATTGAGGACCAAATGGCGTTCTTATCACAAACCCTAATTTTTCGTGTTTTAAAAAGTCATGTAATAAAAACGCACCGACAGAAGCCAGTTCAACCTGTACGTCGACTCTTCGCTCCAACGTTTTTAAAAACTTCCCTACTTCTACTAGCAATTCCCTATCTATTGCATCCATATAAATGCATACGTCAATATCGCTTCTTTCTGTCGTCACCGAAATACCCGTTGCGAGCTCAAATCCGACGCTTCCAGTCGGCCCCCATCGTAAGTTGAATTGTTCAAAAGCCTGTTTTATTTTTTTCAAAGTGGGAAGATGTATTTCATTGGTATATCCTTCAATTCGATCCACTAATTCAATAGGTGTCATCACTTCTACAATACGGCTTTTATGAATAAACGTTCCGAAGCGCTGTTCTCTTGTATTACCGCGTAAACCGATTGGAACCATATCGTCCATAATGGGCATTCTTCTGACTACCCCATAGTTTTTCGCTGCAGGTGCATTAAACACCCAATCTGGAATTGGAGTCGTTTTTTCGAGAACAGCAATGCTTTCAAATTTCACAATATCATGTACCTTTATTTCCATTGTGCCTCAATCATCTCTCTTACTTTAATAGAAGCTGCTCTGCCGCCGTTTTTAGCAATTTCAGATGTTAATCGGCAAGATAAATCTCGATCATTGTGCTTTTGAATGTCGTGATATGCGTCGATAATAGCATCCATTAACACCTTTTTGTCATCATCATTTGGATTTTTCCCATTTACCCCATCCAGCAATTGATAGAGTGCTCCAAGCTTTTGGAATGATTGGATATCATAAGCCATCGCCGGAACTTCCTTCGCTGCTTCATCCAGTTCTTCAATGGAACGCATCGTGATGATTGCCGCTGATTTTTTCGACATCACATGGACGTTGACGCCATCATCATATAAAGCAATTAAGCGATTCCCTTGCATGCCGTGGGATAAGAACGCCCCGGAAATCGCATTTCCAACAATCGCCGTCACAATTGGATGCCCCGCAAGTCTCGCTGTTGCATAAGCATCGATTGCCGCGGAACAAGCCAAATAAAGGCCGAGCAATTCTTCATGATAACCAAAGGCTTGGCTTGGTACATCGACAATTGGAATAATTAGTCGTTTTTCGGCCGCATCGCAGTCCTCATCAATCGCCTGCTGCACATATTTTGCGATGGTCCATCCTTCCAATAAACCAACTTCCCCTTTACGAGCACGGTAATAAATGTTTTCTGGATTTGGCACAACCGCAATGACTCGCGCTTTGATGCCATTTATCGTTGTATCTGCTACTAATACCGATGGAACTTCACTAATGGATGGTTTGCCATTCGTCAATAAGTTGAACCACTTTCTTCCTGTGCTTTCTACAACTTCTGTTGGAACTGGCAATTCTGTATCTTGAATTTCTGTGTCTGTCGCTAACAATTCCCTTGCGACTTCTGGCAATATTCTTTCTTCTAATGTACAAGATTTATATAAGGATAAATAATGATCAATTTGTTTTGTTCTATTTTTGAATTCAATTTCTCCGTTCCAAACGCTCAAAATCGCTTCTTTAAAGTTTTGTACATCATCTTCTACTAAAATATCAATCAATCCAGCTTCTTTACGAGCTGCTCCACCAATCATTTTCCATATTAATGGATTGTTTCTGGAATCCAGTTCTCGAATTCCCGCTTCTTGCTGGATGACTTCCGGTCCATTCATTCCTAAACGGCCTTCCCGCGTCATAATCAATGCACTGCATAATCCTGCTGTTAAGGACATGCCACCAAAAGATCCGATTTTTCCTGGAATGATGCCAACAACAGGCACATACTCGCGCAATTCCACGATGGCCGCACTAATTTCCGCAATAGAGAGCAAGCCGTAATTTGCTTCTTGCAAACGCACTCCACCTGTATCGTAAATGATAATAGGATATATTCTATTGCCCTTCTTGCATTCTTTTAAGATTTTTTCCAATGTACCTGCGAATTTGGCTCCCGACACTTCTCCAATTCCGCCGCCTTGGAATTTTCCTTCAATGGAAATCACGACGGCATCATTGCCATTCAGTTTTCCTTTGACAATAATCATGCCATCATCAAATTGTGGTACGATGTTTTGTTTTTCCAAGTGCGGAGACCCAAATCGATCAAAAGGGCCTAATATTTCATAAGCGCTTCCTTGGTCCAGTAGCTGGAATGCTCTTTCCCGCGCTAAACTTTCTACTAAACTATTCGTCATAACCTTTACCATTTCCACTCACCTCCACTGCTTGTGCCAAACGAAGGGAAACGATTCCCGGTGTTGCCCCGAAATCGTTAATCGTAATGCGGGCTGAAACATCATTTAGGCTGACAAAACGCTCGATGACTTTTTTCCACGTATCTTGGAAGCCCGTAATCCCAGTACGAATTTCAAATACTGCTTGATTATCATCAGTCGGTTCCACAAGCACTTCCAAATCGCCTGATCCGACAACGCCAACATGGGCTCGATTTGTAATTTTCTTTGTCGCTGGAAATGAATATGTGAACTTCTCCACTCTACCTCTCCCCTTTTTTAAGTGGTTGTGACAACTTCCATTTGATGTGCATATTGCGTTTGACAAATTTTATAGATATAAATGGTAGCGGCTAGTAAGTCAGCGCTCCCTCCTGGCGATAAGTGCCGCTTCACAAATTGCTCATTCATATCTTCCAGTTCTTCTAAATTCCCATTATTCAGAACTTTCTTGGCGTACCGTTTGGCAAATATTAAACCTTCCATTCCGCCACGGTGCAATAGGCACGTATCATCTAAATTTGCCATTAGCGCTAGTAACGCTCTGAACTTTGCAATTTCATAATTATAACGTTGTAACGATGACTTAAATTCCGGCAAACTGTAATGGCGAATGTGGGGAAAAGCCAGTTGTGCCTCTGCCTTCGCACCCAAAACTCCATATTTTTGAATCGCCTTCATGCCATTAGTTCGTTGAAAGGGAATAAATCGATCTTCGTATCGCGCAATTTCTCCCGCAGTAAAACAAAGGGTTTCTTCATCGCACGCTCCGCAATGGATGGCTGCTGCGGCTGTAATTAATCCAAGCGACCAAATGGCTCCTTTATGGGTGTTGACGCCCTTTGTCACTTGAAACATCCTCATTTCGCCTTGTCTACCAATCTCACCGATTCTTTCCCGCAAATATTGAGAAGGCTTTTCACCATATGACTCAAAGGCCATTTGATAGAAGGTTTCTCGTAAACTTTGCGCTGACTCAATCATCATGTGATACGTTAAATCATCATGTGAACCTTGGTCATTTCGGTCCACAAGCCCAGGTTTGGGAGTTAGCGATACTTCTTCAATGAGTGAGGAAACTGCTAATTCAGCTAATGTGGATGATAATTGGTATGCATCAATCACTTGTCTCCCCCTCTCCTTACCAACTGCGGAATCTAGCTGGTGGGTTGTACAATCCTCCTGACCATTGCACGAGTTCATCAATATTTTTAGCGGCAAGCAATGAACGTTTGGCATCAGAACGGCGAATTCCTAAGTCTTCAGGCATTGCAATAAGCCCTTTCTCTCGCAATTTTTCAGTTGATTTCGGATTATGCTCCATACCAATCGGTGTTACCCCTGCAATCGCCGCAATCATTTCTCGTCTTTCAGCCATACTATCTGATTTGTAAAGGTAAGCAATTCCTTCCTCCGTCACAATATGTGTTACGTCTTCTCCATAAATCATCACTGGCGCCACTCGTAGCTTTGCCTGATCTTTCACATGAATAGCATCAAGAGATTCAACAAATACTGGCTTGTTTGCTTCTTGGAATGTTTCAGCCACTTGCACGACTAACTTTTTGCCTCTTGCCAGCGGATCATCAGAAGTTTTGAGATTATACCAAGCATCTGTTGCGTGTCTTCGTCCACCAGGGTTATGCCCCATATTCGGTGCTCCACCATAGCCGGCCACTCGCCCTCTCGTTACAGTGGATGAATTTCCTAAAGCATCCATTTGCAAAGTGGAGCCAATAAATAAATCCACTGCATATTGGCCAGCTAGTTGGGCTAAAGTTCGGTTTGAGCGAAGACTGCCATCTTTTCCTGTGAAGAAAATGTCTCTTCTTGCTTCAATATACTTTTCCATCCCTAACTCGCCGCCGAAACAATAGACGCTCTCTACCCATCCAGACTCAATTGCTGGAATCAGTGTTGGGTGGGGATTCAAAACCCAGTTCGTACAGATCTTCCCTTTTAACCCTAATGATTCACCGTACGTTGGCAACAGCAATTCCACAGCGGCTGTATTAAAGCCGATACCATGGTTTAACGATTTAACCCCATGCTTTTCGTAAATGCCGCGAATAATCATCATTGCTTGTAAAATTTGAATATCGGTGATGTGTCTCGGGTCTCTCGTAAATAACGGTTCCAGTTCATAAGGTTCATCTGCCACAACCACAAAATCCACCCATGAACTTGGAATATCAACACGAGGCAACTCATCGACAATTTCATTTACTTGCACAATGACAATGCCGTCACGGAACGCAGTAGCTTCTACTAATGTGGGCGTTTCTTCTGTATTTGGGCCAGTATAAAGATTTCCGTATCGATCTGCCTTATCTGCTGCAACAAGAGCCACTTGCGGAATTAAGTCTACAAACAATCGCCCATAAAGCTCGATATACGTATGCAAGTCGCCTAATTCAATTTTTCCATCTTCTATCATTTGAGCGATGCGAAGGCTTTGTGGACCCGCATAGGAAAAATCTATTTTTCTAGCAATTCCATATTCAAATAAATCTAAATGTTCTGGTCTTGAAATGCTGGAAATAATCATGTGCAAATCGTGAACTTTTTTCGGATCTACTTGCACTAAAGATTTCGATAAAAACGAAGCTTGTTTTTGGTTATTTCCTTCCAGTACAACTCGATCGCCAGGTTTTATTAACCGCTCCAATACTTCCACAATACGCTTGGTCGGAATAATCACTCCGTCAACCAGACCTTGGACGCTTTCGATGGTTTTCTTTTTCGCTTCGACTCTTGTAGTCCAAGATTTCCTTTCCATTTCCACCTTTGAAATCACCATTATGAACACCCCTTTATTGATTTGACATGACGTATAAACAATCGTCTATTCCATTCATTGTGACAGACATCGTTTGAACGAGAGGAAATGCTTGTTGGGCTAACTTCGATAAAACATTTCCTGGTGGCATTTCAATCATACATTTTGCTCCCATCTCATATAGCAAGTTGACAGCATCATGCCATCGAACCGGATAACAAATGCTTTTTGCTAAGTCTTCTTTTACCGCATCAGCCGTCGTTAATAATCTTGAATTGATATTGCTAGAAATCGGAATTTTCGGATTTTTTAGCTCACAATTATCCAGTTCCTTTTTTAGCTCTTCACTTACCTGTTGAAACAACGGACAGTGTGAAGGAGTCGATACATTTAGCAGATGTGCTGATGTGGCACCATTGGCTTTCACATATTCGATGACTCGTTCTAAACCCTTGATAGAACCAGACAGGGTGATTTGGGTTGGCGCATTTCGGTTAGAGACATATACCGGTTCTTTTTCATCGAATAGCTCGTTAACGATTTCGGATAGTTTATATTCATCTAATCCTAATACAACAGCCATTCCGTATCCCAAATCATAGGCTTTTTCCATGAGTTCGCCTCGTTTTGTGACTAACTTTAATGCTGTTTCAAATGAAATAACACCTGAAGCTACAGCAGCTCCAAATGCGCCAACAGAATGGCCCGCAACAAAATCAGGGATTAACCCATTTTTTTCAAACACTTTCAATGCACTGACAGAAGCAATTAATAAACATTGTTGCACCGCCTTAGTTGATGAGAGAGCTTCTTTTGTATGCAATGAATCAATTGAAATATTTAATATTTCTTCGCTTTCTTTTAAGATTTCTTTTACGGCTGGATCTTCAGGTAAATCATAGAGCATTCCTTCGTATTGAGAACCTTGCCCTGGAAAGAGAAAAGCACTTTTCAATATAAGCCTCCTCTCTAGAATAAAATTTTACTAACATTGGTAATTACATCTTCCGTATGTTTGCGAAGCAGTGAAATAAATTCTTCTACTCTATTTTCTTTCAAAAATTCATACATTTTTTGATGCTCATTTTTCGAGTTTTCTACTGCTTCCGTTAATGAAAAGTGAATGCTTTGAATTCGAATAAGAGGAAGGCTGATTTTACTATACACTTCTTCTAATACGGAACTTTCGCTAAATTTGATGAGCGTATAGTGATATGCGTAGTTAAGATATACGTATTGCAGTCGGTTGCAACAGTCATCCATTTCATCCAAAATAAGCTTCAATTCTTTTAATAAATCTTGTTTTTTATGTGGATCTCGAATTTTTTTCGCTGATAATAGCTCGATATTATTTCGAATATCTAATAAATCTTGTATTTCAGATAGTGTATACCCTTTGACAAAAGCACCTTTTCTTGGAATTCTTTCAATTAATCCTTCTGTTGTGAGCAAATAAATCGCTTCTCTAACTGGAGAGCGGCTGATGTTAAACAATTCGGCATAAGTGCTTTCAACAATTTTATCCCCCGGTTTTAGTTCCCCTTTTAATATTTGCTCGATGATTTTTTCTGCAACCATTCTTGATAATGCGTTATCTGATGGATAATTAATAAAAAATTCCATGTTCATCACTTCTCTATTCTATATTCTATATTCTGTATTTTTTCTCTTTTTAGAATATACAGTCGACTGTGTACATAAATCATAATATAGGAAATGCATATTTTCAATCGAAAATTCAATTTTTTTCTATTTATTTCAATTTTGTTCTTGATTTATTTCATTCTGTGAAATATGATATCTTACAAATATACAGTCGACTGAATATTCTTTCAATTTGTGAAAAGGGGTGTTAAATGTTGGTCATCTACGGGGTTGCAATTTTAGCTGGGTGTTTTTTGGTTGGTTCAATTGTCGGTGAATTCATTGGGGCTTTGATGGGAGTAGATTCAAATGTTGGTGGCGTAGGAATTGCCATGCTGCTTTTAATCATTATTGTTGATAAGTTGATAAAAGCAGGGAAAATTTCTAAACCTTCTTTAGATGGTTTAAGTTTTTGGAATCAGATGTATATTCCTGTTGTCATTGCTATGGCAGCCAGTCAAAACGTATTGGGAGCGTTAACAGGCGGTCCATTAGCCATTCTTGCTGGAATCGGCGTTGTTGTAATTAGTTGGGCATGTGTTCCCCTGCTCAGCGGAAAAAAACATTCTGAATCAACATTTCATGAAGCCATCGTGAGGGGGGAAACGGATGCTTGATTTAATCAAAAATGTTTTCGTAAATAATGGATTGATTACTGCATTTGTTGTAGTCGGATTAACGATGTGGTTAGCTTATTTCATATCTGATAAATTCACAAAAGGTAGGATTCATGGCTCTGCTATTGCCATTGTGATTGGTTTAGTATTAGCTTACTTTGGTGGAGTAGCAACTGGTGGCACGAAAGGAATAGCAGATGTGAGTTTTTTAGCAGGAATGGGCTTTTTAGGCGGCAGTATGTTAAGAGACTTCGCCATCGTCGCTACTTCTTTTGGTGCAAACTTTGATGAAATTAAAAAAGCCGGTTTTAAAGGTGTCATCTCCCTATTTATCGGCGTCGTGTTGTCCTTTATTGTAGGGGTAATCTTCGCATTTGTATTCGGCTACCGAGATGCGGTGAGCATTACAACCATTGGTGCTGGAACCGTTACGTATATTGTTGGTCCGGTGACAGGTGCCGCATTAAATGCAAGTTCAGAAGTGATTGCCATCAGTATTGCAGCAGGTTTAGTAAAAGCCGTATTAGTGATGGTTGGTACTCCATTTATTGCTAGATTCATAGGCTTAAATAATCCAACGTCTGCCATGGTTTATGGCGGATTAATGGGGACAACTTCCGGCGTAACGGGTGGTTTAGCAGCGACTGATCCAAAATTAGTACCATATGGCGCTGTAACTGCCACATTCTATACAGGTTTAGGCTGTTTGTTGTGTCCTACCATTCTATTCTTAATTACCGATATTTTCTTATAATCTATTTGTAGACAAAAAGTCGATTTGAATCTGTAAGCGGATTCAAATCGACTTTTTCTTATACATTTCTCTTCTGATAAGGCAAACATTCTAAATTTTTTTTGCTACTAAGGAAAGATATTTTTACCAGCCTACCAACTTTCAGAAAACCGATTATATGTTATTTGGATAGAGCGATTTGAATTTGAGCTAAATGATGTTCTGCATGCCAATGGAGTTTTGTAAGTTCTGATGCTACCGTCGTTTTACCGTTGATTTGATGGTTATATGTTCGATATAATTGTTCTTCCGTTAAAGTTTGTCCTAAAGAAACGATCCGCTCGTTGATGCCTTCTATCATTTTCACAGAACTTTCAACTGGAAGATTTGTATCCGGTAACACTGCCCATAAGTTTTCATCAAATACAGATACTTTCGCATTGTCATCTGTTAGCGCTAACTTTAATCGAATATACATGTTCACTTGGGCATCTGCAATATGATGAACCAGCTGGCGAACAGTCCACGCACCTTCACGATATGTTTTATTCAACCCCTCATCATTCAATACGCCTACCGTTTCTCTCAAGCGAACCGGAAATGTTTCGATGTCCTTTAACCATTTCTGAACTTGTTCCAAAGTCACTTTTTCGGGAACTTTCAATTCTCCAATCGGGTAACGTACATCCATTTTCTACACGCTCCTTATTAGGTTATTAAAAAAGGGTTACGTGTTGGAGAACGTAACCCTTTTTATATTACATTATTTTACTTCTGCTCCTTCAAAAAGCATAGTACCTTTTTCTTTTAAGTTTGTATGGAAGGAGAAGGCTTTTTCAAGGATGTGTGGTGTTTGTCCACCCACTTTAGCTTTTGCTTCTTCAAAGTATGCACGTAATTGTGGTCTGTACATAGGATGTGCAATTTCGATAATTTTTTCTGCTCTCTTCACTGGTGGAAGTCCGCGAAGATCTGCATATCCTTGTTCAGTAATAATTACGTCTACATCGTGCTCTGTATGGTCAACATGCGATACGAATGGTACGATTGCTGAAATTGCTCCACCTTTTGCTAATGAAGGCGTTACGAAGATAGTAATGCGAGCATTACGTGCAAAGTCACCAGATCCACCAATACCGTTCATGATATTAGTACCGCTTACGTGTGTTGAGTTTACGTTACCGTAAATGTCAACTTCTAAAGCTGTGTTAAATGAAATAACTCCTAATCGGCGAATAACTTCTGGGTTATTTGAAATTTCTTGAGGTCTGAACATGATTTTGCCTTTGTATTTTTCCAAGTCTTCCGCTAATGAATCAACGCGTTTCTTAGAAAGCGAGAACGCAGTACCAGATGCGAATTTAACAATCCCTGCATCAATTAAGTCAAAGATTCCATCTTGTAATACTTCAGAGTGAACTTCTACATCTCTGAATTGAGCATCTTTCATATTTTTAAGAACTGCGTTAGCAACAGAACCTACTCCAGATTGTAGTGGAGCTAAAGAAATTGGTAATCTTCCCTCTTCTACTTCTTTATTTAAGAAGTCGATTAAGTGGTCTGCAATTGCTTGTGTTTCTTCATTTGGTTCAAATAAAGGAGAAGGAATATCAGGTTGTTCAGATAAAATAACACCTTTTACTTTTGCAGGATCAACTTTGATTCCAATTTCACCAATGCGGTCAGAAACGTTGTAAATTGGGATTTCTCGACGTTCACCTTGTTCTTTTTGTACATAAATATCGTGAAGACCTTCATATGCTCTAGGTGCAGTTAAGTTTACTTCGATGATAACGTTTTCAGCTTTCTCAACAAAAATTGGGGAGTTTCCTACAGAACCAGTTGGGATAATTAAGCCATCTTCAGTGATTGCTGCCGCTTCAATAATCGCATAATCAATTTTTCCTAAAGTACCTTTTCTTACTTCTTCAGCCGTATGAGACAAATGTTGATCGATATAGTACATTTCGCCACTATTGATTTTTTTACGCATTACCGCATTTCCTTGATAAGGAACACGTAAATTAATGATTCCTGCTTCAGCCATAGCTTGGTCAGCAGCTGGTCCAAGTGAAGCACCAGTATAAACATTCACTTTAAAGTTTTCCTTTTTGCCACGTTCTGAAAGCGCTCTTGGGAACTCTTTTGGCTCACCGAAAAGTGTGAAACCACTCATACCAAGGTTCATTCCATCTTCAATCCAAGAAGCCGCTTCCTCAGCAGAAACAATTTTGTCTAAGAAAGCTTTGTGTCGAATAACTTGGCTTAAATCCTTTTCCATTAACATGTCACCTCGTATTAATGATAATTTAGTATTAAATATATGAAAAATTTTTAAATAAAGCACAATTTTTCCAATACGAAGCCTAAAAAAAGTGTATATTTTTTCACTTACCTTTAAATTTTATTGTAAATATGAACCATATATTCGTCTAATAAAAGATTTCTATGATTATAATAGAAAAAAACTATCATTATATAGAAATAATTGCTTTTTCAAACTTTTCTTAAAGGATTGATAACTTTATAAAAATAGGTATAATATTGATTAATCGGGGCATTAGCACAGTTGGGAGTGCGCTACGCTGGCAGCGTAGAGGTCACCGGTTCGAGCCCGGTATGCTCCATTTTAAAAGAACCGCTAATCATTCCGCGGTTCTTTTTATTTTATATTAAAAAACAATTTTTTAACTGTTCGATGCAATTTTTTCTTCTTATTGCAAATTAACATATTCCTTTTTATATTTATAGATGATAGAATTATATATTTCCATATTCAATTGTTCTTTATGACAATATTCTCATTCCACATTCCCTCAAACATGCAAAAAAGCCGGTATTGCCGGCTTCCATGCTAGTTTAAAATAGAAAAATTCTTCGTATGCATAAATATTCATATTATTAACCATTAAGATATGGAAGAATCACCCCTAAATGGTTCATTTTCCTTGTAATAAACGCAACTTTTCATTTAATTTTTTATACACTACTTGTAACTCCCTTTCCGTACTTGCTTCCACTGCTTCATCTAATAAAAACCACTTGATATCGCTGTTTTCATCTGGTTTAATATGCAATAATTCGTGTTCATTTGCTTCCAGTAAGAAAGTAGCATTCAGATGCAAATGAGTCGCCACATGTCTACCTTTTTTTTCATGGGCTGCTACACCTAAAATTTCGATTGAAAATATATCTTTCAATACAGGGGTTACTTGTTTTAAACCCGTTTCTTCCTTCGCCTCTTTCATAGCTACTCCTAATAAGTCGGCATCTCCATCAGCATGCCCCCCTACCCATGACCATGATTGATAAATATTATGGTAGACCATTAACACTTTTGTACGGTCTTTATTCACAAGCCAAGCAGATGCAGTAAAATGGGCAAATTCATTGCCACGTGTCAATAAGTTATCAAAAGTATCCATATAACGTAAGATAAGTTCTTGATCCTTTGCCTCTTGTGCGTTATATGGCGTATAGTTTTTTATTTGTTGTCGTAAATCCATGATTGCTACCTCGATTCTTCTTTATTTTCATTAATGGTTTGATTAGTGCAACATGTTAACAAAATAGGCGTCTTTTTCATATCAAGACGCCATGATTTTATCTAGATTTTAATACTCTGTTTTGAAAATAGAATATTGGCCTTTTCCCTTTTCTTTTGCTGTATATAAAGCCACATCCGCTTTTTTATAAAGCAAATACTTATTATCCCCATCGTCAGGATAAAAAGAAATGCCAATACTTGCAGAAACCCCAAGATTATCAATGTCTGTATTTTGTTTAACAAGTTGATTAATTTCCGTAATGATTTTCTGTGCCAATTCTTTCGCTTCTTCGGTCGTTGTTGAATTCAGAACAACAATAAATTCATCTCCACCATAACGATAAGCCTCCCCATTTTTCGGGATGAGGGTGCGAATAATTTGAGCCACCTTTTTTAACAGCACATCTCCTGATTGATGTCCTAACACATCATTAACTTCCTTAAAATGATCTAAATCAATCATGAAAAAGGCTGTTTTCTTCCCTTTTTTTGTTTTGATTGCCGTTATAAATTCATCAAATGCAGAGCGGTTCGCAAGTCCCGTTAAGCGGTCATGGTAAGCTAAATACATTGGTCTTGCAATCACAAAAGATAGCACTAGTACGAAGCTAAAAATAATGATTAATTGAATGACAAACATTTTTTTTATTTGATGCAGATTGGCATTCCATAGTTTTTCATCATAGATGATTTCAATTACTTTGTTTTGAGCAAAGTCTCGATCAAATTCTGATTCATAAAACATGTAACGGAAAGTAGCAGGTGTACCATTCCAATAATAATCTATTTCTGTCGGTTGTTTCGATGATAACGTTCTGTCAAAGGCTTCCTTTTCTTTTTCCGTTAAGCGCCTTTCATTAGTAGATTTGCCAAGCGTTAATCCTCCAATGTTTAAAATATGAATGTCATAAATAAATGGATATAATTCTTTTAATTCTTGGATGTGATTAAAAAAGTTAAACGCCTTGAAAATATTATTTTCATTTAAAGAGTAGCTCAATTCAATCACATACTTTTTATCTGGTGTAGCCATGTAACTAAACTTTTTTAATTCCCCTGTTTGTTGCTCTATATCTAACGCATCATGATAAAACTCTCCAGTCGCTCTTCTTTCATTTAATAGGGTGGTTAGTTTTTTACAACATTTCGTAAAATCTAGACCAATATCTTGTTCAAAACTACTATGAGTAATCACATTTTCTTTGTTGATTATGTATATATGCATCCCTAATGCTTGATTCAAGCCTTGGAAATCCCATTCATCAAAGTTTGGATTTTCATTATACTTCTCTATTAACATCTTCGTATATTCTTTCATTTTTTCAGCGCTGTTATCATCTAGCAGTAGAATCGCCTTTTCATAGGATTTTAAAGACTCTTTGATTGAGTCTTCTATCCGTTTAAAAACAAATTCATTTTCCGTCTCCGTTTGTTTCTTCAACTGAATAAAAGAAACGATTGCTAGAAAAGTGCAACTCATAATCGCTAATATTACGATACTTACAATCAATTTGACCCTTAAATTATATTTCATCTAACCACCTATATTTCATAGTTGAAAAGTATTTTCATGACACAAAGATAGAAGGCAAAATAGTGACACCCCAAAGAATGCCTCATTTTGCCTATCATAACAACTTTTATTAAAGAAATATCCCACCAATTATAAGGCCCATCATCACAACAAAAACAGGATGAATTTTTAATTTTTCAAGAGCTATGTATGCGCCTACGATGAGTATAATCGTATAAATTATTCCCATTGTATCATAAGACGTTATCAAAAAATCAAAGGTCAATTCTGCAAGCAATACAACAACTGCTGGTAAAACGAAACTAGACAATCTTTTGACTTTCGGGGATTGCCGATAGCGATATAAAATGTTAAGTAAAATCAACATGGCAACTAATGAAGGCCCTACTGTTGCAAACAATGCTACAATCGCCCCCAAAACGCCCCCGACCTCATAGCCAATGTATCCTGCCATTTTAATCGCAATCGGTCCAGGCAATGAATTTCCTAACGCCAATACTTCGCTGAACTCTGATGTATTCATCCATCCATACTTATCAACAACTTCATATTCAATTAACGGAATGGAAGCAGGCCCCCCTCCATATCCTAAAATCCCTGGGTAGAAGAAGGCCAGAAATAATTGTATATAAATCATTCTTTTCTCTCCTCTTTTTTGATTGGGAGAAGTAGTGCAATCAGAAGCAATCCTGCGATGATGATGCCTGGATGAAGCTTCAGAATCAGCATTCCAACGATTGAAACGCACAAAATAATGCCTCCGACTTTCCACCCAAGAGACTTATGAGATTTTTTAAGAAAATCCCAAGTGAGTACTCCAAGCATTACGGCTACAATTGGAATAACTCCATTCGACATTCCTTTTACAAAATCAAAATCTTTAAATTGTTTGAGTGTGGCAAGGAAAAGAATCATTAATATAACCGATGGGAGAATAGCAGCGATTAAAGCATTGATTAAACCTAGCCATCCACCTACTCGATAACCAATATATCCAGCCATTTTTGTAATAATGGGGCCAGGTAAAGTATTGCCTATTGCTAACACATCCGCAAATTCTTCATCGGTCATCATTTGAAAGGTATCCACTACTTCTTTTTGAACAAGAGGGATAGTTGATGGCCCTCCACCAAATCCCAACATGCCAGAACGGAAAAAGGCAATAAATATATCTCTCTGCCTTGCCATACTTTATCCCCCTTTATCGTAATGTAGGTAAAATTCTTATAGAATAGTATTTATATTTTTTATATACTTTATATCTTTCTCTCTATATATTTTACAAAAATTTCATATTTTGTGAATCAATTG
Source organism: Ureibacillus thermosphaericus (assembly GCF_012396605.1). Classification (GTDB taxonomy): domain Bacteria; phylum Bacillota; class Bacilli; order Bacillales_A; family Planococcaceae; genus Ureibacillus; species Ureibacillus thermosphaericus. The sequence goes on from NZ_JAAXPW010000002.1 coordinate 124,923, forward strand.
TTATATTACGAACGAGAGGAATTAGAAAATTTTTTAATACCCAATGGCTATACCATCACCACGAGGATCTGCTCCTCCATACTTCACTCCCTTTTCATCGATATATATCGCTCCTGCGTGTCCCATTAAATCCGAAAATTCTTCTACCACTTCCACCTCATGCCCAAATCGTTTCAACTCCTTTTGCACATTTTTCGGAATACGACTTTCCACTTTTAATGTATTAGTGGTTGCTCCCCAAGTCCTGCCGTATAAAAATCGCGGAGCTTCGATAGCTTCCTGTACATTCATACCGTAATCGATAATGCGTGTTGCAAGGAGCGTTTGCGTTTGTGGCTGACCTTCTCCCCCCATAGTTCCGTAAATCAAGACTGGGCGATTATCCTTCATCAGCATGGCAGAATTGAGCGTATGGAAGGAGCGTTTTCTCGGTTGTAAGGAATTTACGTGTTTGTCATCTAAAGAGAAGAAGCTGCCTCGATTTTGCAATAATACCCCTGTTCCTTTTGGAATAAAGGCGGAACCAAATTCATGATAAATGCTTTGAATGCAGGAAACAGCATTTCCTTTTTCATCCACCACCGCAAACCAAACCGTATCCCCCTTTGGATCCATGGCAGGCAATGCCGTCGCATGGCAACTTTCTTTTATCTTTTCAGCAAAGCCAACTCCCCGCTCTTTACTGAGCAATTCGTTCAGCGGAATATGGTTGTATGTTGGATCAGTTAAATACTTGTCACGGTCTCGGAAGGCATGTTTGATGGCTTCTGCTAATAGGTGATAATACTGTGCAGAGCCTTCTTCAATCTCCGCTAAATTCAATTGATTTAAAATATTCAATATGGATAAAGACGCCAATCCTTGTGTATTTGGAGGAAGATTATAAGCCACAAAGTTACGATAAGGCACTGAAATGGGCTCCACTAAATCGCTCGTATGTTTTTGGAAATCCTCTTTTGTCAAAATGCCTCCGTGTTTCTGCAAGTCTTCCACCATACGTTCCGTCAATTCACTATCATAAAAATAGTCCGCGCCGTTTTGTGCAATGAGTTCCAATGTGTGTGCCAAATCTTCTTGAATGAAGATATCTCCCACTTTGTAAGGCTTGCCATCCTTTAGAAAGATGCGAGAAAACTCTTCAAAACGATTTAATGCACGAAACGTTTGATCTTTTTCATCCAAATTTACTTTCGTCCATGTGTGTTGGCTTGGAGTCACAGGAAATCCTTCCTTTGCATAGGCAATCGCTTGTTCAAGGAGCTTATGCCATGGCATGGTACTTCCCATTTCATCTTGTCCGTATTGATATGCTACATTCCATCCCCGAACTGCACCGGGTACCGTAATAGCCGCAAGTGGACCGCGCGCAGGAATTGTTTCGTATCCTTTGGAGCGATAAAATTCAATGCTTGCCCTTTCGCCGGAACGACCACTTCCATTAATCGCTGTGATTACCCCGTTGTTTGCGTTATAAATGAGCCAAAAGTTATCTCCACCAATGCCATTCATGTGAGGATAAACAACGGCAATGGTTGAAGCCATTGCAATAGCAGCTTCAATTGCATTCCCTCCCTCTTTTAACACAGAAAGGCCTGCCTGTGATGCTAAGTAGTGTGGCGACGTCACCATCCCTTTCATTGCCATTGTCGTTGCTCTATATTGAACCATTCCCCTTCCCCCCTGTATAATCCATCAATCAATCTACATAATCTTCATTTTATTCTGTAAATTGAAAATGTAAAGAGTTTACAGTTTTTATTTTTGATTTCTTCAAAAAGAAGGAGATTTGCCCAAATAGTTTAAACCTTTAGTTAATTTATCGACAAACTGCAAGGATTTTTTGAAATTCATGAGTAATATATTAATAATGTCGAATCGCAATTCTAGTAAAGTTATTTAGTTACTAAGCGGGAGGTGTTAAATTTTGAAAAAAGTCCGTATGTTAATGATTTTGCTTATTTGTATTCTTCCCTTGACAGCATGTATACAAGAAATTCTTTTATTTACTGGGGAAAGCGATTATTGGAGTGTACGTTATGAAGTGAATAAAAGTGAAGTTTGCGGAAAATCAAGTGGAGCTATTAAATATATAGGCAATGAGCCAGTTCCCGAAAGTATAAAGTTCTCCATTGATAATTTAGAAGGAGATGTTTCACTAGAACCTGAAGGAGTATTCAGTTTACCTTTTGGATGTTCTAATGTGAGTAAAGAATCGGAAATTGAAGCTATAATAGAATGGGATGGCAAAACAGAAACCATTGCACTAGAGTTAAATTGATGAATAGATACGGGTTTAATCTCAACTTATCAACAACGAGGGGACTTCTCCTCGTTTTTCTCAATATTAAAGGGTCATTTAATGCCTTATTTACAATAGCAAAAGTAAGCGGCTTTTTCTTCACGAAGGCGAAATGAAGTCGAGATTTTCAAATAATAAACTTTCGTCCAACACCTACTTCCCCTCGTCAGATAATAAAGGAATAGCCACTTAACGGGGATAACGATTTGTCGCTACGAAAAAGTTCCTTCCCTCCAAAAAAGTTTTTATTCCAATAGAAAATCATATTTAGTTGTCTTTCAGATAGAATTCAACACCTTCTGTTTCATGTACCAAATCTTCGACATTCAAGGAAATTCCCCTCCCAAAATAAGACATTTCTCGGGAAATAATGCAACATTTCATCTTTTCTAACGATTAATTATCTTCCGTTTTCTACATTTATATCTACAAAAAGATAGACCAGTCGAAACTAAAATTCGACTGGTCCATGCAATCTATTCCTTCATTCATAACCACACGCAATTAAATATTTTAATAGATTCGCTTCAACTTTCAAAGTAATTATCATAAATTCATAAAAATTTATTTGAATTAACACGTTCTTTAAAACAAGGGGGACGGACGAAAGTAGTTTCGCCGGTTTCTTCATAGGGATGTGCTTCAACTTTCACATTCAAAAGAGATTCAATTGAGTTTCTTACATCATGCACTTTATGCAATTATCGCCAAAACGCAACATATGCAACCTTCAATTTTTAGGGATTCATTTGATAGAACCATCAAGTGTCCACTTTGAATTCGTACAATGTCGTTCACTTTATTACAAGATTATTTTAAAGGTATGTGTGTACGTAACTTTATTTCAACTCTTTAATTGCTTTAGAAACGACTTTCACAACTGTTTCAATATCTTCATCTGAAATATTTAATGGTGGTGCGATTGTTAATACGTTATTATAGCCTGCCACTGTTACGCCGTTCTTATTAATAATGACTCCGTTCTCTTTACTTTTCGCAATGACTTCATTCACTAGTTTTACATCAAGCGGCTCTTTTGTAGCTTGATCTTTCACAAGTTCAATTCCAATCAGCAATCCTTTTCCTCGCACATTGCCAACATACGGTGCATTTTTCAACTCATCTTGGAATGCTTTCAACATTTCAGCACCTTTTACCGCTGAACGTTCGAATAGATTTTCTTCTAGCATAATATCAATATTTTTAATCGCTACTGCACATGCTGCTGGATTTCCGCCGAACGTATTCACATGGCGGAAGAAATCATATTCTCCACTATCTTTAAAGGCTTCATAAATTTCCCGTTTCACCGCAGTTGCTGATAAAGGTAGATAAGCACTCGTAATACCTTTTGCCATCGTAATGATATCTGGTTTAACGCCGTAGTTCATAAAGCCAAATGGTTTTCCAGTGCGGCCGAATCCGCAAATCACTTCATCAACAATCATTAATGCTCCGTGCTTTTTACATACTGCTTCGATTCCTTTTAAATAGTTTTCTGGAGGAATGAGGATGCCGCCCCCTGTAATAATTGGCTCTAAAATCATTGCCGCAATTGTTTCGCTAAACTCCCAAGTCATGACTTTGTCGACTTCTTTTACACTTGGAATTTCAAGTGGGTCTGTATAATGATCTTCATTGTTGCGATAAGAATCAGGCGGTGTTACATGTATGAATCCCGGTGCTAAAGGCTCGTAACGGTATTTTCGTTCTGCTTGGCCAGTTGCTGCCAGTGAGCCCATAGAGTTCCCATGATAGGCACGGTAGCGGGAGACGATTTTCCAGCGGGATGACTCGCCTTTTTGATGGTGATATTGTCTTGCGATTTTAAAGGCTGTTTCATTTGCCTCAGAACCACTATTGGAGAAGAAAATGACATAGTCATCGCCTAACAGCTCATTAATTTTTTCTGCTAACTCAATAGCTGGTGCATGGGAAAAGGATAGTGGCGTGTACGCATTTTTTATCATTTGATCATATGCTGCTTTCGCTAACTCTTCCCGACCATATCCAACATTCACACACCAAAGCCCTGCCATCGCATCGATATACTCTTTTCCGTCCACATCAACAACTCTTGCGCCCGTTGATTTTTCAATTACAAAGGTTGCATTAGGGTTGTATGGTTTCATGGAGTGCCACACATATTTTTCATCTTTTGCCAACAACTCTTTCCCAGCATTTGTACTTAACATTTCATCACGCTCCTATTCATTACTTTCATCATTCCGCTTACAAAAGAAACCCTTTTCAAAAATCAATAGAATGCTAGCTAGAAAGGCACTTGTTGTATGTATATTATGAATGGGAAGTAGGTGTTTTTCATTGAACAAAACGTTAAATAAAATTCAAAATATTGTACAAAACGTAAAAATAACTCCCCTCCGCTCTTGTCGTAAAAGGCTTTTCAAAAAATGTAAAAAGCCGACCAAAAAATGTAAAACTTTTTGGTCAGGCTCAAATCTTATCAATAAATATCTTTTTTAATCTCTCCCACCAATGGTCACACTCGTCGCAATATATCTGCGACGAAAGCAGAGCGAGCCATAAAAGAGACCCATCAAAATGACTTTTCATGCGCTCCCTTTCTTCATCGGCACTAAAAACTTTCTTGCAAGCAGCATAAATTCTAATGCAAGCCTTTTTTCACCATTCATAAAATCTTCCCCTAGTAAACTTTCTATCTTTCGAATGCGGTGATACAACGTTTGCCGTACTATATATAACCTTCTTGCGGTTTCCTGTTTCGAACCATTCGTTTGCAAATACACTTCTAACGTTTCAAGCAATTGGCCATTGTTCTTTTCATCAAACTCAATTAACGGTTGCAAATAATCTTCTACCATTTGCTCTAAATCTACATGTTTTTGCAAATTATAAATCAATCGGAATAAATGCAAATCATCATAAAATTGAGCAGGTGTCCCTACTTTTCTTTTAATATATAACGTATCCAACGCCGTCTGAAAGCTATCATGCATGCAATGTAGATCATTGGTGATTTTTCCTACAGCAAATTGGAAAGAAGATGGATGAATTTTCGCTAACACTTCAGAATTTCCCAGTTTGCTCAGGGCTTCTTTCATTCGATCTTTCATTGAAACTTCTCTTTTATTTAACAAGATAAAAATAATATACTTTTTCTTTTCTATAATTAATGTTAAAAATCCGTACTGTTCGAAAATAGACCGCCCTAACAATTTGTAGTAAGTAATATCAAGTTTCTGCTGTGAGAAAGATTCATTAAATTGGGTGATAAATACCGCTCCGCCTTGTAAAGAAAGGCTTGGCCATTGCGAAAATAGGTAGTGATGAATTTCATCCTTTGAATGCTTCCCTTCAATCCATCCCTCTATCCAGTGAGCGTCTTCCATTCCCTTTTTCTCTTCCACATATAATTTTCGAATAAAAAGTTGGCCAAGGGCAGTCGCTGTTCTGTCCAAAATGAGTGTTTCAAATTCAGTTATAGAAGCTTTCTCTTCTACTAACATCACTTCTGCATATTTATGTTCAAATAGATGGATAGGTTGCACGAGTAGTTTTTGAACATATGATTCTTCTTCTAGCTTTTGTAACAAACAAGCTTTTTGTTTTTTTGAAGTGTTTGGATATAAAATGGGTTCTTGTCCATCGATTTTCAAGACAAGTGGTTTTTCTAAATATTTATAAGTAATTTTTAAGATTTCTTCCGGTTGCTGTGCGTACAATGTTTCTTTATTCAACATTTCGGAATAGCTCTCTAGCTTTGAAACCATCGCATATTGCCTATTAATAATGAGGGAATGCAGTTCTTGAGTAATTTCTATAAAGGCCACTTCTTCTTTAAAAACAATGATAGGAAAGGCATGCTTATCTGCAAGTTGAACCACTTCATAAGGCACTTGTTGAATATATTGCCCATATTCAATACAAAGAGCCGCGCAATTGGATTCAATTAGCCCTTTTACAAAATGTAAAAATTTATCTACATCATTTTGGATGCCCAGTCCAGTTGTTAATACAAGCTCATTGCCTTTTACAAAGTTTTCAACATTGACAATTTCTATAATATGTACCCACTTTATGACATTGTGTAAACCCAATCTTCCTGCAATCACTTCCGCCTTTTGAAAATGTTTGTTGTGCAAAATATCTTGAACTTGCATGGAATAATGATTCAATCGCTATCCCTCCTTATTTATTTATATTGTTAATACATTGTCTGATAGAACAAAACTAACAAATTTTCAGTATAATAGAGAAATAATATAACTTTTTGTAGTTACGATATGTATAATCATACTTGAAAGTATTTAACAAAGTGTCTATATTTTTCTGAATTTTATAAATGTTAAATTTATTATACCTATACACTAATCCCTTTCTAGGTGTATAGGTATTTTTTGTATAAGGGGTGAATGTATGTTTTTTGCAGATTATGTATTTTATGATGGAGAAGTAATCACAGTAGATCGGTTTGATTCAGTCGTTGATTGTGTTTGTGTAAAAGGAAGAAAAATTCTTGCAACAGGTGAATACAATTCTCTCCAACACTTGATAGGTCCAAATACAAAACGGATTCGTTTAAATGGAAGATCTCTTCTTCCAGGGTTTAATGATGCCCATTTACATCTTGTTTTATATGGAGTAAATCAACTAGCCATCAATTGCAAAGAATCTGGAATGGACTCCTTAGAAGCCATTCTTCATGCCTTATCAGAAAAGGCGAAAAGCACTCCCCCCGGAAGATGGATTCGAGCATGGGGATTTAATGAAAGAAAAGTAACAGAACAGCGCTACCCTACACTGGAGGAATTAGATGCCATCTCAACAGAACACCCTATTATCATTACTAGAACATGTGGCCACATTTCCGTTGTCAATAGCAAAGCATTGAAACTTGCAAATATTGATCAACACACACCTAATCCTCAAGGAGGTATCATTGAAAAAGATCAAAACGGCCATTTTACTGGTCGACTTATTGAAGCAGCAAATATGGAAATGAATCAAGTTGCCAGCTATACGGAAGAAGAGTTGTTAAAAGCGATTGAAATTGCCAATCGGGATTTTTTAGCAGCTGGCATAACAAGTGTTGGTGAAGCTGGAGCGTTTAATGCGGATAGTTTTCGAGCACTCCAAATTGCGAGTCAACAAGGCTTGTTGCAATTACGAATATATGCATTATTAGGTTCATTAGTTGATTCAAAAGACTTTCTAAAGAAAATCATAGCCTCTGGAACGCTCACTGGGACAGGCAATGAATGGTTCAAATTAGGACCCGTTAAATTATTTTTGGATGGTAGCAGCACTGGCCCAACCATTGCAACGCGTGAAGGATATACAAGTGATCCAGCAAATCATGGCATTCTCTATTACTCTGAAGAAGAGATTTATAACATTTTAGGACATGCTCATAAACTGGGGTATCAAATTACCGTACATGCTCAAGGAGATAAGGCAATTGAAATGTATTTGAATGTTGTTGAGCGAGCATTGAAAGAACACCCGCGAAAAGATCATCGCCATCGTATTGAACATGCTGGCATTTCGACTCCAGATTTGCAAAAGCGAATAAAGGAACTAGGCTTGATTCCTGTTCCAAATCCGCCATTCCATTATGAGTTTGGTGAATCGTATATCCACAATTACGGAGAGCGAGTTCGTTACATGTACCCCGCTCGAGATTTCATTGATCAAGGCATTCTGGCAGCAGCTGGTTCAGACTCCCCTGTTACAGACTACAATCCTTTAATTGGAATTCATACAGCAGTGAATCGTAAAACGAGCGAAGGGACGCCGATTGGAGAAAATCAATCCATCAACGTTTTAGAAGCAATCAGAATGTATACTTACAACGGTGCTTATGCCTCCTTTGAAGAGCACATAAAAGGTAGCATCGAACCAGGAAAACTTGCTGATCTCGTTGTGCTAAATGATAGCATTTTGAATATTCATCCTCATCACATTAAAGATTTACAAGTGGATTTAACAATGATTGATGGAAACATTCTTTATCAGAGAAAGGATTCAAAGGAGGTAGGATTCTATGAAGTACATTAAATTGTTGCTGATTATTCCTTTTATTGGGATGATTGTCTGTCTCCCAATGGTGAATCGCATTGAACCTTATGTATTTGGCTTGCCTTTTTTATTATTTTGGATTGTGTTTTGGATGATTCTTTCATCAGTCATCATGGCCATTATTTATCGATTTGATCCAGATAATAAGGAAGGTGAAGCTGAATGAATACTTCATTAATCATTATTTTTGCCTTTGCCCTATTCGCTTTGTATTTAGGGATTCGTTCATCTCGCGGGAAAGATATTAATTTAGATGAATTTGCTGTCGGTAATAAAGGTTTCGGAACGCTATTTGTGTTCTTGTTAATTGCTGGGGAAGTTTATACAACATTTACGTTCTTAGGAGGTAGTGGTTGGGCATATTCTAATGGTGCAGCAGCCTTTTATGTCCCTGCTTATATTTGCTTGGCGTACGTGTTATCCTATTGGCTCATTCCAAAAGTTTGGCGATATTCAAAAGATCATCACATTATTTCTCAGCCAAGCTATTTTGCATCCTTTTATAAAAGTACAGCTTTAGGGATTATCGTTGCGATTCTCGGAACAGCCGCTCTCGTTCCTTATATTATGATTCAATTAAAAGGTTTAGGGATTATTGTATCAGAGGCATCTTATGGCGCAATCTCCCCTGCTATCGCAAGTACAATTGGAGCGGTTATTGTAACAACGTACGTCATTATTTCAGGTATGCACGGTTCTGCTTGGACAGCCGTTGTGAAAGATATAATGATTCTAGCCGTGATTATCTTCTTAGGGCTATATATTCCTTATCATTACTTCGGTGGAATCCGACCATTGTTTGAAGCTGTACAAGCTACACAGCCAGAAAAATTAACACTTGCAGATTCCGGTTTTAGTATTTCTTGGTTTATTTCAACTGTGTTATTAAACGCACTCGGCTTTTATTTGCTTCCAAACTCGTTCTCTGTCGCGTTAACGGCTAACAGTGAAAAAGCATTACGGAAGAATGCGATTACATTGCCACTCTATACATTATTATTATTGTTCGCCTTTTTCATCGGCTTTGCGGCAATCGTGCAAATACCTGGATTGCAAGGTTCTGAAGGAGATTTGTCGTTATTGCGTTTATCCATTCAAACTTTTGACCCTTGGGTAATTGGAGTCGTTGGTGCAGCTGGATTATTAACAGCGTTAGTTCCTGCTTCCGTTATGTTAAATTCCGCTTCCATTGGTCTTACAACAGGAATTTACCGTGTCATTAATCCAAATGCTAGCGAACGAAAGCAATTGCTCCTATCCAAAATACTTATCGTTGTTATCGTCATCATCGCCCTTTACTTCGCTGTAAATGGTAGTGATGCTCTAGCGATGTTAAACATTTTATCGTATGCGATTATTACGCAATTAGCACCTGGACTGTTGTTTAGCTTCTCAAAGAAACCATTGTTGAATAAGTACGGGGTTATTGCAGGGATCTTAGCTGCGGTTGCAGTGATTTTCTACATGAGTTTAACAGGAGCTAAGATTGCAACCTTCTTCCCTAACGTTCCAACATTTATTAACGACATTAGTACAGGCATGCTTGCTCTAATCCTGAACTTCATTGTTGCCATTTGCGTGAGTTTGCTAACGAAAAGTTTGGTGAAGGAAAAAGAGGAAGAAGCGGTATTGCAACAAAGCCCTGCACAACTAGAGGAAACATCTATCACAAAATAATTTGATTGGAGGAATGGAATATGAAAGTTTGTAATGCAAATCGACTTCGTGAAACGATTGAAGCTTTTGCAGAGATTGGGAAAACGAAAAATAATGGTGTAACGCGCCTATCCCTCTCTAAAGAAGATATTGAAGCACGAAAATATTTTATTAAATGCTGTGAAGAGTTAGGAATGTCCATAAAAATTGATGACATGGCCAATATTTATGCCACACTGCCAGGTAAAAAGGATCTTCCTCCTATCCTTATGGGTTCGCATCTAGATTCTGTTGAAAAAGGCGGTCGTTTCGATGGAGTTTTAGGAGTGGTGACACCGTTAGAAGTCGTTCGCACTTTGAAAGATTTAAACATAGAACTAGAATTTCCAATTACACTTGTGAACTTCACGAATGAAGAGGGCGCCCGCTTTGACCCAGCGATGATGAGTTCTGGCGTACTGACAGGGAAATTTGATAAAGAAAAAATGCTGAAATCCACAGATAAAAACGGCATTACTTTTGGAGAAGCTCTCGAAAATAGCGGATTTAAAGGTGATGAGCAAAACCGTTTGAAAGAAGGAACAGCCTTTATCGAACTTCATATTGAACAAGGTCCTGTCCTTGAGTCCGAACAGAAAGAAATTGGAGTGGTTGAAGGCGTCGTTGGAATGGTGTGCTACGAAATTACAGTGAAAGGTGAATCCAACCATGCCGGTACTTTCCCAATGAAACATCGAAAGGATGCCCTCTTCTTAGCGGCTGATTTAATTACGCATTTAAAACAAGAACTCGGAAAACTTGATGAAGAACTCGTGTATACAATGGGGCGAGTCAATGTGCATCCAAACATTCATACAGTGGTGCCAAATCTAGTGAAATTTACGCTAGAATCTCGCCATAAAGATCCGAACGTCATTAAACAAGTGGAAACAATCATTCACTCACTCCCTACCGAGTCGAATGGATGTACCGTTAGCTTTGAGAAGCTTTGGGGCCGTGATACAGTTCCATTTGATGAAACGATTGTAAATACAATTGAATCCGTAAGCAAATCATTAGGATATTCTACTAGAAGAATGTACAGCGGGGCTGGCCACGATGCGCAGTTTATTGCAAGCATTGTTCCAACAGCGATGATTTTTGTACCGAGTGTAGGTGGACGCAGCCACTGTGAAGAAGAGTTAACTTACTACGAAGATTGTTATAAAGGTGCCAACGTATTGTTGCAAACTTTACTTTCCCTTCACGATCACTATTTATCAAAATATTCATCAGCTTCGAAAAATCAATAAAAATACCATTAGCATTCTCCATTGGGGAATGCTATTTTTCTATCAGTCTTCCAGTAATTTCATTTCATAATTGGAGATGAGTTATGAGAAAAGCTGCGGTTTTAACATTATTCTTTATATTTTTTATCGCTTCTTCTGTTCATGCTTTAAATTGGGCATACCCTTTTGTTGTTTGGGATGGAAAAATTTACGAAGTAATGCTTGAGGAAAAAGTGGAGGAATGGGATATTTGAAAAGTTATAGGAAAAGTAAAAGTTGAAGCGGATGATATGACAGGTGAATATTATGGAGATGCTTCAAACTTTTTTAAAAAGGGAACGAAATATTTTGAAATAAAAGGCATTCCCACTTCAACAGCCATTGCAGTAGAACATGACGGACATTGGGTAAAGGCCGTTTATATGGAGAAAGCCCCTTTTCATCCCATGAACATTTTGACGAATAAGCTGTTTATCGCATTGATTGTCATTGGGATGATTGGGGCTGGTGTCTATTATATGAAAAAGAGAAAATGAAGAGAGCAAAGGGTTTCTGATTTGCTCTTTTTCTTTTTAAAGCATCGTCTAAGTAGCTGAGAATTGCCAAATCCAGCAACTTTACCGCCAATGAAAAATTCCATAAAGAAAACAATCAATCAAGAATTGGCCATCTAGAAAAACCCCAACTTTCTAGATGGCTCTCTTTCTACTGTCTTTTGTTAGCTGCAAATTTATTAAACCGGCGGAATTTTAGTAGCATGTAATACCGAATATTTTCGTTCTTATTTCTTCGCGATTTTTAGCAACGGCGGCACCACCACTGCTGTAGCTACTGCTGCCAGCGTGGCTTCGGCAATGCCATTGGTGAAAAACACCGTTAACACGGCAGCTATAACGCCAAGCACGCTATCCACTTTCATTGCTTGCGCATAAGCGTCATGGAACACTAAAGCAATAGACCCCATAATCAAAAACGTATGTAAAACCGTAGTCAATAGTCCCGTTAAAAATAAAGACACTTTCAGATTGGATTTCATCTTTGCCAAAACTTTTTGAAGGAACTTATAAAGAAAATATGGAAGAATACCGACTATCACCCTTGGCACAATGGCAATAAATAGCGCCCATAAACTGCCTTGGCTTGTCCCTAACACAGGGATAGCTGGTGAAAAAGCGAAAGATAATAAGGTTGGTGCAATTGTATTCGTAATAACACTTGAAATTCCAAAGGCAAGTCCGAGAAAAGCCCCAATTCTTGGTCCTAAAATAATAGAAGCAATAATGATTGGAATATGAATAATTGTAGCTTTAATCACACCTAAATGAATAAATCCAATGGGTGTAAGCGCAAATAATAAAATGATTGCTAAAAATACGGTTGTTAGCGTAAAATCTCTTATTTTCATAACTAATCCCCTTTTTATAACGATCTAGTATGAAACGGTTACTCTAAGATTTTCCCATGAATGCTCGAAATTGTCATTCATAAAATATTTCACTATTGTATTCATTTTTTATGAATCTGCATTGAACAATGGATTTTCTACCTATCTTCTCTATATTAAGATAATTTATCGATATTAATGGACGCGGCATTCTTTAAAACTAGGCCGCATTGTTCTCTGCAATGAAAACCTACATCATCTCATAAAAAAAGCCGCCTAGAAAGGAAATACCCTCTCTAGACAGCCTCATAAGGGGGATTTTTATATTTTTACTTAGGAAAGCAAAGAACCTATTACCCCAAATGAAGAATTATTTTGTATTGTCATTGCTAGGGAATGCAAATGTAACTTTTGATTCTGTATCCACATCAAGCCATTTTTCAGAAATTGTTTTTCTCTTCGTGTAGAAGTTCGCTTGATCTGGACCGAACATTACACCTGTACCGAAATTTGAACGTTTCCAACCAGCGAAGTTGTGATATCCTACTGGAATTGGGATTGGCACGTTGACACCAACCATTCCTACTTCGATTTCGTCTTGGAACTTGCGAGCAGCTGCACCATTGTTCGTAAAGATTGTTACACCATTACCAAGTTCATGGGAATTAATGATATCAATTGCTTCTTGTAAAGAATCTGCTCTCACCACAATTCGTACAGGGCCGAATACCTCATATTTAAAGATTTCCATATCTGGCGTCACTTCATCTAGTAAAGTTGGACCTAAATAGAAACCATTTAAAGTTTTCAAGATTTCAGGATTTCTGCCATCTGTTACAAGTTTTGCTCCTTCTTTTAGGCTTCGCTCAAGATAGCCAAGAATCGTTTCTTTTGATTCTTTCGAAATAACCGGACCGAAGTCTACATTATCGTCTGTATATGGACCTACTTTTAATTTCTCGATTTTTTCTTTTAAGATGGCAACGAGTTTATCTGCCGTTTCTTTCCCTACCGGAATTACTCCTGATAATGCCATACAACGCTGGGAAGCTGCACCATAAGCCGCTCCAATAAATGCATTTGCCGCCTTTTCTAAATCCGCATCTGGCATGACAATCATAAAGTTTTTACCGCCACCAAGCGCCGCTACCCGCTTATTATATTTCGTTCCAGTGTGATAAATATACTCTGCAATTGGTGTTGAACCTACAAAGTGAATCGCTTGTACTGTATCGTTTTCTAGCAATTCATTTACCGCCTCTTTATCTCCATTAATAACCGTCCATACACCATCTGGTAATCCTGCTTCTTTCCAAAGGTTTGAAATATATAGCGCAGAAATCGGCACTTTTTCTGATGGTTTTAAAATAACGGCATTTCCTACGGCAACCGCCATACTTGTTTGAGCAAGCGGCACCATAACTGGGAAGTTAAACGGTGAAATAGCTGCCACAACTCCAAGAGGATCTTTGCGGGAGAATGCATTAATATCGCCACCTACATTTACGGAATACTCCCCTTTTACCATGTGTGGAGCATTAATCGCTAAATCTACTGATTCTAAACCGCGCTGAATTTCTCCACGAGCGTCTTCTTTCGTCTTACCGCTTTCCTCACAAATAATTTCGATTAATTCTTCTTGGTTTTCTGCAATCAGTTGGCGGAATCTTTGCACAATCTCAGATCTTTTTCCGCCAGACATCGCCTTCCATTTTGGAAAAGCATTTTTCGCCACTTCAATCGCATGTCGAACTTCTTCTCGAGTCGCAAGTGGTACGCGTGCAATAACTTCTCCTGTGCACGGATTGTACACATTCGAAAAACGACCACTTGTTCCAGGCACTAACGAACCATTTATAAAATGTTGTAACTCACGAATTTTTTGTTCAACTGCCATATTATACACCCCTTGTATTGTTTAATTTAAATATTCTCTTCCTCCAAATATGTCCAGCTGTTGTCCTGTTACCCATAACTGTAATGGAAACGGAATGAAAATGTAATGGACAGATAGTAAACAACAAAATGAATTTATTTAACAGAATGTATAAGTTCATTGATTGATATAGTCATGACTCCACTCTTGCGTAAGACCATAGATGTAGAGAAAAATACACCTGCCGCTCATTAAAAGCTTATTATGTTCCTACTATAATCATTCTTGTGTTAATAATCATCCATCCATTAAGCAACTCGGAGGTTTAATAATATGAAAAAAATCGGCCCAAAAGGCATGAAGTGGTTAAAGATCATCCATGTGTTTCTAGTAGTAGTCTTTTTCGGAGGCATTTTAAGTTCGATTGTATTAAATTTACATATTGATTTCACAAAATATGATGAATCCTATCTCGGCTATAAAAATATGATTATCCTTAGCGATTATATCGTTCGATTGGGTGCTGTAGGGACTTTATTAATCGGATTTGTTTACGGTTTTTTCACCAATTGGGGATTTTTTAAGCATCGATGGGTTGGCGTTAAATTTGTTCTATATATCATCCAAACAATCGTCGGTATTTTTATTGTTGACGAATTAATGGTGAGAAATATGGAATTGTTGGAAGCGCAAAAAGAAATGGCAATCAGCAATCCAACTTTCGTTCAAAACCATAAAGTCATGCAATCTGCAGTGTTCTTCCAAATCACCGTAACCATTTTCATCTTCGTTATTTCGTACTTAAAACCTTGGCGGAAGAAAAAAGTTCAAGCGAAACAAAGTTAAAACTACAAAAAAGCGTGGCCGTTGAAACCACGCTTTTTTATTTTATACTGTGGAAACATCCATATCATTACAATGGATGTAGCTTTAAAATAAAAGGCAACCCCCTCACTTGTTCTTTCGTAACGACTGCACCAAAGTACATCAAACCTCTCAAAGAAAGCTTGAAATTCACATTCCCATTTCGACTTATATCCAATTACGGTTTCATCCTGTAAACCTTGATAAACACAACTACCAAAGGACATCTGGATTTATTTATATCTGCCGCCGACCGCTGTCATAGCACCAATCATTAAACGATAAAGTAGTGTAAGAGAATTCCTGATTCCTACGAGGTGATGAGTTTGAGCAACTATAAAAAAGCAGCTCTTCAAAAATTGATGGATTTGAAAATTGATGTTGCCTTCCAAAAGGTGATTGGCTGGGAACAGCATCATAACGTGACGCTCACTTTTTTAAATGAGATCCTGAACCGAGAGCCGAGACAAAAGATTCAACGCATCACCGTTCCATCCAATTACTTTTATGAAGAAAATATACTAGCACCCGTCCATTTTATCGGTATTACAAAAGACAGCAAAAAACTGCATATATTAATTAACTTTTTTAATCGTTTCGATATTGTAAAACGCTCTCTTTATTACGCAACGAAAGCCTATGCAGAACAAAGTGAAAACGACTTGCAACCTGTTATTTTCATCAACCTTTTAAGCTATGAATTATTCAATCAAACCGAAAACTTTCATGCGGTTTATCTTTTGCAAGAGCAACATACTGGCACTCCCCTCCCCGATGTATTCGAATTGCATTTCATCGAATATCCAAAAATAATACGGGATTTTGAAGCGAAAAAAATCGATCCTTGGAACGACGCAAAGGCAAGATGGCTTTTACTGCTCGCAATCGTTGACCATCGCAATGGAAATGTATATAACGACATTTATAAAGAGTTAGATCTAATCTCTTTAAGGGATGACCACATTCGAGCAGCGTTGAATCGTTGGAAAGAGTTAAGCCAGTCAAAAGATGAAATGGAAGTCTATGAGGAACGCTTGAAGCAAACACTTGAAGAGGAGGTGGAAGTGCGGGAAGCAAAACGTCGTGAAGATGAAGCCTTTGAAAAAGGAGCAAAAAAGCTGCAAATGGAAATTGCAAAAAAAATGCTTGCTGAACAAATGGATATCCAATCCATTTCAAAAATCACTGGGCTATCTCTAAAGGAGATTCAAGAATTAAGGTAGTTATATTCTTCAAAGCATGCGTGTTGTTCTGTTGAAATAAACTATTGTCGATGATGGGGTTATTTATTTGGACTGATGTGTTCTAAAGGCGTTCGTTTTTGCAACGCTTTTTATTTTGCTTTCGTTCGCTAATCTGCCCTCTACAATTTACCAAATATCTATAGAAACGTAGAAACCATACTATTTTATCCCCCTCTGTTCATATTTCTCAATGTCTACTAGTTGACTAATACGAATATGTAATGATAGTCTATCTCTTGATTTTAATTTATCGAATATTAATAATCTTCTAAATTTATATCCTATTATTGCTTAATGATGGATCAATCTATGGGGAGGGATTTTAAATGAACAAATGGCTTTTTAGCATGTTAGTCATCTTAACAACCTTTTTAATGGGTTCATCTTTTGCTATCGGTAAGATTGGCCTTTCATATACAACACCGCTTTTATTAGTCGGCATACGTTTTTCTTTAGCAGGAGTGATTATGGCCATCGCTGTTCGATTATTAAGAATCCCTCATCCTAAAGCCTTTTTCCAATGGATCAAAATCGCTGTCATCGGTTCCTTTCAAACAGCTGGCGTTATGTCATGTATCTTTCTCAGCTTAAGGACAATTTCAGCGGGGCAATCTTCCATATTAACATTTATGAACCCACTTTTAGTCGTTATCTTTGGAACGATTTTTATGAAATTATCGTATAACCTACGCCAATGGACAGGTGTGATATTAGGTTTTATTGGAGTATTCATAACCCTTGGGGCGAAGTTAAGTTTTGAAATCGGGTCGATCCTCGCATTTCTATCTGCAGTTTCATGGGCAATTGGCACATTGCTCATAAAAAAATGGGGAAATGAATTTAATACATGGGTATTGACGGCCTACCAAATGTTATTTGGCGGCATCATATTGTTAATTGGAAGTCTGATTTTAGAAAATCCCTACTTCCGAATAACCGGCACATCCATTTCTATCGTATTGTGGCTCGCCATTATGGCATCCATCGTCCAATTTGCAGGCTGGTTTTATTTGCTTCAAAAAGGCGATCCCGGCAAAACAAGCGCCTTTTTGTTCTTGGCACCATTTTTCGGGGTTCTTTCTGGATGGTTAATATTAGATGAAACGATTAATTGGTATGTGACCATCGGAGGTCTTTGCATATTTACTGGAATCTTCTTAGTGAACTGGACTAGCAGCAGGAAGATGGAGGCTGGCTCGTTGGAAACTTCATTAAATAAATAAAAATATTTCTTTTTCATGCCAAATAAAATCAATGGGCATAGCAGTTTCATTTACTTTCTGCTATGCCCCTCTAACATTCTGCTAATCAGCCAGTGAAAGTAATCAAAATATCCTTGCACGGAGACCCACCATTTTATCCTAAGCTACAATAACTGATAAACCCCTATTTCATTTCTTCCACTTTAAACCTTAACACTGTTTTTAATTTTTCCGGTGCCGTTTTTCTCGGATCTGAAATATAGATTTCTTTATGGGTTTTTTCTGCCCGCTTTAAGTTATTTTCTGCACAATACTGTTCCATCCGTTCGAAAGTTTCCCATTCATCATCGAAACTGCCGATATGCATCGCTTGTACACATAACCCTTCCGAAATCGTTTCAAATTGAACTTGGTTGACATCCAAATCCGGCTTTTTCTTCTTCACCGTATCCCGTGCATATTGAAACAATTCTTCCGTTACAAAATCCGGTTGCCGAATCATTAATTTATACACGAGATGATTTTTATCCAAATAATCTTTCGTTCTCCCCTCTTCATCCAAATCCCAATGCCCTTCCAATGGAAACACGGTATATTCATAATACCCTTCCGGCGTAATCCCCTTTTTCGGCATCATTCGAATCGCATAGGATAAAGCATAAAGAATTTCGATATGCTCTTGAAATGGTTTCTCGTTCGGATTTCCCTTGCCATCAATCGTAAAAAATTTCATCGATGGCACATGAATAGTGGTTGGTTGTGTACCGGGCAAGTAAAGTTCTTTTAAATGTTTTCTCCATTCAAATTTACTCATTTATTATCACTCTTTTCTTACAAAACATTTTATCTTCTGTTAATATCAATATTATTGCATAGCATTACCGGAAACGGATTAAAATCATTCACTGAAGAAACACTTTCACTCAAATTATTGACACAATCAGGAAATTCTTTGCATTTTAGCTACAATGGATATAAGTATCTTAGACAATGCCTAGTTATTAGTACAATACTAAAAGCGACAATCGCTAAAGAAAGGGATTAAGGATGACAAATATTCTCCTCATCTTAGTTTTACAGTTGATTTATGTTCCATTGCTTACATTGCGCACAATCTTTTTAGTCAAAAACTTAACGTTCCTAGCAGCAATGATTGGAACGTTAGAAATGCTCATTTACGTCTTTGGGCTTTCCCTCGTATTCAGCGGGGATCAAAGTTTTCTTGCAATGATTGTATATGCAGTCGGCTTTGGATTAGGGATCTTTTTAGGAACGAAAATTGAAAATAAATTAGCGATTGGTTACGTGTATGTAACCATCAATACTCAAACGAAAAACCATGAATTAATCAATACACTCCGCTCCAACGGTTTTGCTGTTACAACCTACGTTGGTGAAGGACGAGACAGCGAACGTTACAAATATGAAATTTTAGCAAAACGAAATCGTGAGAAAGAGCTCTTTGAACTCGTTAACTCCATCGAGCCAAAAGCATTCATTATTTCCTATGAACCGAAATCCTTTAAAGGCGGTTTCCTTGTTGATCGAATGAAAAAACATAAAAATCATTCATAACAAATTCATTTTGAGACAGCGAAGATTGCGGAATCTTGTCTCGACAACCGCAGAAGCAAAGAGTAAAAGATTATTGGACAAGTGGGGGTGTCTAGAAAGTTATACGACTTTCTAGACACCCCTATAATATGCTTTTATCCTACATATCGGCGTAATATGCGATCCACCGATGGACCATATGATTCCCCAAACATATTTAAATGTACTAATAAATAATAGAGTTGATACAATTCTTTGCGCTCTTCATATTCTGGTGAAAGCGGGAATACCGATTGATATGCCTCGTAAAATCGTCGAGAAAAACCACCGAATAATTCCGTAAAAGCAAGTTCCATTTCATGATCTCCGAATAGGATTGCAGGGTCAATTAAATACGGAACCCCTTCCGGACCCGTCATCCAATTACCTCCCCACAAATCCCCATGCAATAAGCAAGACTTTGGTGTTCTCGGAATCCACTCATCTAATCTCTCCATCAGTTTTACAAGCCTTTTTTCGCGTGTCTGTCCCATTGTACCTGAAGCTTTTCCCCGCTTCCATTGGCCAACTAAACGCACGTCCCTATAATATTCCACCCAATCATCCATCAATCGATTTTGTTGCGGCAACTTTCCAATATAACTTTCCCCTTCTAAACCATATCCTTTTGCATCGGCAAGGTGAAGTGTTGCTAGACGTTCTCCTAATAGCGCATCCGTTTCATAAGTCTTTTTCCCTTCAATCCACTCTAGCCAAAGCATGGGAATGCCTTCTATTTCTAAGCAACCTAATACATTTGGTACATTGATTGTACCGGTCCCCTGAATCATCTTCAGCCCGCGCTCTTCAAATTGGAAAAAGCCGATATTCATTTGTTGATTCAGCTTTACAAAATATTCATGTTGATTTGTTAGCACATAATATGCTTTATTAATATCGCCGCCGGATACTGGATGAATTTCTTGAATTTTTTCGTGGGGTGAAATCGTTTGTAATCCTTTTTTTATCATCGTAATCAATTTGACCACCCTTATCATTGTTCTATCGATTAATACTATCCTCATATAAAAATAATAAATCAAAATTACTATGGTTTCTTTTCTAATGTTCTTTTTTAAGATACAAACAATATAATCAAGTCTTTCATCCATATAAAATTATCTTTTCCGAAATAATAATCATAGTTCTTTTTCACTACTTTTTTGGATCGTTTATATTTTCCTTCATTATTATTCCAATATAGATAAACTCTCTAATCTCGTTGATTTTCAACTGATTATCAATAACGTTAATGAGGTTAAATAGAACGATTATGAGTTTTCTTATGAATATCTTTTTATATTTGTTATCATTATTTTGATAGTATATTTATCCCATAAAAATTGCAAAATTATGAAATTATAAAATTCCGAAAAATAGATATTTTGATAGATACTCTAGGAAATTTACTTTTTCCTTTAGAGAGGAAGATTCATATTATCCAATATAGTTTAGGGCTGATTGGGACTCTATACACGATTATTGCCCTTCATTACACGTTAAACATTAGTTTTTCATTAAAAAATGTATTTTATATCATGCTTTTGATTGTGCTTCCCTCCCTCATCTCATATTATTTTTTTCCTGTTTGGGTTGGGATTTTTATATCATTCATTACGATTTGTGTTGTATTTTTCTATATTACGAGAACAACTAAAGCTCTCTATCATGTGTTATTACTAATTATTGGACAAATGATTTCATACTCTCTAACGAAAATTTTCATGTTGCCAATTGAGTTAAACGCTTTCGCTTGGCTAGAGCATGTTTTTATGATTCTATTAAATGTAATCTTTGTATATATTTTCTTCAAGCGATTAAATAAAGGAATTGAATTTACTAATTTCACTATGAATATGCAATTATTTATTTTTTTTATTTTATGTTCCTCATTCATAGTGTTTCTGATAAACATTTTTTTTAGCACATTAATGGTAGATAGTTTTTGGATATATGTTTATTTTTTTACACAATTTCTGTATCTCGTTATTCTATTGACCGTGCTGTATTTGTTGCAACGTCAATTCCACAAAAATCAGCATTTAAAGATGGAAATGGTGAAACAGAATCAGTTGTCAAATTATATTGTTGCGCTTGAAACAATTAATGAAGATATGAAGCATTTTCGCCATGATTATGCTAATATCCTCTTTACACTGCAAACATTTATCGAAACAGAAGACATACAAGGATTAAAACATTATTTCCAATCTCGAATCTTAAAAGTAGAACAGCAAACACTCCTAACCAACAAAGCATTTTGCCAAATTAAAAACTTAAAACTCATGGAGTTAAAGGGGTTAATCGCTTCAAAACTGCTCATTGCTGAACAATTAGGGATAAATGTTCATCTAGAAATTCCGGAAGAGGTCCATACAGCTCCCGCTGATATGATTGACTTATCACGAATCATTGGAATCTTAATTGATAACGCAATTGAAGCAAGTGAAAAAGCATCTACTAAACAAATTCAAATTGGATTCATTCAAACTCCTTCATCAATGTTAATTGTCATAAAAAATACTTTTGATGAAATGCCGGATATGAATCTATTATTTAAAGGATATTATTCTACAAAAGGGGAAGGACGCGGAATCGGACTTGTCAATGTAAGAAAACTATTGCATAAATACCCGAATGCAACTATGAATACTCGCATCGAAAATGGATGGTTTATCCAAGAATTAGAATTTCGCTAGACGGAGGTGCCGAGTGTGAATATTGTAATTTGTGAAGATAACTATGAACATCGACAATTTATTCAATCTCAAATTTTAAAATATTCAACTTTTCATGAACCTAGTATAGAAATTGTATTATCTACAGGGCATGCCGAGGATGTGTTAAGTTTTATTGAAGAGCAACGAGGGGATTGTTATTTTCTCGACATTGAGCTAAATAATGAAAAGATGAGGGGTTTAGAGTTAGCTGCTGCAATACGCAAAAAAGATCCATTGACCAACATTATTTTTATTACACAACACGCAGATCAACTTCAACTTACTTTTTCGTATAAAATCGCTGCATTGGACTTTATCGTAAAAGATAGCCCCACTCTACTATCAAAACAAATTATCGATGCTTTAAAAGTGGCCTTCGAGCGTTATAAACAACTGGGTGAATCGAAGGAAGAACCCATTTTCCAAATTAAAATAGGAGAAAAAATTAAAAATATTTTATTGGACGATATTTACTATTTTGAAACATCCCATATCATTCATAAAATCATGCTCTATGAAAAAAATGGCTGTTATGAGTATTATGGGAAACTAAAAGAAATTGAGAAAATTGATGACCGCTTTTTCCGATGCCACAAAAGTTACGTCATCAATTTACAGCATGTAAAAGAAATAAATAAAAAAGATCGCATTGTCATTATGACAAATGGCGGTATATGCCAAGTTTCTCATCGCAATTTGCGTCTTATGCAAAGACGGTTAGATGAATTTTTATGCAATTGTTTAGAAAAACAGAAAATCGAAGCTTGACCCACTTAACCTTAAGTCGTCAGGTTGATTAAAAAATCAGCGCCTCCGAATTGTTTTGCTTGCATTAACCAAATCGGAGGCGCATTTTTTTCGTATTTTAATCATTGCATCTATTCTTCTTTATGCTCTTCTTCGTTCTCACCAAAAATTGTCACAATCTCGTCAGATTTTTTACGATCTTTTCCTTTTGGCAGTTCATCAAAATAACCAAATTGCACCATGCCTACAATTCGTTCTCCAGGCTTTACTCCTAGTGCTTTACGAAAATCTGGTTTATCTAAAAATTCCGGAGTTTTCCAACAAGATCCAATGCCGTAATCCCATGCTAGAAGCATCATATTTTGAATGAGTGCACATGCTGCTGCAAAGTCTTCTAATCGTTCCTTTTGGCGAGGGTCTTCTGGAACAATCACAAACACATAACCACCTGGTGTTGTGAATTTTTGCATGCGTTTTTCTACTTCTTCCTCCGAAAGCGTTCTCCAATCCGGAATCGTTGTATTGCGCAGTAAATCATGAAGTTGGAACAGTTCTTTACCACATGCCACGACAAGTCGCCAAGGTTCACGGTTTTGATGATTTGGCGCCCAAACGGCATCATCTATAATTTGCAATAAATCCGCTCGATCTACAGGCTGTCCGTTGAATTTTTTAATCGATCGTCTTCCGATAATGGCTTCTCTTACCGTTAACGCTTGTTCATTCATTCGTTCATTACTCTCCTTAAAAATATAGGTTGAACTTTATTACGTTTATCTCCAAACAACCTTATCACAAAACTTGTTGAATTTAAATATCCATTATTAGAGCCTCTATTCTTTATTATATAACACACTTCCTATTCGGTCGAAAACGTTAATAGAATATATCATCTATTTTAAAGAAATAATATTGTATATTTGGCGTATAGGCATATGAATTGGAATAATCATAGTGTCGGTCCGCACTAGGTCCTGTATGGGCATGAACGTAAGGAACACCATCAATCACGCTTGTCACAATAGTGCTATGATCGATGACTCCATTCCCTTGAAAGTCATAAAAAATTACATCTCCAGGTTCTAATTCGGAAGGAGTATAAACACGCTTAGCCGTTAACCCTGCTTTAGAACTCTCCAAATACCATCTTAAACTATGAGCAACCGCCCAACTATAACTCCATGTTTCATTTGGATAATAGTATTCTCTCGCTCCAACTTTCCAGCCATCCGTAATCCACCAACCCTTGTTTCGATTCGGATAACCTGACATCGGAGCTCCTCCTGCACGCAGCGCTTGTGATACAAAATTTGTACAATCCACTGTAAAAATAGGATAATTTGGATTAAACGAATCCCACCAAGTTCTTGCATAATCGACAGCTGCTTGCCGATTGTAATAAATTGCTATTTGCTTACCTCCTTTTTTCCATCATCTTATGAATAAATCGCTGTTTTCTGAACTTCCTACATATTGTTCTAATCAAGAAAAAATTGTAAAATTCTGATACAATATTATTTATGAATATCTATGTATCCACATTATTTTCATGGTAAATTTTTGAAATTTCATCATATATTTATTAGGGAATTCTTTTGAATTATGGATTGAGAGGATGTTGACATTGGTGCAGCATGCTGAAAGAGAAATTTTTGAGTGGACTAGTTTATGCGATAAAAAGGGAAATTTAAATCCTGCTGCTATTGGTTATGCTAGAAAACCAATTATCGAATGTAATTTATCTGGACATTTTATGCGAAAGAAGAAATGGAATTATTGGTGTTGTTACGGAGAAGATGTATTATTTTCTGTTACGATCTGTCATTTTGATTACGCTGTTTCTTGCTTTATTTACTTTCTAGAATATGAAACTCAACGTTTCTTTGAAAAAACCGTTACAATTCCATTAGGCGTTGTAAAAAAATTAAAAATGCCAACTCGTGTACTTGAACCAATTCGATTTACAAACAGCGAAATCAATGTCAATATCTCTTATTTTCAAAATCAAACATTGCTAGCGGTCAGTTGCGATAACTTTGATAACGAGCCCCTAAATGTTAATTTGAAGATATTGCATCCTGTTGGCGACGAATCGTTGAATGTCGTCGTGCCATGGAACCGCCACACTTTTCAATTTACCGCAAAGCATCACATACTGCCGACGAAAGGATTTATCAAACTTGGAAATAAGCGATATGAGTTTCATGAGGAAGAATGTTTTAGCGTATTGGATTTTGGAAGAGGTGTCTGGCCACGGGAAGTGATATGGAATTGGGCAAATGCTTCCCAGCGACTTCGCAATAAGCGAGTAGGGTTAAATTTTGGAGGTAAGTGGACGGACGGTACAGGTATGACAGAAAACGCTGTATTCGTAGATGGAAAAATGACAAAAATCCATGAAGACGTCATTTTTGAATATGATCGCTCTAATTTCAAAAAACCTTGGTACATTACAACAAAGTTTACCGACTCCATCATGCTTACCTTCCATCCATTTTTTGAAAGGGTAGCAAAAACGGATTTAAAGCTTGTGCAATCAGAAGTGCATCAGCTAGTTGGCTATTATAACGGTAAAGTCAAATTGGAAGATGGAAGTACCCTCATCATTCAACAAATGTTAGGCTGCATTGAGGAACACGTTGCTAAGTGGTAACAAAAGTGAATTAAAAGCTTATGTTGATGCTTTTCTACTGACTGACGCTTACGTATTTTCACAAAACAATTGCAACGATGTAAACCACCGCACGAAAAGATTGAATAAAAGAATTTGAGCCTGACCAAAAGTTTGGCACTTTTCGGTTAGGCTCTTTTTTCATTTAATTTACATGATTAATTGTTTATTTTCATTCGCCAAAATAGAATTGGAAACTTTTACCTTGCTCTTCCCACCTAATTGTTCCATCACAATTTCACCAATTTTTCTCTTCCAGTTACCTTTTCAATCTTGAAAATAGAAAAAACCTCTTTGAATCTCGACTCTTTCAAAGAGGTTTGCTTTATTAATTATTTCTTTAGAACTTCATACAGTTCTTCTGGACAATCCGTAATGATTCCTGCCACTCCTAAATGCAGTAACATTTTCGCTTGTTCTTTATCATTGATTGTATATACCCTAATAGGTATCCCAACTTTCAAAGCCTCCAATACAGGACGTCGCCTCACTGCCCTGTATGCTACATGAAGAGCATTTGCTGGAAATAAAGTCCGGTACCACTTCATGTTTAATATGCTGTAAGAAAACAACGGAGCCGTTTCAATATCTGGTGCTAGCTCTGCCATTCGCTTAACAGCTTCGTGATCGAAGGAAGAAATAATGACCCGATCTCTTAATTGAAATTGATCTACTTCTTGTAAGACAAGATCTTCCAACCCTGGATAGAGAAATTTATCTGATTTCAATTCAATATTTATCTTATGATGAGTATCTTTGAATAAATCAAGCACTTCCGCTAATATAGGGATTTTTTCGCCCTGGAATTTTGGATGGAACCAAGAACCAAAATCAAACTTCCGCAATTCTTCCAACGTCATGTCTTTAACGTATCCTTTTCCATTGGACGTTCGATTAATTTTTTCATCGTGAATGACAACAATTTTTCTGTCCTTTGTAAGATGAACATCCAACTCGACACCGGTAATCTTCAGCTTTGCCGCCGCTTTAAAAGCTGCGAGTGTATTCTCAGGATACTTTGATGAATAGCCTCTATGGGCAAAAATGTGCATGAAGTAACTCCCTTCACATAGATGTGATTCACTCTGTTCATGTAGGCTGTCTTGCACTCTTCGTTTAACTATTCCACAAAAATTCGATTCAACTCTTTCTCCAATAAATAGCGTATGCGGCCTCTTTCAATTGGAACCAGCCCCATTAAAATATGTAAAGCAATTCCGTCAATTAACGCATGCAACAAAACAATCTCTTCTTCCAAAAGGATATCCTCTTTTAATAAACCCGCTTTTTGCAAGCGGTGTAAAATCTCCACAATAACTTCATGCACTGATTCTTTTTGTAACTCCTTTTTGCGAATTTTATAGGAGATATACTCTAGCCATACTTGCATTTCTATTTTCTTTTCTTCAGGAGGAATCAACTCCATTAATATATTGAGCACTTGGTCTTTAGGAGGAAGATGGCTTTGGATGTGCTCCATTATTCGTTCTGTTACTTGTTCTTGAACGAGCTGCATCGCAAACTCCAACAGTTCTTCTTGCGTTTGAAAATAATGACGAACAGCTCCTAATGAAAGATTCGCCTCCTTTGCAATAGAACGAACTGAAGCACCTCCTAACCCCTCCCGTGCAATTACATTCCAAGTTGCTTTCGCGATGATTTTTCTTCTTTCTTCATGGTCAACAATTTTTGGCATGATTTTATTATAACATTATTTAATACAGTTGTATTAAATAATAAAACGTAGTAATATTTTAATACAGATGTATTAAAAAAATGTGAGGTGAGCTATTGAATGCTTTTTTGGATCATTGCCGCTGAAATTGCTTTCTGGATTGTGATTATTGCAGGGCTTTTCACACGATATATATGGAAACGAAATAGACTCAGCATCTTCTTTTTCTTACTTACACCCGTTATAGATTTTGCTTTGCTAGTACTTACTGCAATCGATTTGAAAAACGGAGCCACAGCAAGCTTTGCCCATGGTCTTGCTGCTATTTACATTGGAGTTTCTATTGCTTACGGAAAATCTATGATTGCCTGGGCGGACAGCAAATTCCAAAGTTGGATATTAAAGAAGCCTTCCAAGAAAAAAATATTATATGGCAAGGCTAAAGCTGTTTATGAAATGAAGATGTGGGGCCGCCATCTTTTAGCGTATATCATTGGATGTAGCCTCCTTGGCCTTATGATATGGTATGTTGGGGAAGAAATTGATCCACTTATGCGTGTTTTAAATTTGTGGACTATTGTATTGGTTATAGACTTCATCATCTGTCTATCATACGTGATCTTTCCAAAAAAAGAGAAGAAATGAGGATAATTTTTGCGTACTTTGTTAGACAAGGTGCGTATTTTTATTGATTGTTACTAGATAATACTAGAGATTTCAAATACTGGTGATATATCCGCTGGGGAGCTTTGTATAGTTTGAGTTGCATTTGTCGTAATGTTGACTGCACATGAACCATATTCTCCACCACCATCTGGGGCACCAGGCCCGCCATTCGGACCAATCATGAAGGTAATTGTCGCAGTTGTTGTACGCATAACCGCATCAGTAATCGTTAATTGTACCTTATATGTTCCTTCCGCAGTTGGTGTTACTTTCGTTAAGGCACTTGGACTGATGTAACTTCCATCATAGCGATTCATGTGCGGTTTTTCTGCATTGTCAATCGCTTTATTCGTTATGAGTCGCCCTTCAACCTTTTGTCCAACAATTGAAGGTCCTTCTACAACCTCTAACGTGTAATCAACCCAATTTCGAATTTCGCCAAATCGGTCATTTGCAACATACTCAAATCCAGCAAAATCCATAAATATGGGTTTATTCGGTGCGGAATAATCGTTTGTATTACGTAAAGTAAAAGTCGTAATATCAGGGTAATCTGTCCGATAGATTTCTAGACACGTATCGTTAATATCAGTACAATTATTCGATGCTTCACCCCCACTATAAGCGGCTAAATCTCGAATGTAGTAATATGTTCCGAGTGCTTGTTCTGTATATGTTTTAATATTATATGTTGGTGTTTTATTCAAAACATACTCTGGATTTCCATTAAACATATCTTCAACGTCTTTTTCGCTAAACATTGAAACTAACTGTACGTTATATGTTTCGGTTTCAACACTAGGATGCACTGGTCCGTATGGTGTCGCAAAATCAACGTCAACAGGTCCCATAATATAGTAGAACGGTTTTTTATAAATAAAAGCCTTATGCATCCCAAATCGCCCTTCTACATTATGGTAGTTATTCACATCTTGCAAGGGCGTTGCACCATCATCTACATGACCATGGTAAATCGTTGGATAGCGTAAGGGTCCGAACCACGGGCGTTGTCCTAGATGATTCGCCATTTGACTATTGGAACGAGCAAGTGGATCTGGGCCTAATCCATCTGAATCTAACAAAGTATTTTCAGTCCAATCATACATCGGAATACTTCCACCATCAGATGGCGTATCAAGTTCTGAGCAAATTACTAACTTCTCCGCAATTGGATAAGCGACAGGAAGCGAAACGTTTTGTGCTTTACTGTCTTGGTCTACACGATATGCACCGTCAGAAGCTCTCATAAATAATTTAAGAGTTCCCGGAAGTGTAGCTAATTCGACCGTTACTTTATCGCTAAATCGCCCTCCACTCGCATTCACATCTGATTTTGAATAGATTAAAAACGGATTATCTGCTCCATCCCACCATCCAAAAATTTGGACATTGTGAAGTTTATTTGATATCGGCATATATTCTTCTACTTCAAATTCAATCGTTATTGTAGAACTACTTGGATAACAACCCGTTGTAGTTGGTTGTTCTACTATGTTGAATTTTGTTACTTTAGGATTTGAAGTATTTGAAATATAGATTGTATTCCCTGACGTTGAATACTCATATCCTGCTACATCTAGTAAATCAGAGAATTTGTACTGTCCGAAACCTGTTTTCGGATATGGTGGTTGAAACCAATAATAAGTATAGTTATCTCGAAGTTCCGCAAAAACTTGATTCGGACTCTCCGCAAGAACATCTACCCATTGGTCACCCGCCAGTTCCCCACTAACCATTAAACGTGTAATAGAACCATCTGACGCTCTATAACGACGTACTTTACCTAATGTATTTCCCGAATCTTGATTGACAACCGTTACTAACCCGTCATAATACCAATGAGTTTTTCCATCCAATGATGGATTAAGAGTGAGTAACGTGTTTTCATCAACCGATGAATCGGGCGGAGTAATCATTGCTGCGTTTGCAATAATAGTTGGTAATGTCGGCATATAAGGTAAGAAGGTTGATAAAAAAACAAAGCTAATCATAAACCATATTCTAATTTTATGTCCTCTACCCTTTTTCATCATTTTTCACCCCCTTCCAAAAGGGTAGAGGCTTACCATAATGGATTAGCTAAATCTCGTTTTTTACATCTTAATCCGTCAAACTCTAAGCATTTATATTGTGGTTCACGTACATGAAGAGTGAATTCCTCTCTCGCTTGGTTTACACCTATTTGTATTTCGTAACCATCAATATAAATTAACTCCATATTATCGAACTCAACATTATTGGCGTTTGGTCTTGCTTCAGCCACTTTTTGTGTAATCATTGGACTTAAAATTTCTACAAAATGTTCTGGATACGCAATTCTTAACCATGCTTGAGCAAGTTGTTCTGCTTCTTTTTCTCGGTAATCAAAGTTGATTTTTCCCATGTCCTCTCCATCACCGTTGAAATATAACAATTTGTTGGTAAGTCTACGTGTCGGATTTTTGTACCCTTCCTTTGTAACTTGAATTTGAGAAGTGTAGGCATAATTAGACATTGGCTGTATTTTAAGTCCTAACGACCGTAATTCATCTAATCCCTCTTCATATATTTTTAAGTTGATAGGATTTAATTGGAACGATTTTACATTAAATGGTTTTCTTTCTGTAAACACATCTTCATTTTCTTTATAAATTGAAATAAGTTTTTCTGCAATTTCATTAGAAGTATTTAGATCAATTAAGTCTGAATAATCATCTTCTTTAACTTCTTCCTCTTCATTTGGTAAGCCGATATTATTCATTGCTCGGTACATGAATACTGCATAGTGCATACGAGAAAGCGGTTCTTCTGCTCTGAACGTACCATCTTCATACCCCGTTGTTACACCTGCTTTGTAGAGTGCTTCAATGTATGGAGCGTATTGGTGTAATTCTGAAATATCCTTGAACGTTCTTTTCGCTACCTTTTCTGGAATATCCAAATTGAAAGCAATGGCTAACGCTTTCGCCATTTCGCCGCGCGTCATATTTTGAGTTGGATTAAAGAATCTTCTACTATCCACATCAAAAATACCCGCCATTTGAAGTTCTTTAATTTGGTCATGGTAAACATGTGTTGATGGAATATCCCGATATTGTTGATATGGTACAGTTGGTTTTAGGTCTGTTGCGCGGCTAACTAAGACCGCTGCATGTTGACGGCTAATCATTTGATTCGGCTTGAATGTGCCATCTTCATAGCCTGTAATAATGCCTTTGTTTACCATCTCGTTAATAATTTCAAAATACGAATGTGTTGTCGGTACGTCTTTGAATGTTTTTACCGCCGCAACCGTATAAACCGGTGTGCGTAATTCTTGTTGTAATGTTTCAGCATTTACTTCATTCACCATTGGATTGAAAACAGTTGGTACTGTTAAAGCCAATGCTAATGCGGATGCTGCGATAAATGACTTTTTCTTACATAGTTTCATATACATGACTCCCTTCCTAGAAACTTCTTTCTATACCTTTATTTTACCTTATATGTCGATAGTCGCAAATTTCGCTCGGTTGTTACGCTTTTAAACATGCTTCGTCAAAGGGAGTTGTGGAATAAACTTCTGAAAAGTAATTTCTTCGTCGCTACTAATAAATTCTTTGTCATTTATTCCGTATATCATAACGCCGTTTTCTTTTTGATGAATGGATACAACTCTGTATTTCATTCCTTTTTTGAGCTTGCGTAGGATGATGCCATTTCTTGAACATGTCCGAACATGATCGCCTAATACTTCAAGTTCTCCGAGACTAATAATGAATTGCTTCCTATCTATATCTTTAATGTATAAACCACCTTCAATTTCGCCGATATTACCTTCAACACGGTATAAATACTTCGTGGTTCCTTTATCTAAGTATTCTTTGCTTTCAATTAATCTATCACCCTCTTTTCGATATAAAGGAGTGACTAATGTACAAGTGATACTTCCAATCGGTTGTGAATGAGTTTCTTCCTTTAATAAGGACACCATAAAGCAACACCCCTTCTAATTATTTAGACAATCCATTTCGCTATATCCATTTTTGGCAGCATCCCTTTTAGATGAATAGATTTCATCTGCTTGATAAGGGAATTCGCATGACTCATACCAAAATCGCTTATATCCATCAACTTCTCCTGCTAAAATACGGTCTTTAAAATTCAAGCGAGAACCAACAAAGGCATACTTATGATAAAACACTGTATCCAGTTGGGAAGGATAGCCTTGGAAAAAGGCAAGTATCGAAATATCATCGACGGTGTTATACCAATCTTCTTTTGGTATGAGCGGCATAACAAACTTATAAGTCACGTCTAGTCGTAACTTTGAAAACCTCTTCCCAAATATTTACCTATCCCCAATAAAAAATTCCATCAGCAAAAATCAAATTATTGCTGATGGAATGACTTCATTCTCTAACTCTCAATAACCGCATGCTATTTAATGTAACTAATAACGTTGCGCCCATATCGGAGAAAATGGCAATCCAGAGAGTTAACCATCCTGGAACGACAAGTAGCAACGCAAGAAGTTTTACCCCTAAAGCAAAGGCGATGTTTGTTTTAATAACGGCTAATGCTTTGCGACTTAATTTGATCGTAAAGGGTAGTTTGTTTAAGTCATCGGACATAAACGCAACATCAGCAGTTTCAAGGGCTGTATCTGTTCCTGCACCACCCATAGCAATGCCAACTGTGGCGGCCGCTAAAGCGGGAGCATCGTTTACACCATCCCCTACCATCGCTACTTTACCATATTGTTTTCGCAACGTTTTCACAAACTCTAACTTGTCTTCAGGCATTAAATCCGCTTTTACTTCTAATATTCCTGCTTCACTCCCTATGGCTTTTGCGGTTGCTTCATTATCGCCTGTCAATAACACCGTTTTTTCAATGCCGAACTCATGCAATTTTTCCAACATTTCTTTGCTAGATTCGCGAAGTTCATCTCTAACGGCAAAGATTGCGAGAATTTTTTCTTTTGTCCCTAAATACATCACCGTTTTGCCCTCGTTCTGGAGTATCGCCGTTTCCTTCTGGATAACTTCCGTCAAGCCATTTTGGAAAATCTCTATAAATAAATTGGGACTTCCAATATAATACGACTCTCCTTCAATGGTTGCTTGAATACCCTTACCAGTGATGGATTTGAATTGCTCTATCTCCAATTCCGAATGATTCACTCCTGCCTCTTCTGCCCTTCGCACAATGGCCGATGCAAGCGGATGACTGGAGCTTTTCTCTAATGCATAAGCGATCGCCAGTATTTCTTTTTCATTTGACGCTTCATCCATTACCTTCACATCTGTCACCACAGGTAATCCCTTCGTCAGCGTACCTGTTTTATCAAAGGCGATAGCTTTTAATGAACCCATTTCTTCAAGATAAATACCGCCTTTGATGAGCACTCCCTTTTTCGCAGCAGAACCAATAGCAGAAACTATCGAAATTGGCGTTGAAATTACAAGGGCACATGGACAACCAACGACTAATACTGCTAATCCCTGATAAATCCACTCTAACCAAACTCCACCGAAAAATAATGGTGGAACAATTGCTACAAGCAAAGCAATCATCATAATAATAGGCGTATAGTATTTAGCAAATCGGTCGATGAAGGCTTGAGCAGGAGCTCTTTCTGTCTGCGCTTCTTCAACTAATTCAATGATTTTTGATAAGGTTGTATCTTCTACATATTTTGTAATTCGAACCTCTAATAGTCCTTCTTCATTGAGGGTTCCAGCGTAAACTTCATCTTTCTCCTTTTTCTCAACAGGAATCGATTCACCGGTAATTGCTGCTTCGTTTACAGTTGATGTCCCCTTCACCACAACGCCATCCATTGCAATCTTCTGGCCAGGTTTTACAATCATCATATCCCCAATCTTTATCTCTTCAACTGGAAGGATTAATTCTTCACCGCCTCGTCGAATCAATGCTTCATTCGGAGCAAGTTCCATTAACGAACGAATGGATTTTCTCGCTTGATCCATTGAATATCGCTCTAAAGCTTCACTAATGGCAAACAAAATGACGACGATGGCACCTTCCGCCCATTCACCGATAATAACCGCACCAATAATTGCAACTGTCATGAGCGTTCGCATATCAAAGTCGAGATGGATTAAATTATTTAACCCTACTTTAAACAGCGAATATCCTCCTATGATGATAGAAGAAATAAAGAGCAACACAGTAATGAGATTATCTTCCCCATTTACAAAGGTTGAAATATACCCGAGAACAATCAGTAACCCAGAGAATAATAACGTTTGATATTTTTCATAAAAGGGAACTGTCGATTCTTGCTGATTCTCTTTTTTTGTCGAGGATTTTCGAATCACTTTATCCGGATATACTTTCAAATTTTCAAAAGCCCCTGCTCGTTCCAATTCTTCTACTGTCGCATGCCCAAATACGGTGATTTTAGATGCGCCAAAATTGACTTTTGCATCCTCCACTCCCGGCAATGCCTTCACATTCCGTTCAAATTTCCCCGCACAATTTGCGCATGAAAAGCCTTCTACACGATAAATTTGTTTCTCAACTTCTTTCAACTTTCGTCACCTCTTGTTGGTGCTTGAAAGCAATCTCTATGAGCTGCTTCACGCAATCATCATCGAGAGAATAATAAACAAGTTTTCCCTCTTTCCTATATTTTGCTAGCCCCAAATTGCGTAACAGCCTTAAATGATGGGAAGCAGTTGCAGTTGAAGCATTGATAATATTAGCTACATCACACACGCATAACTCTTCTTCCACGGCTAATGCATATGCAATTTTTATGCGTGTTTCATCAGCAAGGGCTTTAAAAATCTTGGCCACTTCCAGCGTTTTTTGTTGAGCAAGTTGCTCCTGAACTCTCTTTACTTTTACCTCATCGATACAGGTAACTTCACAAACATCGTGTTCTTTTGGCATATCGTTCCCCACTATCATTCAAATACTTATTTGAATATTAGTATATGATGTAAAAGGTTAATATTCAAATATTTATTTGAATGTAATAAATAAAAAAATCCGTACATCTAGTAGAAGATGCACGGTTTGAATCGTATTTCCTGACAACACTTGCTTAATTCCATACAGCGACCATAGGTGAAATCATGATTAGTAATGCAAAACCTGCAATAAAAATAGGCTTTGTAGATGCTCGTTGATCCTTTATAAATGAAGCAATCGAATAAACGAGAGAAAATACAAAAACAAACGGCCAAACAAACCAAGTCCAATAAAATAATATAGCTATGCCCTTTAAGACTTCTATCAGCATTTCTCCATCCCCTATTCAAACTACATAAAATAATCAGTTAAATTTTACCATAAAATAAAGCTGTTCCTAAATAGTAGAACAGCTTTATTTTCTCGGAGGTACTCGAACATACCCTCTCTTCTTCACTCTTTTCAAGGCAGCTTCCGTAAATGCTTTAAATAGTCCTCGTTCTCTCTTTGGTGCACTAGGCTTTGGTAATCCAGGGATTCTCACAATAAACAACTCCTTTTGTATATCTTATTTAGAGATGAACAAAAGTATTCTTCACAAGAAAACTTGTTTTAAACGTGAAATCCCTATAATTTATTAAACAAAACGACTACTCAACTTCCCCTTCCCAAGCACTCATGCCACCAATCATATTTGTAGCATTAAACCCATTATTTTCTAAAATCGTTGTTGCTAGGGCACTGCGACCACCTGCTAAACAAACGACAATATACGGTTTATCTTTTGACAATTCATTCATGCGAATAGGAAGTAACCCTAATGGAATATTAACTGCTCCCGGAATATGCCCTCCGTGGTATTCCTCTATTTCACGAACATCCAGTATATTTAGTCGCTCTCCACCTTCTAAACGTTGTTGCACTTCTTTCGCACTAATTTCTTTCATGCATAAATCCTCCTTTTAATTTTTCCAAGCATTCATGCCTCCACGAACATTTGTGACACGTTCATAACCTAGCTTTTTTAATTGTTTGCAAGCTTGGCTACTTCTCATCCCGCTTTGACAAATGACAATGATTTCTTTATCCTTTGGAAGCTTTGTAAAATCTGAACCTAATGGCAAGTTTTGAAATTGCCGAATATGATTGGCTTTATATTCTGCAGGAGTTCGTACATCAATCAATACTTTGTCCTTGTCATTTAACATATTCTTCAATTCGTTTGTTGAAATAGTATTCACATTTACCGGCTTTAAGCGCCATGCAATGAACACAATGATGACTGCTAACACTATCCATTCCATATTTCTACCCCCCTATACCCTTATAGGTATAATTTTTATGCTAAATAAATAGCTGTTTATACAGCTATCTTTTAACGGCTCTTTACGATTAAATTAATGGCTTCTTGTACTAATTCATCTACATCTTCTGATTTACTATTATTCATACATTCAATTAAATTTTCGCTTACAATAACGCCAATTGTTCGATCGACTGCAGAACGCACAGCGCTTAGTTGAGTTACAACATCTTTACAATCTTTTCCTTCTTCCATCATGCGCAGTATTCCGCGTATTTGCCCCTCAATACGTTTAATGCGATTTTTTGTTTTCGCATCATATTTTTTCAATTATGTATCCCTTCTTTCTTGACGCTTATTCTAATTTCAGTTTATACCCTCATAGGTATAAAGTCAACTATAATAAAAGCGATTCAAGGAACGAATCGCTTTATTTCATCTACGAATCATGATTAATAATCCAGACATTATAATGGAAAACTGAACGGATTGCAGCGGTTCACGGTCATAAATAAAAAAGTAAGCAATAGCAAATAAAAGTATTAAGTATACGAAAGCTTGTCTTAATTTCATAAGCAACCCCTTCATCTGTCTTACTACTATCCTATTAAGGAAGGGGTAAGCTTATGATACGGATTTTAATTTAACCGCCTGGAATTGCTAAAGGAAAGCTTACATACTCATGATATTTCGGCGTTCGATCTAAATGTGTTTCGTAAAGAACAATTTCCGTTACATTGAAAGAAAAGGTTTTTCCATCTTTCTCTCGAATTTGTAATAACGTTCCTTCTTCAAAAGCATCCTCACTCTTCCATTTTCTCGCTAACGTTATATGCGGACGGAAAGGTTTTTTATCCAATTGAAAACCCGTTTTTTCACATTCCCTATATACCGATTTTTGGATGGAATCGAGCTGTTCTGATGATTCCACATCTGCCCAAAAAATTGTGGGAGCCTTTTTCGGACCGAAAATCCCTAAGGAATTCAACGTCAAGGTGAAAGAAGATTCTTTTTCTAAGATTGGTTTTACCTTTTCCACGACTTCATTTAGCATCGATTTTTCAGCAAACCCTAAAAAAGCTAAGGTGATGTGGTAATCTCCCGGATGAACCCACCGGGCAAAAGGGAAATCTCCTTTTCTCGCTTGAATCCATTCATATAAGAAATCTTTTGCTTCTTTCGGTAATTTTACTGCAAAAAAATAATGATGCTTTGCCAATAAAATCCCCCGTTCCTAATTAACAATTCATTATAGTATTTACCCCTCTAATAATTTTAAACCGATCACTGCTAGTAGAATAATAAAAATACACATGATTCTTTTCCAATTACGTGATTCTTTGTAAAAGAACATACCAACTAGGGTACCACCGACAACACCTATTCCTGTCCAAACTGCATAAGCTGTTCCCATTGGAATTGTTTGCATCGCAAATTGCAATAGAAACAAACTTCCAACAAAACTTGCACTAAATATCACAATCGGTCTCCAACTGCTACGAGCTGCATATTGATTCATCGCCGCAACAACTAACGTTTCCAATAATCCAGCTATAATTAACGCTCCCCATGCCATTCCTTATTCACATCCTTTTTCTCTTCATCAGTCACAAGTTTCAATCCAATCACACCTGCTAAAATGAGCAATATGAATAAAATTTTTAAAAGATGAAAAGGCTCGCCAAAAAATACAATTTCACTGATGACAGCCCCTATACTCCCTAATCCAACAAATACCGAATATACTGTACCTGCAGGCAAATATTGAGATGCATTGATTAATAAATAATTGCTTAAGATGATGGCGATGATCGTTCCTAACCATTCAAGGAAAGTACCTGCATGAGCAAGACCAATAACCCAAAGCACTTCAAATAAAGCTGCGATATAGACTTTCATCCACTGTTTGTTCATATTCACTCCTCCAACAAAAAAAGCCTAAAGAGATAGATTTATCTCCCAGGCTTTTATCCTTCCGTGTACGCAAATGCGTCGTTTTCTCTCGGACCAGACCTACAAATAGCGGAACCCTAGAAAACTGTTTTCTTGTTTAATTTGATAATTATTGTGCCATATTGGCAAGAAAGTTGCAAATTCGAACTGTTTATTTGAAATTGTAATCTGTTACGATTTTTTCTCTGCTCGTTGTCACATCTGTAAAGTATTCATATAAACAAATCCCTAAAAATGAACCGGAAACGTTATAAACATTTGTAAAGCCTAAGTGTTGTAAGATTTTTACTGCATTGTAGCTCCGTTGTCCTGAACGGCAATGGATATAAACCGGTTTATCGCGAGGAATTTCATCTACCCGCTCGCGCAATTCGCTCAACGGAATGTTAATAGCATTTACTAAATGGCCACTTTCAAATTCATGGTTTTCCCGAACATCAATAAATGTTGCTCCTTGTTCAACTAAGTTTCGCACTTTGGAAACGTGAACTTGCTTATAATCTGCATGTAAAATATTTAATCCGACAAGAGCAGCGATATTCACAACATCCCTAGCGGTGCTATACATTGGAGAATAGGTTAATTCGAGCTCTTTTAAATCTTCAAGGGTACCCCCCATCGTAATTAAAGCGGCAATCACATCAATTCGTTTATCTGCATTTCCTTTTCCAATGGCTTGAGCACCAAGGATTCTACCTGTGGGTACTTCAAAAATGAGTTTAAAATGAAGCGGATTGCTGTTTGGCATGAGTCCCACTTTATCCGGTGCAATCACATAAACACTATCATATCTGATGTTAGCCTCTTTTGCTGCTCTTTCATTTAATCCCGTCACGGCACAATTTAAGTCGAAAATTTTGACGCTTGATGAACCAATAACTCCTTTATTATTTGTTTTTTGACCATATATATGGTCTGCTGCCGCTCTTGCCTGTCGCACAGCTGGTCCTGCTAAAGCAAGTCTTGTTGGTTTGTGCGTTAAGCGGTGGTACACTTCGATGGCATCTCCTACCGCATAAATGGATGGATCAGACGTTTGATAGTTGGCATTGACTTTAATGCCGCCCAACTCGCCAATTTCAAGTCCTGCTTCTTTCGCAAGAGTGATTTCAGGCTTTACCCCAATTGCCAGCACAACCGCTTGGGCTTCCACTTGTTTTCCTGAATTAAGTTCAATTGCATTTTCTGTTATTTTCTTCAGCCCATCTCCCACAATTAATTGAATACCATGGTCAAGCATTTCTTTATGCAGAATCTGCACCATATCTTCATCAAACGGTGCCATAATTTGCGGGGAGTACTCAACCAATGTGACTACTTTTCCAGCTTCTCTCAAGTTTTCTGCCACTTCTACTCCGATGAATCCACCGCCAATGACAGCAATTCTTTCTACATTCGACTGATTCACATATTGATGTAATCGATCAATATCGGCTACATTTCTTACAGTAAATACATGAGGCAGGTTCACCCCTTCAAAAGGAGGCACAACAGGATTTGCCCCCGGTGAAAGAATGAGAACATCATAGCTTTCCTTATACACTTCATTTGTTTCTAAATTTTTTATTTCTACTGTCTTTTCTTCCCGATGAATTCGAATTACTTCTTGATTTACACGGGCTTCAATATTGTATTTCGTTTTAAAGCTCTCAGGCGTCATCAACACTAATTTTTCTTTTGACTCAACAACTCTCCCTAAATAATACGGCAATGAACAATTGGAAAAGGACACGTGCGGCCCCTTCTCAAACATAATAATTTCTGCTTTCTCATCCAAACGGCGCACTCTCACAGCAGCTGTTGCACCACCAGCTACGCCTCCCACTACCAATACTTTCTTCATATCAAGCACTCCTTTATACCCTGAATGGTATTTTGTTTCATCCCCAAAACCTCTGTGCATCAACAATAATTTTTCAAAGAAGAACTAATTTAATTACAATATATACCCCCGTAGGTATTTTGTCAACGAAGCTTTTCTTAAAGAATGAATGTAAGACGCAGCATTATTAACATAAACAGAATTCCTTAAAGGAAAGGCAAAATGTAAAAAGAGGAAAAGGATGAGTGCTATTAGTGGACCTCGTATTAGAAGCACAAAAGGAAGCTTTAGAAACATATATATACGGAAATCAATAAAGCGTTAATTAACGGACTTTGTGCTTTATTGGAAATCCGCTTTTTTCACTGGTATTGTCAATGAAACCCATTTTACTTTCTGAATAGGAAGAGGATGTATACATGATAAATGCACCTGTATATCGGGTAACAGTGGAAGCCCTATCATGAATGAAGATGGAAATGTAATTGGAATTATCTACGCAGCAGTAAGACATGAGAGTTGGCTGTTTGTCCCGATCGAATACTTACAAGAAAGAATAGACAATTGGCTCCCTCCTCACTGGGCTACTCTTCATGTTGTTGAAGGGCGAACTTCTTGAAATGCCAATTAAAGAGCACGCATTCCCTTCTTATCTTCTAAATTTTGACAGCCTTGCTGATAATTTTATTAATTAATATTCGACAATTTAATTCACATACATTTTGTACTAATGATTACTCGAAATAATACGACACATTGTTTTATTAATATATAAAAATTAATTGATTTTTACATACCTTTTCATTTTAGATGTTTTCTTGAAATAACATTTAAATTTCGACATCCCCTTATCTCAATAAAGATATATTGTTAACTTAGTTGACATAAATATTCATTTCATTTTGGTTATTGTTAATGTTACCTTCTATTTTATTTAAATATCACGATTGTAAGATTATTATTTTTGTATTGAAACATACCCATTCTATCGTTTTCGACAGCACTATTCCTTTTTGTAAACATTAGTTTACAAAAAATCAGTAGATAGTATGCCTAATTCGTTTTTTTATCACGATTTTGACTTTATCTATTACACAATAAGAAATTATGCGCAAATTTTCACAAGAAACGTCAAACTTGCCACCTCTTTTGACAACCTTGTTTACAATAAATTTAAATCGAATTCTCAATATACCTATTTCTATTAATTCAAATATCTACTGACGCTCAATAATTCGACAACCAAAAATTGTATATTCTTATATCGACAAAATCCACATTAGTTCAGCAGCCAATGTCCCTTGTGTTACAACTCATTTTCTCTTAGTTTTGTAAATTTCTTGTAATTAATATCAGCTCCCAGTAAATTAATAAGTAATAAGGGGGCATGATTTTTGTGGAGAAATATGTGCGATTAGGAAAATCAGATCTTTATGTGAACCCTATTGGATTAGGAGCGAATGCAGTCGGTGGACACAATATTCACCCTCATCTAAGTGAAGCAGAAGGAAAAGAGCTTGTTCGTGTTGCCATCAAAAACGGAATCAACTTCATTGATACTGCATATTTGTATGGATTAGGCCGTTCAGAAGAACTCATTGGAGAAGTCTTAAAAGAAATGGGCAACCGAGATGAACTGATCATTGCAACAAAAGTCGGAGCTAAAATAGTTGATGGCCAAAGAGTAATGGACAACTCACCTTCATTTTTAAAAGAAGAAGTGGAAAAAAGTTTGCAACGCTTAAAAACAGACTATATTGATTTACTTTACATTCATTTTCCCGATGAGCAAACACCAAAGGATGAAGCGATTGGAGCATTGAAAGAATTGAAGGATGAAGGAAAAATTCGAGCAATCGGTGTTTCTAACTTCTCATTAGAACAATTACAGGAAGCAAATAAAGATGGCTATGTGGATGTGGTTCAAGAACACTATAACTTAATTTATAGAGATGCTGAAAAAGAGATGTTTCCATACACACTAAAAAACCAGATTGCTTTTATCCCATATTTTCCTTTGGCTTCTGGCTTGCTTACAGGAAAATATACAAAGGATACTGAAATACCTGAATATCGTCAAAAATCTCAGTTCTTCCAAAAAGAAACGTATGAGAAAATCGTAGAAAAAGTGGAACGATTACGCACAATCGCCCAATCGAAGGATGTAGAGGTTGCAAATGTTGTTCTTGCTTGGTATTTGACACGAGAAGCCGTAACTGCCATCATTCCAGGAGCAAAATGTGCTGCGCAAGTATTGAACAATTTAAAAACAGCCAAAGTATCATTAAGTAAAGAAAAAATTGAAGAAATTGATGAATTATTTAAATAATATGAGGATATGCACGCCAACAAAGAGCGGATAAGTTAATTTTCTAACTCACTCTTTGTTGGCTATTATTTTGTTAGATTTGACTATTATCCTTAGTAGCTTGACTATTATTGGTTAAATTTTGACTATTATCGTATTCTCCAAGAGGCGATTTTAGATGATTGACTAATAAGTTGAAGAGTGTGACTATTATCTTCTGTAGTTTGGCTATAACTGACTCGATTTTGACTATTATCATAAATTTCAAGAGCAATTTTTGTTTGATTGACTATTATGTTCACAAATTTGACTATTATGCTTTATAGAATGACTATTATTGTCATGGATTTGGCTATTATTCCCCCACGAGAATAACGAGCATTTCACATCATTCACATTCAGTATTTCCTCAAACTAAAGAACAATCCATCTAATTCAAGCGACACCAAATAAATTTCAGCATTTCTTTATTGCAATAAAAAATACTACTTTCCTACATCTCCTATTCACTTCTATTTAATCATCTTTTTATCCAACAAACAGTTATAATTTTTGTAAATTAACTTAACAGTATTGTTTTACTAAAATAAAATATCGCCTCCAAAAGGAAGCGATTCGTTCGAATGGGCAAGATTTTAACATAAACCTTCATTTATCCTACTAAAATATATATCCTAGTAACAACCCAGCTGATAATAAAAAGCAGAAAATTGTGTTCGTCATGGCTGTTGATTTCATGGCAATAGGCATAAACTGCATTTCGCTTTCGCCCTTTTGGAAGCCTCGAATAGCGTCTATAGGTTTTTTTACGCTTAACAGCACTACTAGCGCCCAAGGACTGATGCTTCCCGTCACCACTAATCCGACAATCCAAAAATAGGAGATAATAAAACCGATTGCTAGTAATCTCACTGCATTGGTTCTACCGATTAA
Organism: Ureibacillus thermosphaericus; assembly: GCF_012396605.1. Taxonomy (GTDB): domain Bacteria; phylum Bacillota; class Bacilli; order Bacillales_A; family Planococcaceae; genus Ureibacillus; species Ureibacillus thermosphaericus. The sequence goes on from NZ_JAAXPW010000002.1 coordinate 168,076, forward strand.
TATGGCAAGCGTCTTTCTTCCGCCTCTTTTATCTTCCTCAATATCTCGAATATTGTTAGCCATGTTGATTCCGCCTACTAATATCCCTGATGGAATGGAGAGGAGTACTGAAAGCAGCGTGACATCACCTGTTTGAATAAAATAGGCAATTAACACGAAAGCAGTTCCCATTAAAGCTCCTGCAAATAACTCACCAAAAGGGGTATAGGCAATCGGCAGCGGACCACCAGTATATAAATAACCTACCGCCATTCCAAACAATCCGATGACTACTAACCACCAACTAGAATTCGAGCAAATATAAACACCAACAATCCCAGCAAAAACATATAAAAGAATCGCTACCGCCAATACATTTTTTGGCTTCAAGCCGTGGCGAACGATTCCTCCGCCAATGCCAACCGATTCTTCCGTATCCAGCCCTCGCTTGAAATCGTAATATTCATTAAATAAATTTGTCGCAATTTGAAGTGCCAAACACGCAATCATCATCGTCAGAAATAGCAACCAATCGATCTTTGTATCATACAGTGCCATTACCGTCCCTAAAATGACCGGCGCAAAAGTTGCCGTTAACGTATGTGGACGAGTCATCTGCCACATAAGCTTTAATGATGAAATTTCGTGATTCTTTTCCATAACTGGTTTCATCCTCTTTCTATCATTCATGAAAACAATTATAACAAATTCCAATGATTCACAGGTACTTATGAAATGACATGAAAAGAAGCCCACAATTTTGTTGTGGACTTATATTCATTAGGCAATCAAGATTCCCCATACGCATAAAAATCTATTTGAATTGTCTTCTGGAATCCAGCCTTTTGATAAACTGATAAAGCTTGTTCATTTTCCATCTCTACTTCAAGGAAAATTTGTTTTGCTCCGCTTCGATAAGCAAAGTCTTTCACCCAGTTCAATAAAGCTGTCGCAATCCCTTTTCGTTGATGGAGGGGATGTACTGCTAAGGAAGTAATCCACTGGTTCATTTCTTCCTTTGAAGTAGTTACAGTTCCGACAACTTCTCCATCCTTTTCTGCAACCCAAATCACTCTTCCTGGAACTTTTGTATTCAATTCAATGAGTTCGATTGTTTCTTCCCTGAGGTCGCCAAATGTTTCTCTAAATATTTCAACAAGGGGTTCCAAATCCGTAGATTCGTTATACGGCCTTATATATATAGAATCATTCATTTCAACCATTTCCGCTTCCGCTTCAAAAGTCGCTTCCGAAAAGCTATATGTATATCCGTATTTTTCAATGATTTTTCTTCCGTATAGGTCATTTTCTAGGACAACTACTAATTCTCCAACAGCGTGTCGATCTTTAAAAGCTTTTGATAATAAACTAAGTAATGCATCATCTATGCCTGTTTGTCTGTACATAGGATCAACTAGCATGGTCCATTCATATGTATCCAAACCAATTCGATCTACCGCCGTAATAAGACCAACTAACTCATTTGTTTCTTCATCGTAAGCAAGGATGCAAAATCCCCTGCTATATGTTTTATTTAATAAAGGTAGATTTAAAGCATAGGAATAAGGGCATTGGTCCACTTCTGTTGCAAATCGAGATAAATTTTGAATTTCTTGATATGTTTCTTCATCTATAGGTAACGATGTGGTCATAAAGGCAATGTTCATCTTTAATACTCCGATCTATTTCTTTTACTTTTAACATTTTAGACAAAGCATTCGCCCACTGCAACAAGCTGCATCACATTCCCATAAATTACGTCATTCGCTCTTTTTCACCTTTTCTCTCAAGTTTCATCGCTTCATCCATTCTTCGTTAATAAAACGTCAAATATTTCTAAAAGTAACCGTTTGAAAAGTCATGTTGAGACAGCCGAGTGCAGTTGTATCCGTTAAAGTTTCGGGCGTTTTTCAACTCCCCTTTAGATATATAGCTTGGACGAATTTCACCCATTTTTTTCATAAGGAAATACCCTAAAAAGGTATTGTTTGCCAATTCAATAATGTGTAAAATGTATATATATAATATATACATTTTTTTCGAGAGAGGTTTTTGCATGCAAGTTATAATTTCGAACCAATCTAAAGAACCGATTTATAGGCAAATTTATGCTCAAATAAAGAAACAAATTTTAACGAATGAACTAAAACCTGGCGAGTCCCTGCCTTCCATGCGTCAATTAGCGAAGGATTTAAATATAAGTGTCATTACAACAAAGCGAGCATATGAAGAACTTGAAAATGATGGCTTTATTTACTCAATAGTTGGAAAAGGATCGTTTGTATGTGAACAAAATAATGAAATGATTCTGGAAAGGAAAATGAAAGTCATTGAAGAACAACTTTTATCTGCAATTCAAAATAGTAAAGAAGTAGGGATAGAATTAGAAGAATTAAAAGAACTTCTTACATTGTTATATAAGGAGGATACATGATGGAAAATGTAATTGAATTACAGCATGTATATAAGGCTTTTAAAGGATTTGAATTGAAAGACTTATCTATCTCAGTTAAGAAAGGCTTTGTTACAGGGTTTATTGGTGGTAATGGGGCAGGAAAATCCACAACCATCAAGCTGATAATGAATTTGTTAAAACCGGATAGTGGAACAATTTCTATTTTTGGTATGGATTATAAAAAAAATGAAAAAGAAATAAAACAACGAATCGGCTTTGTGTTCGATAGTAATATTTTTTATGAAAATATTACATTGGCTGAAATGAAGAAAATTATTAAACCTGCCTATCGTAAATGGGATGATACCTTATTTAATCAATATGTAGATATGTTTGAACTGCCTTTAAAGAAAAATTTAAAAACCTTTTCAAAAGGGATGAAGATGAAAGCCTCATTAACCATCGCATTATCCCACCATGCTGAGTTAATTATCATGGATGAACCTACATCGGGATTAGATCCAATCATTCGCAGTGAATTATTAAATATCCTACACAACCTTATGCAGAATGGAGAAAGAACAATCCTTTTTTCAACGCACATTACGACAGATTTAGATCGAATAGCAGATTATATAACCTTTATTCATAATGGGCAACATATCTTTACAAAAGAGTATTATAAAATCGAAGAGGAATTCGCAATAGTAAAAGGAGGAACGAATCTATTAGATCGTGATACAGAACAAGAATTTATCGGAATTCATAAAACTAATCACGGATTCCGAGCATTGACAGCGAATAAACAACGTACAAAAAATATTTTTGGTGATACGGTCATTATAGAGAAACCGACACTTGAGGATATTATGCTATATACAAAGAAAGGAGAAGAGAGAGATGCTAAATCTTATTCGTAAAGATATGATATTACAGAAGAAAACATTGCCATTCATGTTGTTATTTTTGTTTATCTATTTATTTGTAAATGTTTCTACTTCTTGGGTGGCTATCGTTTTTTGTATTGTAATCATCATGAATGCTTTTCAAACGGATGAAACATCGTCAGCCAATCTGCTTTTAAATTCTTTACCATATACACGAAAGGAAATTGTCAGTTCAAAGTATATTGGTGCGCTAATTTTTATTTTTCTTACTCTGCTGACTATTTTTATAGGAAATTGGATGATTCATAGAGAAATCATGCAATGGGAAGTATTATTGTTCATTACGAGCATTGTAATGGGTTTAATTTCATTTGCTTTCCCATTTTCTTATCTATTTAACAGTAAATATTTATTGATTGGATTTGGTGGTGTGTTTGTTGTTTATATGGTTACCCTAAGCTTTATACCTAATTTGAATGATAGAGTAAGAGAGGTAGTCCAAACGGTACTATCTTTGGATAATTCCTTGTTTTATATTGGCATAATATTATCGGTTGGGCTTCTTTATGTTCTTTCGTGGATACTCTCGATTCGAATATATAGTAGAAAAGTTTTTTAGAGACGATTGTTAAAAGGATTTTTAAAATTTAACGTAACATCTAAAAGGTCCTGAAAATAAAATTATGGAAATGTTTGAAATCAGGTTACATCCTTATATAAGGATATTGTTAGTTATGTTTTATTAACCTAAATGTTATTTAATACAGAGAGGGATATTGATAGGCTGATAATCAAAAATCGGTTCCGTTTTTTAAAAATAGTATCTGCTATTGGAGTATTTTTATTGTCACAGATATTTTTTACTATATCTGAAGCAACAGAGTGGATACCAAATTATAGAAAGATTGATGGAATTTGGGAGGATTTTAGTTTGGTACGTAATATTTAGTAATTTACCCAGCTCATATCTTGGATATATTTCCTTATCCATATCGTTCACCTCTTTCTATTTTTCTAAATAAGCTTTGTCAATTGTTGAAACTCTGTTATCATAAGCCTCACGAATAGTATTAATAGCCACTTTCATATTTTCAATTGCCGTTTTTTCATCAACATAGGCTAGAGCAGAGTTGATGTCAATAATCCCCTTTCATATTAATTTACTATCCTTAGATTCTAAGAGTGAGGTAGGATTTGTATATAGCTTTAAGTAATCTATCTTAACCAAATTACGATTGATTTGGGAGAAATATTTTAATTGAGTAAAAGTTCATATATAGCATGTTTAGGGTGTGATTTTAAATTGTAATTAACCCAAAACTGGTTATACAAATTCTGACAAGCATGGTGGAAACTGATTTCACACACCGCAGAATCAAAAATTGATAAAAGATTATGATAATGATGTGAGGGTGTTTAGAAAGTTACACCTTTCTAAACACCCCCTCCTTTTGATTGTTTTAACATATTTGCATAAATTCCATCTTTTTCGATTAATTCTTGCTGAGACCCCGATTCTGCAATTCTTCCGTCTTTCATCACAAACACGATATCTGCATGACGAACGGTATTTAATCGATGGGCGATGACAAAGCTAGTTCGTCCTTTCATTAACTCCTCTAATGCCTCTTGAATTTTCTTTTCCGTTACAGTATCAATGCTACTTGTCGCTTCATCCAATAACAAAATTGCAGGATTCGCTAAAAATGCTCTTGCAATCGATAACAATTGTTTTTGACCTTGCGAAATTTCACTACCATCCGCTTTTAACACCGTGTCATAGCCTTTTGGCAACTTCATAATGAAATCATGAGCATTGGCTTTTTTTGCTGCATCCACCACTTCTTCATCGGTTGCATCAAGCCTTCCATAACGGATATTTTCTCGAACAGACGCTTCGAATAAAAAGGGATCTTGCAACACAAAAGCCATTTGTCGTCGCAACGTTTGCCGCTTATAATCGCGAATATTCTTTCCATCAATGAGAATTTCACCGCTATTTGCGTCGTAAAAGCGGGCAATCAATAACATCGTTGTCGTCTTCCCGGCTCCAGTAGGCCCAACAAGCGCCACCGTTTGACCTGGTTGAACACGGAAATTCAAATTATGCAATGTATCAGATTTGTTTTTTGACTCGTATTTAAAAGACACATTTCGAAACTCTACTTCACCTCGAATTAGGTAATCATCAGGTAGGTTTCCTCGGTCCTCTTCAATCTCCTCATCCATAATTGAAAAAACTCGCTCTGCCCCTGCAATTGCTGATAATACGGTATTGATTTGGTTCGCTAAATCATTTAATGGTCGGGTAAATTGCCGAGCGTATTCTGTAAAAATCACAATAGTTCCGATTGTTACCCACCCGTAATACGCAAAAATTCCTCCGATTCCGGCGATAATAGCAAAACTCATATTGTTTAGAAAATTAAAGACTTTTGGAATATAACCTGAATATACAAGCGCCCAAAATCCAACGTTCTTTAGACGTTTACTTTTCATATAAAAATCCTGTTTCACGTGGTCCTCTTGAGAAAAAGCCTTCACAATACTTTGACCAGAAATCGTTTCTTCAATCATCCCGTTTAAATCTCCAAGAGCTTCTTGCTGCGCTTTAAACAACTTGCTCGTTCTTTTCGTAATCCATCTCATTGCTATAAACATAAGCGGGATGACGATCATTGTAATGAGTGTTAAAGACGGGCTTAAATAGAGCATCACGATGATTGTGCCGGCAAGGGTTAAAAGGCTCGAAAACACTTGAATAAAAGACGTATTTAGCGTAGCACTCACCGTTTCAATATCATTTGTCAAACGGCTCATAATTTCTCCATGCTGCCTTTTATCAAAATAAGAGATTGGGAGCTTTAACAAATGTTTAAAAGCACCAGTCCTCATTCTGTATACCGTTGTTTGTGCAATGCCTACCATCCAATAGTTTTGCATAAACAATGTCACTGCATAAACAATGTACACACCAATTAGCACACCAATCATCGGAACCATACGTTGAAATTCTTTCGGAATAACAAAATGGTCAATGATATATCCCATCAAAAAAGGTCCTAATAACCCGGCAATCGAACTGATGATGACCATGATGAAAACTGCAATCAACAACCCTCTTTGTTCATCCACTAATTTCCAAATACGAAGGAGCGTTCTTTTCCAATCGCTTGCTCTAGGACCTTTGTGTTTTTTCTCCGCGTTGCGTAAATCTTCTTTCGTCAAAATCGGTTCGTACCCAAAAGGTTTTTTGAACATTTCCATCATTCATCACCTACCTGTTCCTCTTGGGTGCTGGCGATTTGTTGATAAAGCTTGCTACTTTTCATCAATTCGTCATGTGTACCGATAGCAACAATCTTTCCTTCATCTAACAATACAATGCGATCTGCCCCTTTTGCTGTATGGATTTTTTGAGTCACAACGAGCATCGTCGCCTCTGTATCTTTTAAGGCATCCCATAAAGCAGCTTCCGTCTTTACATCGAGAGCGCTTGTACTATCATCTAGTATTAAAATTTGAGGCTTTCGAATAATCGCCCTTGCAATCGATAATCTCTGTTTCTGGCCACCGGATAAATTGACGCCCTTTTGGCCAACCCTTGTTTTATACTGTTCAGGAAAATTGAGTATCGTATCGTGGATTTGTGCCTTTGTCGTAGCAGCCACAACTTCACGATGTTCTGCCATTCTTTTCCCCCACTTTACATTGTTTTCAATCGAACCTGTAAATAACAATGCCTTTTGGGGAACATAACCAATCATGTTACGTAAATCCTTCAATGACCAATCGGAAATATTTCTTCCGTTAACTACAATTTCTCCTTTACTGGGTTCATAAAAACGGGGAATTAAACTAAGTAACGTGGTTTTGCCAGAGCCAGTCGTCCCCATTATCGCCAATTTTTCTCCTTGCTTTACTTCGAAAGAAATATCTTGAAGGACTAATTTTTTTGTATTTGGATACTTAAAGGAAACGCCTTTAAAACGAACCGTTCCGAATTCCTCTTTCGGTGTTTCCGTCCCGCTTTTTTCTTCTTCCAGCCCCTCTTCCATGACTAATATTTCCGCCATTCGTTCACTGGAAGCTTTAGCTCGAGTAAACCCGTTTAAAATAAAGGCAAACATTCCGAAGTATCCTGTAATACGTAAAGCGTAGTTGACAACTGCCACTAATTCCCCCACTTGCGCCTCGTTCATGCTTACTTCACGTGCACCATACCAAATAGCAAGCAGTAAACTCACATTCAGCACAAAACTCATGATGGGCATCATTAACTCCATCATTCGGAGAGCTTTCATCGTATCCAGTTTTAAATCTTCGGCTATCCGGTTAAATTTTTCCGTTTCGTAGGCATTTCGCATATAAGCTTTCACTAAATAAATCGCTTGTAAACTTTCTTGAAGCGCACGATTCACTCGATCCATTCGACGTTGTACTTGTCCAAATAAAAGACTCCCGTTTTTTACAATTATATATAAAAAAATAGTGAGAATCGGTGTACCAATCATTAATATCATCGCCATCTTGGCATTAACGAAAAACACCATTACAAGGCTCAGTACAACCGCTAAAGGAGCACGAATCATAATGCGCAGACTCATAAATAAAATGCTTTGTACTTGTTGAACATCGTTGGTGAGCCTTGTAATCAAACTGGATGTTGGATATTTCAAAAAAGTTGTCATGGAGAATGATTGAATTTTTCTAAATAAAGCATTTCGTAAATCCAAAGCAAAACTTTGTGCCGCATGTGCAGCGAAATATGTATTTACAATTCCGCATAAAAAGGCTAAAGATGCAATTCCTATCAACATGCATCCCCATAAGAAAATCACATGAAAATCCTTTAAGACAATACCTTCATCAATAATTTTGGCGATGATGATCGGTTGTGCCAATTCAGCTACAAGTTCTAACAACATTAATCCTAAGGCAATTAGCGCAAACCATTTATATGGCTTTAAATAACTCAAAACAACTTTCACAAACCCACCCCAATCTATAAAACAACGCCAAATTCATTTTTAAATCAAAGTGCATTGCTCCCAAACATTTGGGAACATTTATCTCGCTAAATCGTACCATTTATTCAGCGCTAATTTTTATTGTATTTTTCCGCTTTTTCACTCGCTACTGAAATCCACGTTACGCATGCTAACATAAGAAGTATTCCAATTGCTTGCCATAGACCAAATCTTGTTGAAAATACAATCATCGAAATAACCATTGTAGTGAGCGGCTCCATTGTGGATAATATACTCGTTAATACCGGGCTAATATAATTCATGCTGCTTAAAAACATAACAAAAGCTGCGGTACTAAAGAAAATGATACTAAACATAGAAATCAATAATTTAATATCGAAGAGCAACCCCCATTCATCGCTTTGCCAAATAAACGATCCCATTCCTAACACGACTCCACCAATCAACATTCCCCAACCAACTACAAGTAAAACCCCCCACTCTGCCATTAAACGTGCAGGATATAACGTATAAATAGCGAAAGTAATTCCTAGTACAAGACCCCAAAAAAGCGCTTCACGACTAACCAATAACTGATCAATTTTCGCGTTTGTTAGTAATAAAAATAACCCAAGCAGCGTACCAAGGACACCTAATATTTGGTATTTAGGGGGCCATGTTCGAACTTTAATAGATGTATAAGCAAGAATAAAAAGTGGCCCTAGAAACTGCAATAGTGTTGCAAAAACCGCATTGCTACTTTGAATGGTCATTGTGAAAGAAAATTGTAGCCCAAGCATACCGGCTACGCTATATATAACAAGTTGGCGACTCCAATATATTGTTTTCCAAACAGCCATAACTGAATTATTGGTAAATTGTAAAAATGATAAAATCGCTACTCCAGCAACAAGCAATCGAACAGTAAGAAAAAAATTCACCGTCATACCTGAATCTTTTAAAATCCACTCTGTTAGTGGCCCTGTTGCCCCCCACAGCATTGCTCCTATGATGATTAATATAATTCCTTTTAAATGTTGCATAGCATGAACTTCCTTTTTATAATATAGAATTATTATTGTAACAATTTACTATTTTTATAGGCCCATTTTAGTATCATTGTTTAATGTCAAAAAATTGATAGTCCTACAATAGTGACTATTGACTTCAAAATAATTTATAATAAATATGGTATAAAATTACGGTATGCAAGGAGACGGAATTAGGATGAACCTTAATATAACGCAAAGCTATGATGAAAACTTGCTACTGAAAGCTCCCTTCCCATCTTTTGCATTAAATGTAAATGCAGATACAATCACTTGGAACACCATATGTGAACAATATTTTGGTTACACAAAACAGGACTTTCAGAGTGTTGATTCATTAAAAGAACAATTATTTTCTACTTTATCTGAAAATACTTGGCAGCGCATACTGAATGCTCAAGAATACATTCGATTAAATCATATACAACTGATTCATAAAAATGAAACGCTTATCAAAGCAGACGTAATCGTTTTCCCATGCACGATTAACAACAATCGTTGCATTGTTTTTTATTGCTTACCAGAACACCAATTTTCTCAGTTAGGAGAATCTGACCAAGAACTATCTGATTTAAAGAGTGGGCTTCTCTCATCCTTTATGATGGTTACGTTAGATCATGAAGGATTTATTGTTAGCTGTAATCCTTTTTTCTTAAAAACAAGTAAATGGACGCCAAAACGAGTGTTAAGAAAAACCTTTTGGCAACTATTCCCTGATACAGAAGAAAGCCATGAAATAGCTGATACTATATGGAATACTATATCTCAAGGGAAAATTTGGCAAGGCGATGTACAAAAAATGAAAAAAACCGGTGAAACTTATTGGGTACATTTAACTGCCATTCCCACTTATTCTCATAGTGAACAAAAATATCGCTACATATTAATAGAGCAAGATATTACAAATGAAAAAGAATTGCAACATAAACTCGAAAAAATTGCTTACGTTGATGCAGAAACTGGTTTAATGAATGTCCATCGCTTAGAAAACGTTGTAAAAGAAATGATTGCAGAGCAACAACAATTTTACTTCGTTTATTTGAGTATCGATAAATTCTACACGTTGAAGGAACTTCATCATGTTGAGCTGGACAACAACTTTATTTTAGAGTTCACGAAACGCTTAAAAATTTACTTCCAGGATAGTTTACTCGCTCGCATAAACGAAAGTGATTTTGTTGTGATTACTCCCCTTGGCGAATGGTTTATCCAAGGATTTTTATCCTATTTAAAACAAAATCCAATTTACCTTGGCAATCGTGCAATGCCGATTACAATCAGCGGTGGAATTACTCGTTCTCCGCAAGATCAATCGAACTTCACTCAATTAATGAACGCTTCTCTTGCAACGATTGCTAATGTTCGCGAAGCTGGTGGAGATAATATATTATCTCTTTCTGAAGCTGCCCATAAAAAATTAAATCGGAAATCCATCATTGAAAAACGTTTGTTAATGGCGCTCGATCAGCATAATTTAAAGGTATTGTATCAGCCGCAAGTAGATTTAAAAACAGGACAAATTTATGCGGTCGAAGCTCTTGTGAGATGGGATGACGAAGAAATTGGCGTAGTTAGTCCCGACGAATTAATCCCAATTGCTGAAGAAACTGGTTTAATTAACGACATCGGTTCTTTTGTGATTGAAGAAGCATGTCAACAAGCAGCTAAATGGAAAAAACAAGGCCTCGAATTAAAAGTAGGGATTAACTTATCTGTTCGAGAATTTAGGGATAAAAACATGGCAAAATTCATATTAGATACATTGACGAAAACAGGTTGTCCTGCTCATCTCATACAAATCGAAATTACAGAAAAGTTTGCATTAGAAGCTGAAGCGGAAACATCCATCATTCAACAAATGCGTAAATTAGAAGAGGAAGGCATTACCTTTGTATTGGACGACTTTGGAACAGGTTATGCTTCATTCCGATACATGCAACTTTTACCGATTAATACATTAAAAATCGACCAAACTTTTGTTCATTCACTTACGCAATCCGAAAAAACGCAACGCTTAATTAAGGGCATTGTTCATTTCGGAAAATCCATGAACTTGACAGTGTTAGCTGAAGGTGTAGAAACAAATGAACAAAAAGAACTGTTAGAACAATATGAATGCGATGCTATACAAGGATTTTTAATCAGTAAACCTGTTACAGCAGACAATATACCTCAGCTTTTATCTTCTTAAATAAAAAAGGCTACTCCTTAGTGTTTTGAGTAGCCTTTTTAAATAATGCATTTATTGTCGTCTTTTATTTCGACTAAAAGATTGCATAGAAGTCAGACTATTCCTCATAAATTGAACGAACAATTGAAATATAACTTCAGAAAAAACAATCCCCATAGCAATTGCCCCTGAAATTAAAAACGCACGAATTCCGGTTTCCAATCCTAAAGTATAATTTTGCTCCACAAAATAACGCAATGTATTATATGCAAGCCCACCAGGTACTAAAGGAATAATCCCTGAGACAATAAAAACAATCATAGGAGATTTTAATCTTCTTGCAAATCCTTGTGCACAGATTGCGACAACGAAAGCCCCTAAGAAAGAAGCGAATACTTCTGTTAATTGTAATTGCAAGGCACTATAAAAAATCATCCATCCAACAGCCCCGACTAATCCGCAATAAGGAATCGCTTTAATCGGAGCGTTAAAAATCACACAAAGACTCGCTGTTGCAAGGAAACTAAAAATCAACTGAATTACATATTCCATATCCATTACTCCTTAATAAAATGCCACAACCACTGCAACACCCGAACCGATAGCAAAAGCCGTTAAAAACGCTTCTGTCCCTTTCGCAATGCCAGCGGTTAAATGACCCGCCATCATATCTCGAACAGCATTTGTAATTAATACCCCAGGAACGAGTGGCATCACGCCACTAATGATAATTTTATCGATTTCATTTCCATAACCGAGTTTAACAGTAGAAAATGCCACGAGCGCAATGACAAAAGAAGCGAAGAATTCCGAGAAAAATTTCACTTTCGTTAAATGTTGAATGGCCAATAATGCAAGGTAACCTGTGCCCCCTGCTATAAAAGCTGCTGGCATATCAAACCAAGTCCCTTTAAATAAAATTAAAAAGCAAGCACTTGATACGGCAGCCATTAAAATTTGCAACCAAATTGGCAAAAAATAATTTGTTTTTTGTATCATTCTTAGCTCGTCATACGCTTCATCTAATGTTATTATTTTAAGTGTAAGCTTCCTAGAAACATTATTTACTTTCGCAATTTTATGCAAGTCTGTAATACGGCTTGAAATGGATATAATTTTTGTTTTTTGTTGTTTACCAAGGGAAAGAATAATCCCCGTAGGTGTTACATAACTTTGGGCGTCTAAATTTTGGGAGCGAGCCATTCTGAGCATCGTATCCTCTACTCGATAAGTCTCAGCACCGCTTTCCATCATAATTTGTCCCGCTAACAATAAGCAATCTAACGCCAATTCATCATTCTTTTCATTTACCATTGCTTTATTCTCCCTTTCTTCTTTGCATCATACCGAACGGAAAGGCAAATCTCAAGTACATATCTTTTTCAACTTAAATAAAACCACCTTTTGATAACTATAGAGAGGAGAGCCATAGATGAGACAGCGGAAGTCAAAACGCCGCGCATGGATTGACTTAATATTGATTGGTTCCATCATTGCGTTAACTACGATTATTGTTATTACAATTTCCATAACGGGACAGTTTAAATTCCAAAAACCAACCGTTTCTGCTACAACAAAATATCCGGAGATTCCCTCTCTAATTGATGAAACAGATTCAAAATTTCCGGAAATCCGAATCGTTTCCGAATCGTCAATGAATAGCTTAATACCATATTCGATAGATTACCCAAAAACACCTTTTGATCTGGTGAATGAACAGATTACTAAATACATAAAAGATTCGAAGCGAGATTATATCACTTCACTAAACGAGAAAAATCATGTAAATAAAGTAAAAACGATTGGTGACTTAGACATCTCTACAGAAATTCACCTATTTAACAATCAGTTTTACTCAATCGTATTAAAGAAACGGCTATCGCTGAACCGAGTTTCTTATAAAGAAACCTATAAAACCATTGTATTTAATAAAGAAACCGGAGAGTTAATCGATTCTAGTACATTATTAAACAAAGATATCGGGCATTTAGGTTTGTTAGCTGAATTCATTCAAGCTGAACTAAAGGAATATTATGGTAAAGAAATAATCGATGAAAAACTAGTGCAAACAACAGTACCTAATTGGAATAATTTCAATCGCTTTGCCATAACGAGCGAATCGGTTATATTTTACTTTAACCAAGGAGAACTTGCTGAAGAACATGCAGGTCCTGCAACGATTAATATCCCAATCTATTACTTGAATCCTATTTTAGCATCCGCATTCCAAAGCGAAGTGAAAAGCAATGTAACTATTGTGACTCCTAAAACAGACCGCAAAAAAGTAGCTTTAACTTTTGATGACGGACCACATCCACAAGTGACGATGCAAATCTTAAACACCCTTGAAAAGTACGGTGCAAAGGCAACGTTTTTCATGCTTGGAAAACAAGTGGAAAACCATAAAGATATCGTACATGAAGTGTTAAATCGCGGTCATGAAATTGGTAACCATACATATAACCATCCAGTATTAACGAAACAAAGCACCTCTCAAGTTTCTTGGCAAGTCGATTATACAAGTCAAGTGATATATGATGTGATTGGAGAATATCCTACTCTATTTAGACCTCCTTATGGTGCTACTAATTCATACGTTGAAAGTTTAATTGATGTACCTGTTATTTTATGGACAATTGATACTTACGACTGGAAATACCGCGATTCAAATAAATTATTGCCAATCATAAAAGCAAACTTGCACGATGGAGCAATCATATTAATGCACGATATTCATCAGTCAACAGCAGACGGGCTTGAAAGCGTATTAGCATATTTGCAACAAGAAGGCTATGAATGTGTGACGGTAAGCGAAATATTAAACATTCATTGAATATGAAAAATCCCCTTAGCAATGATGAAGCTTGGGGATTTTTTGTATTTATGTAGAAACAACTTGGTAGATTGTGTCCATGTGTGATGTACTATCTACTTGTGCAGATGCATCTCCCACTCATGTAGATAGGACTGCACTGGTGCGGATGTTTACCTCCCTCGTGTGGATAGGACTCGCACTGGTACGGATTTATGGATTTATACTTCGCTTGTGTGGATATCCCTCTACTTGTGTGGATACTTTCCCCTCTCGTGCAGATTGTCTATTCTATCATGTGGATATTTCCTCTGCTTGTTCTGATCACTTATCTACTCAAGTTGATTTACTTGTAATATTCCCTTCTTAATAAAAAATCTGCTCTTCAACCAGAGCAGATTTTTTGAACTTATTTGATTTTCATTTGTCCAATTGATTCAAAAGTTTTCAAATCATAGCTTTTAATTTCTTTCGGTGATATTGTATACAAGGCATCATCAATATACACTAAACGAGATATGCTTGATTCCCAATCTTCATACAATTCATTGGCTTTCGCAGGTGTAATTAAGTTTCCTTTTAACTGAATCCCCTTCTCTGTGGTAATTTCATACACTAACGCACCCAATCCTTTATATTTCACATCCTCATTCTTTCCTTCTTCATACAATATCACTGGGAATCCATAATAATTTAAAGCTTCATTTCTAAAAAGTGCTTTGTGATTATATTGCACTTCCGAATAAGTTCCGCGTCCTCCAATAATAACCATATCTTGTTCTTTTGGATTCGCGAAATCAGATACATCAAATAAAGAAATTTTCATTCCCTTTGTTACAGTAAACGGTTCCTTCGACCATGAATCCATCCGTTGTTCTGTATCATAGCCGATTCCGACTAAATGGTTTTCATCAAGCGGATGTAAATAGTTGCTGAAGCCCGGAATTTTTAATTCACCTAATACTTTTGGATTGCTCGGTTCTGCCGTATCAATTACAAAGAGTGGATCTGTCTCTTTAAATGTCACAATATACGCCTTATCGCCCATAAAACGAACGGAATAAATGCGTTCGCCTTTCGCTAACCCTGTAACTTCTCCTACTTTCTTCAAGTTCTCATCTAAAATGAATAGATGGTTTTTGGAATTCGCTTGATTACCCCAAGCAACTCCTTCCGTTGTTGCAATGCGGAAATATCCGTTATGTTCATCCATAGAGAATTGATTTAATACATTCCCTTTCACTGTACCTGTCCCAGTAAATTCAATATTTGTTCCATCAATTGCAAATTTATAAATGTTCGTTTTTGGCTCACCTGAATGTATAGGAGCTATTGACTTTTCTGCTTCAGAATCAGAAGTCGTCACTCTTAAATCGATTGGCAAAGGCACTGCCATTCCATAATCAAAAGCTGTTAAATATAATGCATTTTTAGACATGTATAGAGTAGAACTACTACCTAAATATCCTTTAGTATTTACTTCTTTAGATGTTAAATTGTTCAAATCAATCGCTGAAATTATAGTATAAGATGGTTCTGTAGAGCTTGGAATAATCGAGATTTTCTCAATTTCCAAAGGATTGGATTCATCATCTTCAACAATGTATGGTCTTAGCTCGACCTCTGCATCTTTCATTATCCAATAATTTGGTGTATAGTTTGAAACAATGTAAAGTACACCGTTATATTTACGAACACCATTCATGTAACCTTCTTGACCAAATTCCTTTACCAGTTTTGGCTTGGAAGCGTCACTGACATCATAAATCGCTGCTTTTGTAAACGTTTTTCCGCCATAATATTCTTTATGGCTATTTCGTGGATCTTCTACAAACTCATCCAATAAGATGATTAAATAATTTCCTTCTTTCATTAACTGATGAGGATAGCCGTTGCCTTTTAGTTGAATCGTTGCAACCTGTTTTAAGTTTTTCGGATTTTGTGCATCAACAATTTTAATTTGCTGTTCTACAGTTGCATAAATATATTTGCCATCAGTAATAACGACATCGCCCTCATCAATTCCTTCGACTTGATTATTCGTTGTCGAATGGTTTCCTCCACTTGAAGCAGTATCTGCTTCAGTTGATTGTTTCATCTCAACACGCTCTTCTTCAAAAAATTTCCATTTAACTCCGTTTTGATTATGCTTATTAAGCAATGCTTGGAAATATTCCTCTAATTCTTTAACGGACTTTATGGATTCCAACTTTTCAATCACTTCAAATTCAATTTTTTGATTCTTTAAATTTACCGAAGATTTTCGGAAGGATTTATCTTCAATATGAAGAATGTATTTGCCTATTTTTAAATTTTCAACCGTTAATGTGCGTTGGTTTTTGCTTAATGTAACCGTTGCGTCCACTTTGTTTCCATCTTCATCAGTAACGTACACTTTGCCGCGTTGAATTGCCTGTTCATCTAATGCATGGGAAAGATGAACATCATAAGGCTGCCCATAAAAAACGACGGAAGCTGCATTTACTTCAACCTTTTTTCCGAGCAATATGAAGCTCAGAAACACCCCAAAAACGAGTAGAATGAATCCACTTGCCAAGATCTTGGTTTTATTATTCATCCCATTTCACTCCTTTTTCTTCCTTTTATCAATTAGACTGCCAAAATTCTATATAGTTACATCATTTAAAATGAATTTCCGATTTTGCCACTTTTATTTTTATGCTATTAAAGAAGAAAAAGAAAAAACGTGAAGCATTACACTTCACGTTCTAGTGGACATCCAAGTCTTGTTAAAAAAGCAAAAGAACGAATGGGAAAACTCGTTCTTTTCTCCATTCGCTCTTTATACAGAACATTCAGACAAATAATTTTAGAACACGTTTTTACCATTTTACAATCGATGAACGATGAGACGTTTCTTTAATTATAACGCCGCGTTTATTCATTTTTTCAATAAACTCTTTACCTGGTACAATCGTTTCTGGTGGGAACACACCACGTTGTGAAATTGTTCCTTCACCAATCATAATCGCTACGGAAGCAATCGTACCAGCTGTTGCCTGTGCCATTGCCGTCACTTCTGAATTTTCGTCGCGTTTTAAAATCGTTTCATATTCGTATGTGACTTGTTCACCAGATTTTTCACCAACGATAATTGCTCGTAGCACTACCGCATCTTGTTTTTTACCTAAGTACAATTTTTTCTTTAGCGCTTCTCGAACAACGCTGCGTACTTTCACTTCGACACCATCTACATTGACAATATTATCTCGATCGAAGAATCCTAATTCTCTCAATAACTGGAACTTTTCAGCATGCCCTTTATAGCGAACTGTTTTATACTCAAGAGTTTTCACATTCGGGAATGTTTTATATAATGTTGAAGTTCCTCCAGAAGTATAGAATGCCTCTAATGTTCCAAATTGATCGAAGTAAATAGGTTCTACTCCTGAGAGTGACTCCACTTTCACCAATTGTCCATCACGGATAATCTTGGCTGGCTCCGTATAGTGGTCGATGACACCTTCAAGGGAGAAGACGCGAGTATAGTTTAATGGAGGTTCAGGTTTTACTGGAATTCCCCCAACATATAGTTGAATGGACTCTACCCTATCCAATTTCGATGCCCCGTATCCAACTAAAATATTAATCATTCCCGGTGCTAAACCTAAATCTGGAATAATCGTTACATTTTTTTCTTTTGCTTGTTCATCTAATTTCAGTACATTTTCTGTTACTTCCCCTATATGTCCCCCTAAATCAACAGAATGTACGCCAACATCAATTGCAGCACTTGCTACACGTTCATTAAACTCATAGAACAATGCGTTAACACACACGTCTCCTTTTGAAATAATATCACGCAATTGTTGTTCGTCTTCTGCATTACAATACACTGCTTCGATTTTTTGTAAATTTGCTTCATTGATAAAATCATTTACCATTTCAATATCTAAATCTGCTAAATAAACTTTTTCTACTTTGTCGCTTGCACTTAAATCTCGCGCAACTTCTCTCCCCATAAGTCCTGCACCTAACACTACTACTTTCATTCCAAACATCCCCTTTTCTTTTTATTTATCTGTATCAATTTGTGCACGCTGAAGCTTGCCACTATAGTCTACATAGATACTTTTCCATTCTGTAAATACGTCTAAAGCGGCTTGACCGGAATCTCGATGGCCATTCCCCGTTCCTTTTGTTCCCCCAAATGGTAAATGAATTTCAGCACCTATTGTACCTGCATTCACATACACAATCC
This sequence comes from Ureibacillus thermosphaericus, assembly GCF_012396605.1. Classification (GTDB taxonomy): domain Bacteria; phylum Bacillota; class Bacilli; order Bacillales_A; family Planococcaceae; genus Ureibacillus; species Ureibacillus thermosphaericus. The sequence goes on from NZ_JAAXPW010000002.1 coordinate 186,560, forward strand.
CCGTATCTAAATCTCGTTGCGCTTTAAAAATTCGATTTACATCTTGAGAGTAAATGGAACTGGATAAACCAAACTTCACACTATTATTGACTTCAATAGCCTCATCCAAGCTATTTACCTCAATAATGCTTAATACCGGTCCAAAAATTTCTTCTTGAGCAATGGTCATATCAGGTTTCACATCTGTAAATATGGTTGGTTCAAAGAAAAATCCTTGGTTATATGGTGGTGTTGTAATAATTTCTCCACCAGTTAATAATCTTGCGCCTTCATTTTTGCCGATTTGCACATAATGATAAATTTTTTCTAAAGCTGCCCGATTTATAACTGGTCCGACTTTCACATCCGGATCAAGACCATTGCCAATCGTTAAATTACTAAGTGCTGCGACTAACCTTTCTTCTAATTCATTTTTCACATTTTTGTGAACAATGACTCGGCTGCAAGCGGTACATCTTTGTCCTGTTGTACCGAAGGCGCTCCATAGAATTCCTTCAACAGCTAAATTTAAATCTGCATCATCCATTACGATAATGGCATTTTTACCACCCATCTCAAGGGAGACTTTCTTCAAATGTCGGCCACCTAATTCTGCGACTTTGCGTCCTGTTTCGTTTGAACCTGTAAAAGAAATCACTTTTACATCTGGATGTTCTATAAGTGCCGTACCAACCGTAGAACCTGACCCAAATACAATATTCACAACTCCTTCAGGCAGACCAACTTCTTCAAAAATTTTTCCTAATTCATACGCCATGAGAGGGGTTTCGGTAGAAGGTTTCCAAACAACTGTATTACCAGCAACAATCGCAGGAAATGACTTCCACGTAGCAATGGCAATGGGGAAATTCCAAGGTGTTATAATGCCAACAACGCCGACGGGACTTCTTACACTCATTGCAAATTTATTTGGTAATTCGGAGGGAGTCGTCTCACCAAATAATCGTCTGCCTTCACCCGCCATATAAAAAGCCATATCAATGCCCTCTTGCACTTCGCCACGGGCTTCTTCAATCACTTTCCCCATTTCTTTTGTGAGGATTTGAGCTAGATACTCTTTCTTTTCCTTTAATTTATAACCAATTTCATATAAATATTCAGCTCGTTTAGGAGCTGGAATGAGAGCCCATTCTTTTTGAGCTTGTTTTGCTGAACGAACAGCTTCTTCCACTTCATTCTTCGTTGAAAGAGGGACTTTCGCTAATTCCTCACCTGTTGCTGGGTTAATGACTGCAACTTTTTCTAAATCTTGTTCAATCCAACGGCCATTTATATAGTTTTTTAAGTCCATAACACCCTCCTTATATTTTTAATTACTTATTGTACTATTATTCAACATTTTCTCGATAATCCCTTTTTTTTCTCAACAATTCATAAAATGTCTTGAACTAGTTGAAACTTTATCCAAAGGGAAACGTATGAAAATATCGTATATATTAAGTAAATGCTAAAGGAGGCAAGGACATGAATAATCATGAAATTGATTACAAATTATATGGCGATGATATGCAATACGTTGAAGTGGAACTAGATCCGAATGAAACAGTTATTGCTGAAGCCGGGAACTTAATGATGATGGATGATGGCATAAAAATGGAAACAATTTTCGGTGATGGATCTTCTAAAAGCGGTGGAGGATTCATGGGGAAATTAATGGGAGCTGGGAAAAGGCTTCTAACGGGTGAAAGTTTATTTATGACGACCTTCACAAACGTTGGCATGGGGAAAAAAAAGGTATATTTTGCAGCTCCTTATCCAGGTAAAATCATCCCAATGGATTTAAGTAAATTAAATGGTAAAGTAATTTGTCAAAAGGATGCTTTTTTAGCTGCGGCAAAAGGGGTTTCCGTCGGCATCGAATTTCAACGGAAAATCTCTGCTGGGTTCTTCGGTGGAGAAGGATTCATCATGCAAAAACTTGAAGGGGATGGCATGGCGTTTATTCATGCAGGCGGTGCCATTCATCAAAAAGAATTACAGCCAGGTGAAGTTCTTCGAATCGATACAGGCTGCTTTGTCGCAATGACTTCAGAAGTGGATTATAGCATTGAAGCTGTTGGTGGCATTAAAACCGCTCTGTTCGGTGGGGAAGGTATCTTCTTCGCAACTTTACGAGGCCCTGGTACTGTTTGGATTCAATCATTACCATTCTCGAGACTTGCAAGCCGCGTATTCGCAGCAGCTCCTGTTTCCCAAGGCGGAGGAGGAAAAGATAAAGGTGAAGGCGGTATCGGCGGTTTATTTAACTTATTTAATGATTAAAAGATGCAATTTCCAATATTTTTAATGTTGGTTGTGTGGATATTGCTCACTCTTGTGTGGATGACTCCACTACTCGTGTGAATGGTTGTGGATATACTCTCATCTTGTGCGGATAGCACTCCTACTCGTGTGGATACATCTTCATCTTGTGCGGATGGCACTAAACTTGTGTGGATATGACTTACACTTGTGCGGATGATATTTCTACTTGTGTAGATGGTTACTCATCTCGTGTGAATAATGCTCACTCTTGTGTGGATTGCTCCCCTACTTGTGTGGATACATCTTCATCTTGTGCGGATCGTTCTTTACTTGTGTGGATAGGAGCTAATCTTGTGTGGATGACTCCCCTACTCGTGTGGATACACTCGTATCTTGTACGGATGATATCTCTACTCGTGTGGATATGACCTAATAATAAAAGGGCCTCTCCTTATTTAAGGAAAGTGCCCTATATTCGAATAAAGAAAAAGCCCAGCCTTATCTTTTCTCCTATTTCTTTGAGTCCCACAAAATACCCTTAAATGCAAAAAGGCCCCCCTTAATCAAGGAAAACTCTAGATAGCTGAAAGTCGTTTTTTCAATTAACAGGTTTTTATCAGATATCATCTTCTACATATTTTGAAATGTATTATCGTAGAGCAGATTAATAGAAGAGATTGCGGCAAACAATGAAAACTGTACACAGTATTCTTTCGCTTTCTATACCAAATGTGGGATGCCTAGATGTTTTGATGATGCTTTGGCTTTGTTTTCTTAAATCCTAAATAAATTCTTATTATCAACGCCAATCCAAAAATAGAAGTAAAGAAAATTAAAAATATTTCCTTTAAGTAAATTGATAAAACTAAAAGTGTAACTATAAAAAAGAGACTGAATAGACGCCAAATGTTATCTGACTTATCACTTATTTTTACAAAATCAACAAAATGAAATGAATTATTTCGTATATAAAAAAGCTGATTAATCCCCAGTAAAGCAAACTGTTATTTTCCGGTAATCCGGTTTGATAAACAACAATAAGGAAGACAATAAAAGTAAAATACTTAACGTATTTCATTTGTAAACCAACTCCTTATATGATTCTTAAGAAAGGAGACGTGCATATGAAGGAACTCACAAAAATAGCTAGTGTTAATGTTGAATCAAATAAAGACCAAGATTATATATAAAACGACATTGTTTTTTATAAATCAAAAGTAGATTCTAAAATGATTGAAATAGTTTCAAAATAAAACTACAAATAAAAAATGTTGGTTACTATTACGAAGCCAAACGAATGAAAGATATATTTAAAATCTAAAATTTAACATCCATAAAACATTATTTCATTATTTTAATAAATATGTAAATACTTAACATTTATTCGTTCCTCAACTTAGGTGGATATGACATAACCTTATGCAGATGGCAACCCTACTCGTGTAGATTTATCCTAATCTTGTGCGGATAGTTCCCCTACCCGTGTAGATATTGCTCTCACTTGCGCAGTTGGTTTCCCTATTTCTGTGGATATAAACTAATCTTGTGTGGATATGTCGATACACGACAAAAATGTACATCCTCCCTTTATTTATAAATGTAATAAAAAAATCCTTTCCCGTTTTGAGAAAGGATTTTTTTCATTACATTACGAATAATACCGCAATCAATACCGCTGCCAACACTAAACGGTAAATAGCAAAAGGTACTAATCGAATACGAGAAATTAATTTTAAGAAAAATTTAATAGCAATTAACGCAAAGATAAATGCACTAATAAATCCGACAGCATAAAACCAAAAATGATCAGGATTAATTTGATCCCAGTTTTTTACTAAAGATAATCCACTAGCTCCTGCCATAATTGGAACAGCCATAATAAACGTAAAGTCCGATGCCGTTTTATGGTCAAGCCCCATCATCACCCCACCGGCAATCGTCGCACCAGAGCGGGAAAAGCCTGGCCATAAAGAAAGACATTGAATTAATCCAATTTTAAATGCTTTACCATAAGATAATTTGTCTAATGAAGTAACTGCTGGTCGTTTTGGTCCAAATTTATCAGCAATAATCATCCAGAAAGCACCTAAAACTAACCCGACAATGACCGTTTCGGTTGTGAATAAATGTTCGTCGATAAAATCTTCAAACAATACGCCAAACACGCCAGCTGGAATAATTCCCACAATTACGTGCATTAAATTAAAACGTTTCGAATATTCTTGTCCATCGATTTTGTATAAACCAACAAGACTTAACATACGTTTCCACATGACGACAACGACCGCCAAAATGGAACCAAGCTGAACAACAATTTTAAATGTATTTGCGGACCCCTGTCCTAAAAATTCCGTCGTCTTTAACCATAGGTCATCCACAATAATCATATGACCTGTAGATGAGACAGGAGCAAATTCCGTCATCCCTTCTACAAACCCGAGGATGAGTGCTTTTAATAATTCAATGAATTCCATAAGACGTAATTCCCCTTACTCTCTTTTCACTCAATTTACAATACACGATACTTTCTAAAATGTCCATCACTTAAAAAACGTAATAATTCCATTTTGGTTTCCATCTTTAATAACCCTTACTACATTATTTATTCTTCCGCTAAAGTATTCCAACTGAATTGACGAACGAAATAATCGAGTAGGAGGGAGCGATTAACTCCCGTCCTCTCACACCACCGTACGTACGGTTCCGTATACGGCGGTTCAATTAAGATAATTGACGCAAGTTTTCATAACGAGCTTCAAGACTTTTCAGCCCT
>NZ_JAAXPW010000020.1 GCF_012396605.1 Ureibacillus thermosphaericus
GTTTTGCCTCCAGCTTCCTTCAGATTCCGCGTCACCACGGACACCCTTGCTCTTGGCTAACCTCTACTTCTGTCTTCGGGGTTCGGGACTTACACCCTATAGTTCATGTACATGCCGGGCGCACATAAAAAACGGCTTAAGCATTAATAACTTAAGCCGTTCATTTATAAACTAAATATATCACACGAAATCAAGCTGAACAGGAGCAACTTCCACCTGATCCGCATCCGCCTGAACTGCAAGATGTTTCAAAAAATGGGTTGCTAACTGGAACTTTAACCGCTTCAGAAACAGACTTTCCGATAATAAGACTTATTTCATCCAGCATATCTTGCAGCTCATTTTCCGCAAGCTTTAAATTCGCTACTTTTTCATCAAGATCCAGCTCTCTCTTCAACTTCCTGATTTCTTTCATAATTGTATGATAATCGGGATGATATTTGCCAAAGCGTTGTACATCCTCGTACTGCACTTTCATTCGATTAAATGCGGCAATTTTTTCAACTAATACTCTATCACTATATACAGCATGATGAGCTTGTTGATAATTGCGTACGGGCTCAGAACTGAGAATCATTGAGCTTAACGCATCCGCTTCATCTAAAATGAAGGCCCATTCTGATGTCATCATCATCATTTATTCCTCCAATCTGTACATCTATCATAGCAAAATTTGAACAAAGTTTAAATTTGCAATACTTGTTTTCTTGACCTTCATTTTGAAATTATTGAGACTGGCAATCATCCACTTTATTTTTTAACGATTTAGCTAATACAGATTGCACACACTCATAATCGGAAAAATAAATCTCCTTATCTTTAAACGTTTGTGTCGTTTCATGGCCTTTACCTGCAATAACAATCGTATCTCCTTCTTTTGCAGATAAAATCGCCTTCTCTATAGCTTCTGCCCGATCTAAAATCATTTCATATTTTTGAGTGGATATAAAACCAGCTGCAATTTGAGAATTAATATATGCAGGATCTTCACTTCTTGGATTGTCTGTTGTTAAATAAATCATATCTGCATACTTTGTAGCTACTGCTCCCATTTTAATTCGTTTATGTTTATCTCGATCTCCACCACAACTAAAGACTAATATTAAATCACCTTTGGCAGTTTTTCTTAATGTTTTCAATATTGCTCTAAGTGCTGCTTCTGTATGGGCATAATCGATATAAATAGACAAATTTAAATGGTTTGGAATGGACTCAAGCCGACCTTTAGGCAATCGCAACTGCTCTGCCGCTTCACAAATATTTTCGATAGAAAAGCCTAATTCGCTTACTGTCGTAATTGCTGCAATAGCATTTTGCAATTGATGTTCTCCTACGAATGGCAAAGTAAATACTTTTTGACCTTTATCGCTCTGTAAACAGCAAGTGGAATGATGATTTCCCTCTGCTAATAGTTGCAATTGATAATTTACACGATTTCCAAGACCAAAATAAGTTTTTTTCTTTTTCGATTGTAAGCCTACTGTGCGACAAAATGAATCATCACCATTTAGTACTAATTTATCTGCTAGTTGAGCCAAAATTTGTTTTGATTGTTTATACTTCTCGTAAGAACCGTGATCTTCAATATGATCTTCCGCTAAATTTAAAAATACGCCAATATCAATATCACAATCATCTAGTCGATGAGTAGATAACCCCATGGAAGATGCTTCAAGTACGACATATTGAACTTTATTGCGTACTGCGTATTGCAATATTTTGTGTAAATGTTTTGGTTGTAGCGTTGTTAATGCTTCATATTCTATTTGTAATTCTTCACCGTTTATAAAAACTCCATTCGTTCCAATTACCATTACTTTTTTATGTAGTGCTTGTAATAATTGACCAATAAAATGGCTCACAGTCGTTTTTCCATTCGTCCCTGTAATGGCAATCACTTGCATCGCTTCTGCTGGAAATCGATAAATTTTTGCAGCACTAAATGACATGAATTTTAAACAGTTTGGTACCCAAATAAGTGGAACGGATAACTTTAATTGATCAAGTTGTGTTTCATCTTCAATGACAACTCCAACTGCTCCATTTTTTACAGCCAAATCAATATACTGATATCCATCAAATTTTCTTCCTTTTCGTACAACAAATAAATCACCGGGTTTTACATGTTGTGCATAGTCTTCAACGCCATTTACTTCTACACGGATGGAACCGCCTTTTACCGTACATGGCCAATCTTTCAATAATTCTGCTAATTGCACTGTGTCACTCCTTTTCCCTATCATATGCCTAGGTCGCTAATGTGACACTGTCAGAAAAGGGTCAACAATAATCCCGTATCCCCTTTTAAAAAAAAGCGCCATTATCCCTGTGGGATATGGTGAACTTTTATATAACGGCTCATTATTTATTAAGAAAGATTTGAGTATAATAATTAATGAAAACGCCTGATCCTACATGAGTGAAATCATCATTCAAAATTAATTGACGATGGTCTTCCGAATTGAACCAACCGTGGGCAGCTTCAATGGCATCGTAATATGCAGTTGCCAAGTTTTCGCCAGCTTCATTATATGAAACAGAATGAGATTCTAAACGATCTTTTAAAGAACCGAATTTCGGAGAATCATGTGATAAATAATTTTCCATATACATTTCTTCACTATGTTCCATTGCAACGATACTTGCATCAACATCCCATTGTAAAGCAGTCACACGTTCTTTTTTACGAAAAACATTTACAATATCAAACAATTGTCTCGAATAGCCTTCATTGCTTTGTTGTAACACATAAGAATTTAAATTAAGCGTTGGAATGAGATCCCCTACAAAAGTCATCTCATATGGCCGATGTTTAATAAGGGTTTCGCTGTTAATAAATCGAATTCCAATTAAAGTATCAGTGAATTGGTCAATATATAATTGAGCAAAAACACCGTCAAATTTTACTAAAATCCGAGTGTGCATATCGTATTCTGTCAATGAAAAGATGTAAATATTTTCCCCTATTTTGACTGATATCTCCGGATTAACTATCGTCATTCGATAAATTTCATCAAGGGTTTGGCCAATTTTATAAGGAGTGGCATCCATATTTTCACCAGCTATGTATACTTGAGTAATTTTCCCGTGATCAACACCAAACATGGCAAAGGAATTACTATCATGATTATAAATCCACCATTCATAACCATAGGCGCTTTGGTCGATGCGATTCGGTTCACCAAACTCTTTCAATAATATATTACTTTCTTGATTTATGTATGTAGAGACCCCCGCTTCCGGTCTTGGTAAAGCATCTTCAAACCCATCTGGAATTTCTGTTTTTGGAATGACAGTAGATTTCAAATTTGGTCCTTCTAAAGGTTTTAATTCACTAGTTGAATCTGATGTATAATAATACACAATAGCTAAAGAAAAAAGGACAATTAATATTCGAAAGAGAGTTTTCATACAATTCATATCCTTTTCTATAATGGTTTAATTATACTAAATTAATCATGTATGACACAATGTTGTCATTGCAACTCTTGAGAAATTGCACTATTATAAAATTATGCGTTAAATTTTGTGCGATGTAACTAAAGGAGGAACATTCATGTATTTCGAAAACAAAACACTTGAAGATATAATAGTTGAACAAGCAGTACTTGTTGATATTATGGAAAAAAACGGTTTACAATGCCATGGCACATGGGACTATGATCGTATGACATTTGACAAACGTTTCGATGTAAAAGAAGGCCGTTATTATCTACGCGTATTCTGCACTGCAATTTCAGGTGACTGTGGAAATAACAGCGCAACTTTAAAAATCTTAAAACCCGCACTTGGTAAATATTATTATCCACATGGCGTAGAATACGGTGATGATGAAGTATTCCCAACTCATTTAGTAAAAAAATGTGAAACGATTTTAGAAAATGTGAAAAAAGATTTAGCCGAATTAGGCATCGCTTAATGCACTCATATATTCATTTTACAAAAGAGGCAGCTGAATAGCCTCTTTTTATTTTTGCTTCAAATTTTACTTAAAAAATAGAAATAAAAAAAGGAGCTATTAAATTAGCTCCTATTAAAATCCAAATATTGCTTTAATGACAGAAGTAGTTTCTCCGCCTTCATAAATAACATATAGAAGTAAATAGACAATAACGCCTGTAATGGCAGTAAAGAACCATATAATACTCGTAATCGGTCCAAGTCGATTATGAGTGCGATACTTTTCCCTTAATCCTGTCACAATGCTAACAATACCAAAAACAGCTCCTACTGTAGCTAATAGGATATGGAAAAATAAGAAGAATGTATAATATATTTTTAACTCTTCTGGTCCACCAAAAGACGTATTACCAATAAAGATAGTTCGACTAGCATAAATAATAAAGAATATTAATGCACTAACACCAGCTGCCAACATTACTTTTTTATGTGCTTCTTTTTTTCCTTTAATGATTAACCCCCATCCAATTGCAACTAAAATTGCACTTATAACGATGAAGGCTGTGCTGATAGTTGGTAAAATTGGTACGCCCATTCTTTACAAACTCCTATTCTTAATATTGATTTCTTTTTTTCGCTTGAAACTCACTATATGCTTTTGCAGTAATTTCTTCTTCACTAATTTTGTGTTCATCTCTCCACCAGTCGATGAATACAAAATACAGCAAAATTCCTAAAATTATTTCTTGGATAATTTTCATAAGTACTCCGCCCAATTGTTGGTCACGAATTGGTGATAAATTCGTAAACAATTCTGGACCAGATAGTTGAACTGTTGTACTTATGCTAGCTAGAGTTTGATCCGGCACACATAGAGCCATTGCTCTTAACCATGCTTCTCCATCAGTATATGTTGCATAGACAGGATCTTTTGTAAAAATAATTAATGCACAAGCAGGAGTTATTACAACAGCTGTAGCAATTATATATCCAATCTTGTACAACCCTTTTAATTTCGGTTGCCCTGGCACTTCATTCACAAGTGGCCAGTACATAAAAAAGGCAGATAAAAACAATACAAGACTAGCTAAACCATGTAAAGTTTCATCAATTTTAATGTAGTCAAATACTAAAGGAATATGATATACAGAGAAAGTTAATGCAAAACCCAGTACCGAAACGATCGGATTTGTAAACACTTTAATTAGTTTATTGACTACCGGAAACTCAACTACGACTTTCCAAACCCACCATGGAATTCCTTTAATAATCAATATTGGTAGTAATAGCAAATAAAAGGCCATTTGAACCATATGCATTGTAAACGTTATATTCGACATTAAATCAATCGGCGATCCTTTTATTACATATAAAAGCACGATTCCTAAAACAAAGTAAATCGCCTCTCGTTTCTTCAATGGTTCACTCTCTTTAAAATCACTTCTCCAACGAATTGTAATGAGAAAATAGACAATGACTAAAAAAATCAATGTCCCAATCATATATGGGCTCCACAAAGCTTGAAACCCAAATATACTTAAAGGCATATTATCGCTCCTTAAAACCAAGTAGTAAAAATAGCAAAGTTCTATTGACATTATATCATTATTTCACTATACGAAATGTAATAAAAAGGCCATCTTTTTGAAGAAAATATGATATTTTTCAAAAGTAAATATATGTAAGAATGGCTGCCTAGAAATTCTAGACAGCCATTTTCATTACCACCAAATAATTGTGTTAAATGCCAAGAAGAATGTGAATGCAATGACAGCTCCTACCCATACAAAAGTGGAGATTACACCGATAAAAGGTGCATGTTTATCATCCATATGCATGAAGGAATATAGTTGTAATACAACTTGAATACCAGCTAATAGTAAGATCACTGGTTTAATAAAAGTTGGTGCAAAGTCAGCAACAACTGTTGCAAATGCAACGAATGTTAAGAAAATCATAATCGCAAAATTAATAACTTGCTTGCGCATTTGTACTGCGCTTTTTCTGCGATCAAATTCGTATTGGGACTGGCTTCTACCTTGAATCTCAGTATCGTGACTCATATTATCCTAACACCCCCATGAGGTATACTACCGTAAAGATGAATACCCAAACAACGTCAATAAAGTGCCAATAAATGGACGCTACAAAGTATTTAGGTGCGTTGTATAGATTCAGACCACGACTAGCATTACGGACGATTAAGCAGATCATCCAAACTAATCCGATAATTACGTGAAGACCGTGCGTTCCTACAAGTGTAAAGAATGCTGAAGAGAACGCAGATTGAGTATAACCAAAACCAATGTGTACATAGTGATAGAACTCATAAATTTCAAGGGCAAGGAAGCCAAGTCCAAGAAGAACTGTTACTCCAGTCCAAAGTTGAACCCCTTTGAAATTATAGTTTTTCAAATGATACATCGCATATACAGAAGTTAATGATGATGTTAAAAGGAACATCGTCATCACAAAGGCCAATGGTAATTCAAATAGTTCTTGAGATGTGAACTGCATACCTGCTGGACCTTTGTTTCTCAAAGAAATGTATGTTGCAAATAAACTTGCGAATAACACAATATCGCTACAAATGAAAATCCAAATACCTACGTACTTATTTTTACCTTCATGTGTTGCTTGTTCTGGGTGTTCTGGCCAAGTTTGAGGGGTGAATTTAGTATTTAACATTATTTATTTCCCCCTTTTCCATAAAGCTCATTTTCAATTTCAATAATTTCTTCTGCATGTAAGTGATATCCTAAATCATCTTTTACTGAACGAACAATCATTGCAAGTACAGTAATACCAAGTCCAATTACCATTACTGGTACTGACCAAGATTCTCCATCTGGATGATATAATGCACCAAATGCAGCGACGAATAATCCGATTGACATAATAAGCGGTAAAATTGAGTTATTTGGCATATGAACATCGCCAAGTGGCTCTGCATATGTCATGCCTTCAGGATTTCCTTCTTGTTTTTCAATCCAATATGGGTCAAATCCACGAACAAGTGGAGTTTGTTTAAAGTTATAGAATGGAATAGGAGTTTTTAATGCCCATTCTAAAGAACGTCCATCTCCCCAGTAGTCGCGGCAGTTTAATGGTTCAGATTTAATTGATAACAACATGTTTAGAACCATTAACACTACACCAATTGCCATCATAATCGCACCGATGGATGAAATGAAGTTGAATAAATCCCAACCTTGACCTTCCATGTAAGTGAATACGCGGCGTGGCATACCCATTAATCCAAGGAAGTGCTGTACAAAGAATGTTAAATGGAATCCGATAAAGAAAATCCAGAATGTCCAATAACCTAATTTTTCGCTCATTGCACGGTTGAAGAATAACGGCCAATAGAAGTGGAATGATGCAAAGATTGCCGTTACGATACCACCAACGATTACGTAGTGGAAGTGTGCAACGATAAAGTATGAATCGTGTAATTGATAGTCAAGTGGTGCAGTTGCCTGCATTACACCTGTTACCCCACCAGCAACGAAAGATGGGATAAATCCTAAAGCGTAAATCATTGGTACAGTAACTTTAATAGAACCGCCCCAAATTGTCAGAATCCAGTTAAATACTTTCATACCTGTAGGAACAGCAATCGCCATTGTTGCAACTGCGAAAATAGCGTTAGCTGTTGCACCAAGACCAGTTGTAAACATGTGGTGAGCCCAAACCATGAATCCTAAGAAACCGATTAAGATTGTCGCGAATACCATTGAAGAGTATCCAAATAAACGTTTACGAGCAAATACCGGAATAATTTCAGAGAATAATCCGAATGCTGGTAAAACTAAGATATACACTTCAGGGTGACCGAAAATCCAGAATAAGTGCTCCCAAATAATCGTATTACCACCCATTGTATGATCGAAGAAGTTTGCATCGAACATACGGTCAACTAACATCAAGAATAACCCTACAGTAAGTGGAGGGAATGCGAATAAAATTAATGTACTAGAGATTAGCGATGTCCAAGTAAATAAAGGCATACGCATAAATGTCATACCTGGTGCACGCATAGTGATAATAGTAACAATGAAGTTAATACCAGAAATTAATGTACCTGCACCAGAAATCTGTAAACCTAATACATAGAAGTCAATACCATGTCCAGGTGAATATAAAGATAATGATGCATATGAAGTCCAACCAGCATCAGGTGCTCCACCCATAAAGAATGATAAGTGCAAGAATGTAGCACCTAAGAAGAATAACCAAAATCCTAATGAGTTCAGGAATGGGAATGCTACGTCACGAGCACCAATTTGTAAAGGTACAACCATGTTCATAAAGCCGAATAATAGTGGTGTTGCTGCTAAAAAGAGCATTGTTGTACCGTGCATTGTTAATAACTCATTGAAAGTACCGGCAGAAATAAAGTCGCTATTTGGAAACATTAGTTGAATACGCATTAAAAGCGCTTCAAAACCTGCGATAGCAAAGAATAATAGCCCAGAGAATAGGTACAATACCGCAAGTTTTTTATGGTCAACAGTTGTTAAATAGTCCCAAATAACCGCACCCACGCCCTTTTTCTTTGTGACTGCTACTGAGCTCACAACTTTAACCTCCTTAATTAATCTCTATCTATATCTTTTAAATGATTATTTTTCAACTGATAAGCTCATTAAGTAATCAGCTACAGCACTTACTTCCTCATCAGTTAATTCTTTATACATGTCAGTCATTAAGTTGCCTGGTTTATATTTTTCAGGATTTTTAATCCATGCTTCTACATTCTCTTTTGTATGCTCTAAGATACCTGCAACACGGTTGCGATCACCAAATGTTGTTAAGTTTGGACCCATTGCTCCAGCAGGGCTAACTGCAGAAACTGCGTGACAACCTAAGCAGTTTTGAGCAAATACTGCTTCACCTAAATCTGTTGAATCAGTAGAAGCTGTTTGACCTTCTGTAGCTTGCATAGCAGCTACCCAAGCATCAAAGTCTTGACGATTTAATGATTTTACTTTGAAATCCATTAATGCGTGAGAAGGACCGCAAAGTTCAGCACATTTTCCGTACCATACACCTTCTCCACCATTTAAGCCTGCAGATTCTTTATCGAATACTAGATAGAATTTATTTACGTTTTCAACGTTAGTATCGATTTTTCCGCCGATTGCAGGAATCCAGAATGAGTGTTTAACGTCAGCTGCTTTTAAGTTGAAGTAAACCTTTTCATTTGTTGGAACAACTAGTTCTTGAGCAGTGACAATACCATATTCAGGATATTCAAATTCCCACCAATATAATTTTGCAGTAACATTTACTGTTAGCGCAGTTGGATTACCTTCCTCATCCACTTCATCCATAGCAGATACATCGGCAAATTTATAAGTAGCCAAAATAGTTGGAACAGATAAAATTAATAAAAGAATAATTGGGATAACTGTCCAAATTACTTCTAAAGTGTGGCTACCTTCCACTTGTTTTGGCATGTAATCTTCGCCGAGTTTAGAGCGACGGAATTTCGCGAAAGTAAGTAAATAAAGAACTGAAACTACTATAACTACTAACGTCATGATGCTTGTAGCTAGTAATAGTAGATTAAATTGCTCTTTTCCGACAGCACCAGATGGTCGAAGTGTTGAAATATACTCTTCACCACAGCCCGATAAAATAATAGCAAATGCTGCTAATAACGGGAAAAGAGACCATTTTTTAAGCCCTTTCTTCATAGCTTAATTAAACCCCTCTTTCTTTTGATTGTCTTGTCTAACAGGACATTATGGCTCTATCTATTTGAATTCTTTATTGAAGAAAGAATCCCTGATGGTATAAAACTGTTAATTAATGAGTGAAATTTTTACTGTAATTCATATCATCAATCAAACTAATACAACATATACTTAGTATAAACAGTACTTAATCTAATAATGGTGCTTAATAAGTGCAAAAACCGCTATTTAGCAGTTTATACATAAAAATGAAACAATAACCATATTAACATACAATTTTCATTAGATGAATGACATTTTTTTAAAATAAAAATTTAAATATAACTCCATGCATTTATTACATACATGTCCTAATGAAAACACAGTTTCCCCATGAGCTCCATTTTCACTAGCTCTGAGTTTACTATGACGATCATTATATTGGCAAGAAAATTCAATGCCTCAAAATTTCAGCCCGCTATTATTTCCCTCCTTTTTTTCCTTTCAAAATTGTAAGCTTTACTTACTAAATTCTACTATATCGAACTTTGTGCCAAATTTCTAGATTATAAGGTGAATTTTGTGTGAAACACCAAGTTCAATGACCTTAATTTCTACTTTACTACAAAGCATATTATAAGGAACTATCAATTAATAGTATTTTTGTGAAATCTTTTTCACATTTCTGTGAACAGTTTGTGAAATTTCATATCAATTATTTCGTGCGAATTCTTTGAAGTTGTCTTTTTTGTATGAATTCGCTATCATCATAAAAGCATAGCTTTTTTCATGCAATTTTTACAGAGTATAAAAGTAGGTGTCAATTAATGCAACACAGGTATTATTGGATATTAAAATGGGTTGCAGTAGCTACTACCCTTGGTATGTTGCTTATTCTATTAGGGGGAGCTCTCGTAACAAAAACGGATAGCGGTTTAGGCTGTGGTCGAAATTGGCCAGATTGTAACGGATCATTGATTCCGAAAGAAATTACTACTGAAGTGTTGATTGAGTTTTCCCATCGCTTTGTTACCGGGGCAGTCTCCATCCTAGTTTTAATATTAGTTTTTTGGACATGGAGATCTCTCAGTCACGTTAAGGAAGTTAAATTTTTAGGATTTCTAGCAATCTTTTTCCTTGTATTGCAAGCATTAATTGGTGCTGCCCAAGTACTTTGGGGACAAGGCGATTTTATTTTAGCCCTGCACTTTGGTATTTCCCTTATTTCCTTTGCAGCCGTAATGTTGCTCGCAATGATTGTTTTCGAAGTCGATCAGAAATTTGATGCTGATCGGGTTATTATTCGTAGAAAATTAAAGTGGCATACCATTGGTGTTACCCTTTATTCATACATAGTAATATATACCGGAGCGCTAGTTAGACATACAGGATCAAGTTTAACATGCCCTAGTTGGCCGTTTTGCTATAACGATAAACCATTTAGTTTACCTAGCAAAATGTATGAATGGGTGCACATGGGGCATCGTTTAGCCGCATTATTAATTTTCATTTGGATTTTATATATTATGATTCATGCCTTTAAACATTATAAAGATCAACGGGTTATTTATTGGGGCTGGATTATCGCGTTTATTCTTGTTGCTTTGCAAATTATTGCAGGCATGTTCATTATCTTGACTCAATTAAATTTAGTCGTGTCCTTACTGCATTCATTGTTTATTACACTATTGTTCGGACTGTTATGTTATATGATTTTATTAGTTGCCCGTAGTTCTTATAACGAAAATAAAAGATAATTTTCATGTGGATTGTTCTCTTAATGAGAGGCAATCCATTTTTATTTCATTACTATTGAATCGAATCTTCAAATCCTTAAAGATATTCCCCAAGCAATAATTGCTATACTACTATATTTCTTACGCTCTAGAGAATTTATCAACCAAATATTAAAAAAAAATGAGCGAATTAGAAAACATATCGCTTTCTAAATTCGCTCCATTTATGAAATTTCATATTCTTACATTATTCAAGTTCAATTAATAAGTCACCAGTTGAAATGGCATCGCCTGGTTTCGCGTAAATTTCTTTTATAACCCCATCGTTAGGTGCTTGTACAGTCGTTTCCATCTTCATTGCTTCTGTAATTAATAAATGATCTCCACGTTTTACACGACTACCATTTGATACAAGAACTTTTAATACCGTTCCAGGCATTGTTGCACCAATTTGATTCGGATTATTCGGATCTGCCTTAATAGCAATTGTTCCATCTGCTTCAACCGTTAAATCTTCAACTACGACTTCACGAGGTTGACCGTTAAATTCGAAGTAAATAACTCTCGTTCCATCGTGTTCTGCTTCACCAATCGATACTAATTTAATAATAAGTGTTTTTCCTTTTTCAATTTCTACTTCAATTTCCTCTCCGATTCTTAAACCATATAGGAATGAAGGCGTATCTAAAGCAGAAAGGTTGCCATATTTTTCAACAGCTTTAAAGTAATCTTCAACTACTTTTGGATAAAGTGCATAGGAGATAACATCTTTTTTCGTTAACGATTTGTTAACTTTTTTCTCCAGTTCTTCTTTCAATTTGTCAAAATCAACTGGTTCTAATAATTCACCAGGTCGAACTGTAATCGGTTTTCGATCTTTTAATATTACTTTTTGTAGTTCTTCAGGGAAACCACCGTGAGGCTGACCTAAATATCCTTGGAAAAATTCAACTACAGAATCAGGGAAATCAATCGTTTTTCCTTTTTCTAAAATGTTTTCCTCATTTAAATCATTTTGAACCATGAATAATGCCATGTCGCCAACAACTTTAGATGATGGCGTTACTTTAACGATGTCGCCAAATAATAAGTTAACACGAGAGTACATCTTTTTCACTTCATCCCAGCGATCAGCAAGGCCAACTGCTTTCGCTTGTTGCTGTAGGTTACTATACTGACCACCAGGCATTTCATGAACATAAATTTCTGAATGCGGGCTTTTCATGCCGCTCTCAAAATCTCGATAAAACTCTCGAACATCTTGCCAATAATAGGATAATTGCTCAAGAGAATCGATATCCGCACGTACTTGTCGATTTGAGCCGCTCATGGCATAATAAAGTGTATTTGCACTAGGCTGAGATGTTAAACCTGCCATGGAACTTAATGCCGTATCAACAATATCAACACCCGCTTCAATAGCTTTTGCATATGTGTAAATTCCATTGCCGCTCGTGTCATGAGTATGCAAATGGATTGGCAAGTCTACAGCTTCTTTTAGTTCAGAAATAAGCACATAAGCAGCTTCTGGCTTCAATAATCCCGCCATATCTTTGATGGCTAAAATATGTGCTCCAGCTCGCTCCAATTCCTTCGACATTTCTTTATAGTATTGAATTGTATATTTCGAACGAGTTGGATCTAAAATATCGCCAGTATAACAGATCGCAGCTTCTGCGATTTTGCCTGTGTTTCGAACTTCATCGATGGCAATTTCCATACCTTTAATCCAGTTTAAGCTATCGAAAATTCGGAATACGTCAATTCCTGCATTTGCAGCTTCTTTAATAAATTCGCGAATTAAGTTATCTGGATAGTTTGTATAACCTACCGCATTAGCACCACGGAACAACATTTGGAATAATATATTCGGAATTTGTTCACGGAGTTTCACAAGTCTTTCCCATGGATCTTCTTTTAAGAAGCGGTAACTCACGTCAAATGTTGCGCCACCCCAAAGTTCTAATGAGAAGAAATTATGCAACATGCGAGCATTATAATCTGCAATTTGATACATATCTTGGCTGCGAACTCGGGTTGCTAAGAGCGACTGGTGAGCATCACGGAATGTTGTATCCGTTAACAATACATCTTGTTGCTCCTTAATCCAACGAACAACCCCCTCTGGACCTTGTTCGTCTAAAAGTTGTTTTGTTCCCCGTGGTATCTCAGTGTTTTTAATATCCAATTTCGGTTTTGTCGGTTTGACAAAAATCGGTTTCTTCTTTTTCTCAATTCCAGGGAAGCCATTTAATGTTACATCCCCGATATATCTCAATAACTTTGTACCGCGGTCTTTGCGTGTAGCAAAGTTAAATAATTCAGGGGTTGAATCAATAAAACTTGTATCAAAATCACCAGATAAAAACTTCTCATGTAAAACAACATTTGTTAAAAATGGAATGTTCGTTTTTACACCACGAATTCGGAATTCACGCAAGTTTCGATCCATTTTCGCAGCAGCTTCTTTAAATGTTCTACCCCAAGTGGAAATTTTGACAAGCAAAGAATCGTAATAAGGGGTTACAACAGCTCCTTGGAATCCGTTGCCTGCATCTAAGCGCACCCCGAATCCACCGCTTGAACGATAAACCATGATTTTTCCTGTATCCGGCATAAAATTATTTGCTGGATCTTCTGTTGTAACGCGAGATTGAATCGCATGTCCAAATAAAGGAATTTCACTTTGTTCAGGGATTCCGATTTCTTTGGAATGAAGATTGTACCCTTCTGCAATTTTAATTTGCGCATGAACAATATCAATGCCCGTAATCATTTCAGTGATCGTATGTTCTACTTGAATACGCGGATTCACTTCGATGAAATAGAAGTCGTCACCGGAAACTAAAAATTCTACTGTTCCAGCATTCACGTATTCAACGTTTTTCATCAACTTAACTGCAGCTTCACAAATGGAGTTTCTCAAATATTCTGAAAGCGAAATCGATGGCGCAATCTCTACTACTTTTTGATGACGACGCTGAATAGAACAATCACGCTCATATAAATGAACGATATTGCCTGTTTTGTCCCCTAAAATTTGCACTTCTATATGTTTCGGTTTAATAATCGCTTTTTCCACG
Organism: Ureibacillus thermosphaericus; assembly: GCF_012396605.1. Classification (GTDB taxonomy): domain Bacteria; phylum Bacillota; class Bacilli; order Bacillales_A; family Planococcaceae; genus Ureibacillus; species Ureibacillus thermosphaericus. The sequence continues at coordinate 14,401 of NZ_JAAXPW010000020.1, forward strand.
TATACTTCATCGGAACCAAAAGCAGCCTTTGCTTCTGATTTTGCCCTTTCATAGGCACTCTGTAATTCGTCTTTTGAATGCACCAATCGCATTCCTCGACCGCCACCGCCAAGCGCCGCTTTAATCATCACTGGATAACCTACATCATCTGCAAAGCGCTCTAATTCCTCAAAGGATGAAACAGGGCCATCGCTACCAGGAATAACTGGAATTCCCGCAAGAATTGCTTGTTCCCTTGCTTTCACTTTATCTCCAAAAATTTCTAAATGTCTAGAATTTGGACCGATGAAAATAATACCTTCTTCTTCACAGCGTTTCGCAAATTCAACATTTTCAGCTAAAAAGCCATAACCTGGATGGATGGCGTCTGCTCCTGATTCTTTTGCGATTTCAATGATGCCTTCAATATCTAAATAAGCATCGATTGGACCTTTCCCAACACCAACGATATAGGCTTCATCAGCTTTATAACGATGGTGTGAAGCACGATCCTCTTGAGAATAAATCGCAACTGTCTTAATGTCTAATTCATTGCAAGCTCGTAAAACACGAATTGCAATTTCCCCTCTGTTTGCCACTAATAATTTACGAATTTTTCTCATTGTGTCCCCCTAAGTTTTCTTTTTTCTAGTTTCTCATACATAGAAACATTGATTAATATGCCCATTGCGAAAGATAGAACCAATATAGATGATCCACCGTAACTAATGAATGGCAACGTTACCCCAGTTAATGGAATTAGTCCCGATAAACCACCTAGATTAGTAAAGGTTTGGATGGCAATCCAGCTAGCAATGCCCGCTGATATCATTCTTGCTAAAGGATCTTTCGTAAGCAAAGCAATCAAAATTCCTTTAAATACGATAAATCCTAAACCACCAAGTACAATAATAACGCCTAACAAACCCAATTCTTCCGCAATTACAGCCATTATAAAATCAGTTTGCGGTTCCGGTAAATACCCCAGTTTTTGTACGGATTGACCAAGACCTACACCTTCTAATCCACCAGAACCAATCGCCATATAGCCTCGAATGACTTGAAGGCCTGAACCTTGCTCATACTCAAATGGATTTAAAAAAGCTTTAATTCTCCCAATTCGATTTTCTGTAAAAATTGAATCCCTTTTAAATAACGCTAAAATTCCAATAATGGCTCCACCAAAAAGTGCTAATTCCGCAAAAAATTTAAAAAAGGTTCGTATGCGAATTCCACTTGCGGCAACAACTGCTATAGCGATGCCAGAAATAATAAGCACAGCTCCAATGTCAGTTTCATTTGCCACAAAAAAGATAATCGCAATCCATACTATAATGGGATAAATAATATGGTTTGGGTGTAAGTCTACCATCGGTGTTTTTAAACTTTTGTTATAAAAGGCACCGGCAAAATACAGTATGATTATCAGTTTTGCGAGTTCTGAAGGTTGGAATGACATAATTCCAAATAAATTAATCCAACTTCTTGATCCCGTCTCGGCTTCACCCGTACCAAATAGCAATAGCCAAAACATTAAAGTGATAATTAAGCCAACCATAAACATCATAATTTTTTTCCTACTATAATGTTTATACGGGAAAAAAGCACCGAGAACAAAGGTAAAAAATGCAACCACTAAATTAAATAATTGTTTTTTATAATAATAATCCGGTTCTTTACCGTTGACAATAGCTACCATCATACTGGAACTATAAATCATGACAAGTCCAAATAAACATAGGAACACATATACGAAAAATAATGGATAATCAAAATTTCTAATATAGTATGAAATATATTTTCTCATAGTAAAGACCTCTTTTAGAAAAAAAACTCAAATCAAATCGATTTGAGTCTTCTGTTACTTGTTTGTGTTTGTATATGCTTCATGTAACAAGGACAATTCCTTTTCTAATGTATCCAAAATCTTCCTGCCTTGTTCACGTTCAATCAATCCCAACTTTACGGCGAAATCGATTTCACGGGATAAGCCAAACATTTGTGTATCCAACACTTCTTCATACAAAGGACACTGTGGCATCGTTAAATGGTCCATTTGCACTTTAATTAAACGAGCTATTTTATCTGCATCTTCCAATAACAATTCTAAAGCTTTTTCTTGGAAGGAAGCTTGTGTTTTTTTCTCCATGAGGACGCCCCCATTAATGTGATTTCTTCTATTCTATCTTTATAAAGTTTAGCTTTTAGCACATAAAAATGCAAGTAGCAAACAATAGGTAGAACCGTGATAAATGATTATTTCTTTATTAAGATAGAATCTAGCTGTATACTGATATATGTAAAATAGTTAAGGGGGATATTTAAAAATGGAAAGCATCATTCCAATTAAAGGTAAAGTCAAGTATAAATTAACATTAGATCCATCCGTATGGATTTTTGATGATCGCAGAATTGATTTAAAATCTTATTTCACCAATCCGAAACAAGAAGAAGATGAAGATTTAAAATACTTATTTAACATGGGAAAACACTGGTCCCGTGAAATCATGGAAGGTGCAACATTCCCTCCTACATTAAAAACTGAAAGAAAATTTGACCGCCAAGGTATGAAAACTGGTACATTCGGAATGGAAATTAAATATTTTTTAAATCACGCTGAAATTGAAAAAGATGCAACTACAATTGTATTTGAATGCAAAGATGGTTCGGAACATGCTTTTCCAATTGAAGAAGCATACAAATTTATTTTTAAATATAGCCAAGATGGTAAGCCGCTAACAGAGGATGGACCTGTTCATTTAATTTTTGGAGATGGTTCAAACGTGGACAATCCTATCAAAAATATTTCCGCTATCCGAGTGGAATAGGATTGAGTGTATGCGTGTCCAATGTGTACTTTGTGATACCATCCACGAACTGGAAGACGACTCACCATTGGCTAAAAAATTAAGAAATCGACCAATACACACATATATGTGTGAAACATGCAATGATCGCATTACAACGAAAACCCTTGAGCGATTAGCAACTGGAAAATTTCGATTTTTCCGCAGCTCATCCAGCATTGATGAAGAATTATAAAAAATATCCAATTAAACAACATATGACCTATTATGAAATTTACTCTATTTTCATAATAGGTCATTCTTTATCAAGAAACAGTGATTCCCTGTTGCTGTTATTCATTTTTAATTAATCTTTTCTCTAACATTTCAACCAATTGATACATGAGTGTTGCAAAAATCGCGATAATGAGCAACGACATTAACACGAGATTGAAATTAAACACTTGGAATCCGTAAATAATTAAATATCCAAGTCCTCGGGAAGAAACAAGGAACTCCCCAACAATAACCCCTACCCAAGAAAGGCCAACGTTTACTTTTAATGTAGAAATGATCGTTGGGAAAGAAGCTGGTAAAATCGCTTCCTTAAACATTTGCCATTTGGTTGCATTAAATGTTTGCAATACTTTTAAGTAATTGGCATCCACATTTCGAAAAGATGTGTAGATTACAATGGTTGAAATGATAACTGAAATGATTGCTCCCATCGTGATGATGGAAGTCATTCCTGGACCAAGCGCTACAATTAATATAGGTCCGAGTGCCACTTTTGGCATGGAATTTAAAACGACGAGATAAGGATCTAAAATTTTTGAAACAGTTGGGAACCACCAAAGTATGGCCGCTAAAATTGTTCCGATCAACGTTCCAAGAATAAACCCAAGAACCGTTTCAAATAAAGTATAGTTTATGTGAATAAATATCGTACCGTCTGATACCATATTCGTTAACAACTTAAATATTCTGGAAGGTGCACTAAATATGAGCGGATCAATCCAGCGTTTAGAAGAAGCCATCTCCCAAAGTACAAAAAATCCTACTAAAATGAAGAGCTGGTAAAACTTGATCCACCGTTTTTCCTTTGCTAACCGTTTTTTATATTGTAAATGAAGTTCTTTAATGTTCAAGATGTTCAAGCTCCTTCCATATTTGTTGGAATAATGGGGAGTAGCTTGAATGACTGCGAGCTTCAAATGGAGGTAACGTTCTAATTTCTTCAGGTATATCAAACACTTTATGAATTTTACCGGGTCTTGCGGAAAATAGATAGATACGGTCACTCATAGCTATAGCTTCACCTATATCGTGCGTAACAAGAATGGCCGTTTTATTATATTGCTTTAACATTTTTGAAACGAGATCCTCAAGCTTTAATTTTGACTGATAATCCAGTGCAGAAAAAGGTTCATCTAATAGCAAAATTTTCGGATCTACCGCAAGCGTCCTGGCTAGCGCCACCCTCTGTCTCATTCCACCAGATAGTTCTCTCGGATATTTTTTCTCCACTGGCGGTAACCCAACATCTTGCAATAATTTCGATGCAATGCTCATATCAACATGTTTGTTTAGTAGTTTTAATCCGAGTGTAATATTCTCTTCAATCGTCTTCCAAGGAAATAAATAATCTTGCTGAAGCATATAGCCAATGGATAACTCTTTATTTCCATACACTTGCTGATTTTCTATGAACACGTTTCCATAGGTCGGTTGAAATAATCCTGCTATTATGGATAACAATGTTGTTTTTCCACAACCACTCGGACCAATAAAGGAAACAAACTCTCCTTCTTCTATCGTTAAATGAATATCCCGTAACGCTTCCGTTGCCGCATCCTTTGAAAAATACGTATGGCTGACATGTTCTACAACTAAGAAGCTCATATTACTTCGAAACCTTCTCTGCGAAAGTTGTATCTACTAGTTTCGAATAATCCATGCGCATCGGAAGTTCCCCTGCTTCATCCATAATGTCTTGCAAGTTATTCCACTCTTCTTCATCTAAAATTGGATCTTTGGCATAGGATTCTTGCTGGCGATAACGTTCTACAACTTGTGCAATCAATTCAATGTCCGTATCTTCAAAGAATGGCTGAATCGCTTTTGCCACCTCTTCTGCAGGTGCTTCATATACATAGTCTTGTGCTTTTTTAATAGCTCTTGTAAATTTCTCTGCCACTTCCGGATTTTTCTTTAAGTAGCTTTCTTTCGCCATAAACACCGTATATGGCACATGGCCGGATTCTGTACCAAAGGATGCAACTACATGGCCAATCCCTTCTTTTTCAAACACACTTGCTGTCGGTTCGAATAGCTGTACGAATTCACCAGTACCGGATGCAAAGGCATGGGGGAACAAAAGACATTACTGAAAATGAAGGAGAAAGTAAAAATGAAGCAAGTAATATTTCATAGCGTTTTTACTAATTGGGGAACGAAAGTGGATTTTACACGAGAACCTCCTTATTGAACCATCCCCTATTAGCTATGCTAGCAGTGGAGGAAAGTTCAATAAGTCAGTTACCTGAATGGTTTTTTAAATAATTAAATTATTTAGAACATCGAAAGTCATAGATTTACCAAATTATAAATTTTCTGTATCCAATCTCTTACTTCTAATTTTCGCTTTTCATAACTTATTCCATAATCTAATTCTAAGGAATGTAACTCAGGAGGTAACAGCTGTAGTTGAGAACGAATCAATGCATTGCCTTCTGCTTCTTCATCTATTAAATAGACGATTGTTTTTCTATCAATTGTAACTAGAGATCGAGCAGAAAATTCAATATGATTTATTTCCACTTCAATATGGCCCCTAGCGTTAATTGGACAACGAATATGTTTGCCTTTAACAGAGATAGAAAGTGAATCTTCAAAATCTTTTAATTGTTCTTCGCTTATATGATATAGGTGAAAATAAAAATCTTCGAGCTTTCTATTATTCTCCCTATTCACATCATAAGCTTCATAACGAAATAATATTTTTCTTCCATCATCACAATCTAAAGTTTTAGGAATATCCTCTTCAGGAATACCATACCTTTCAATTTCAAACGCACTTAATTTATCTTTGACTAAATTGTTAATAACATAATAATCTAATCCGCAACCATAAGTAGCTAATAATATTTTTTCCAAATTTATTCAGAACCCCATTTCGGTAAACTGTTATGTTGAAGTTGTATCTGACCGTAATGTTCATTAAAATTATCATCTCGAAGATGCCAATGCCATGTTGTAGTATTTCTACTAGGGTTTATATTAACATGGAAACGGATAAAATCCCCCTTATCATCTTGTATAGAAAGTATATGTTCACCTTGATTAATTTGTCCATTATCATATTCAGGACCTTTGTGGCCTTTATAACCATATTTTTTTGTAGCGTTTTCAGCAGCATCTTGGAATTTTGGGATTACTTTTTTTTCTACTTCATCTCCTATACGTTCTTGAATTTTTTTTCCCATTTTTTTCTTAACAGCTTGACTTACTAGTACACGGACCAAACTACCCCAAATAGTAGGTTGAATAATAGCATCATTTGAAGATAAGGTTCTAGCATTTACATTGTTATTAATTTGATCTGTATTTAAAAAATATAGTAGTAAAGCGGTATTTTCATCTTCAATATTATAAGAATCTAATTCTTCTTGATCAACAATCTCCATAAATAGCTCTTTGTTGTTTGAGATTAGTTCTAGACTCTTTTCTAAATCTTCATCAGATATATGCCATTTTTGTTGCAATTTTTCAATTTCATTTTCCTTAGCAAAACTAAAAATTGGAGTAGTTGTTACTATTAGTGAGAAAATCAAAGCAACAGAGATTAATTTAATAATATTCTTCATTTTTCCATCGTATCCTTTCTTCAATTAATTATTAGAGAGATTATTTTTTCTTCTTGCTACAATTCTAAAACACTGGCAGAATCTGTGTCGCTGAGAATTATAATAAGAAAGTAACGTTAATTATGTAGTAAATCTATTTTTCCAAGTCATTCCACCTCCTATATAACAAATTTTTACATAAATAGAAATTTTTATAAATGAATTCGACAAAACTAGTAATAATATTACATAAATTTACAACACATTATCACGAAGTAATTTAATAAAAGACTTGGAGAAATTGATGTAAATACCTTAAAAATAGGCCTTTCTTGTGAAATAATTTCCCTGTCCTGTTGTAAGTTCAATAAACTGCTTCTAATAAAGTAACTACATAAATGTTCTAAAAAAGACAATAAGAAATTAGAATTATCAGTGAGAGGTAACTTATTCAAAGAGATTGTCAAAGTTAAAAGATCAATTGTCATTCTATTTGGGACGTAGGGAAATTAAACTCATATCTGTTGTCCAAAAAAATGCGAAGGGTTAGTATTTTATATCTCAAAGATTGCACTGCTACTAGACTAATCTTTTATATTCATCAGGTGTCAAAAAACCGATGCTTCCATAAATTCGTTTTCTTGCACCTAATGAAGTTCATTTCAGTATTAGAAAAGCAAGTCGCTAAATATGAATGCTTATGTACGAATTGATTATAATTAATCAACTCAATTCATACCAATATATGTAAAAAACCTAAATGATACTTTAGTTCCATAAGAACCTGTATTATGATTACCGCTTGAGGTCGATAGCAACCAATTTATAAAAATACCTTTATAAGAATAGAGTCACCCTCAGTAGAGAACAAACATTCTCATACAACACCAAATTGGTAACATAAAATGATTGAACCCCATAGAAAATTACACATATGTGTATGTCATTTCAATGGGGTTTCCTTTAAAAAAAATTTAAACCCGGTGGAATTAGTCGAGTTTTTTCGACATTTTCGCTTAGGAAAATGACTAATATAATCAATTCAAAGTGAATACAATTTAACACCCTACAAAATCGGAGGGATATTATTGAAGGATAGAACTCTCTCACAATCATTGGGTGAAATTGACATTGGCGGAGTAAAATATCTACACAAATCATATGGGCAATTTGATTATTTAACGGATATTTCAGACAACGAAGTGAAAATTCATTTAAAATTTACGAAAAACCCCGAAAAAAGAACATATGCCAAAAATGCATTAAAAACCTTTTTCTTAGAGCTTATATAATAGTGAAACGGGTGTGTGGAAATGAAGCGGGTTTGGTGTCTTTATCGGGTGTCGAAAAAACAACAAGTCAGTGCAGATGAAGACATTCCCATGCAAAAAAATGCTTGCTACGAATTCGTAAAAAACAAACCCGATTGGACCATCACAAATGAATTGTACGAAAAAGGTGTATCTGGTTGGAAAAAATCATTAAATGAACGCGATGAAATGGCAATACTTAAAGAAGGCGCATTAAATAAAGAATTCGACGTATTATTAGTGTTCATGTTCGATCGTTTAGGCAGGCGAGAAGATGAAACACCTGTCATGGTCAATTTTTTAATTCAGAACGGTATTGAGGTCTGGTCTGTTAAAGAAGGACAAAGAAAAATTGAATCTCATGTTGATAAGCTCCTCAATTACATTAGCTTTTGGCAGTCAGATGGTGAAAGCCAAAAAACATCCATAAGGGTTAAAGAAGCAAAAAAGCAGCTGAGCGAACAAGGATATTTTCAAGGTGGAACTGCACCCCTTGGATACAAAATTATTGAAACCAATCAACAACATTGGAAGTATAAAGATCGTCGAATTAAAGAACTAGTACCGGATGAAGTAGAATCACAAATGATTAAGTTAATTTATCATTTATATGTGAATAAACTAATGGGTTATCGAAAAATTACAGATTATTTAAATGCACATGGGTTTCGAACAAGGGATGGAAAAGAGTTTGTCATAAGCACTATAAAGAGAATATTAGAAAATCCAATTTACATTGGACGAAAACGATATAAAACTGCTACTGGCGGCACTCAGCCATTTAACAACAAGCTACAAATCATTTCGGAAGAGCTTTATTATCAAGCCGAACAAATAAGAAATACAAGACGCAGTTGTATTAAAAAACAAGATAAAACAGGCATTCCAAGATCCGGAAAACTCTTATTTTCAGGGTTAGCCTATTGTAAATATTGTAGTTCTAAATTAACCACTAACTATCTTTATAGGACATCAAAAAGAAAAAATGGAACTTATAAAAATGTCATTTATCGATATCGATGCCCTTTAAACAAAGGAAGTTTACATTGCAATCACGAACAAAACATTTGGGGCGGAAAAAAATACGATACGCTCATTCTTAATAAAATAAAAGTAATCTTATCACATTTCGAATTACAATCCTTCCTTGATTCAAGTAAGAATATGAAATCTGAATTACTTAGGATAAAGGAGCGTAATATTCAAAATTTAAAGAAGGAGCTTTCCGATTTAGAAAAGCAACATAATCGATTAAAACTTGAAATTGGGAAAGCACTACTTGGTGAAAGCACTTTTACTCCTGAACAATTATCTGACGTGATTACTGAATTAGAAAAACAGATAGAGGAAAAATCGGCTCAAATTCAAACGCTAAATAAAGAATTAGTAAAAGAGCGCGAGAATTATTCAGACGTCAATTACTTGGCTAACAAATTAGAAAATTGGGAGCAAAAATTCAACGAAGCAGACGAACATCTAAAAAAAGCCATGCTCTCAAGAGTAATCAATAAAGTTTACTTAGGGAAAAATGAAATTGAAATTGAACTGAACATCTGGTTGTCGGATTATTTTGAGGGGAGATTTGATTAGAATGTTCTGATTGAAAAATTGAAAAACTTTATATAGCGCTAGGTTAACTGGCAATTCGGACTACTGAATAAATTATCAATCTATCATAATAACAAACATATCCAAAAAAACAACATATATATTAAACTAAGTAATATAGCCACTATTGTATAATAGTGGCTTATTAAATTATATTTATCATTAGCATTAAATTTCACCAAAAATTTCTTGAATACTTATTTTATAACCACTTTGAGTTATCGATTGTCTAATAAATTGTTTTTCTTCCTCACTAAATTCCGTTTTGTATAAATCAAAGAAAAACAAAATATTTAAAGTATTGACAATACTACAGAATTTATTTACATGTTTTTCAACATTTTTTAGTATTTCATTATTTGGTATTATCTCTTCAATAAAACTACTTTGATCTAAATATTCTTCGGTTGAACCATGAACAAATTTTGAGAGATTTTGATATTCAGTCTTCCATAAACCCATAATTTGAGAAACAAATTCGTTAATATTAGTTTCAATTTCAATACTATCTCCGTAAAAATACTTAAAGGGATATTGTTTTATATAATCTCCCATCTCATTTATTGATAAATTTTTAAAATTTGGTACTAACATTTTTTTTATAAATTCAATAGGATGATCTTTATAATAATAAAAACTAATTATATTTTCCAGAGATCTCCTGATCATTGAATACGTTGGACTTTTAAATCCTAAAATACCAAGAGTTAAGACTTGAGTAAAATTTGAAGTTGTTTCTTTTAGATATTGTAAAGATTCATGAGAAACAACTTTTTTTACTTCTAATTTTTCACTCCAAATCTTTAATGATACAGTACATCTTAAAAGGGAATTGGAATAATTATTAAAAAATGTTAATTCCTCAAAACTTATATTATACTTTGATTTAAAATAATTTCCAATCTTTTCTCTTTCTCTATTTAGATGTTCTTCTGCAAACATATTTTATTTCTCCTTGTTATTATTAAAGAATTCTAACCAAACATCCACAAAATTAGTTTCTTTATTATTAGTATTTTCTAAGTTACTAGATATAGTTAAATTAATTTTTGTATTTTTATTCTTATCAAGAGAATTATTACTTTCATCCATAAACTTTCTCCACAATTTCAAAAACAAATCTAATTCTTTATCCTCTTTTTCAGCTAATTCGCTTACAATAATTCCTATTAACTCATTTCTACTTCTTTTTCTTTTACTAAGTCCTTTAATAGACAAAGAATATTCTGCTAACTTTATTATGTCGAAATTACTTGGAAATTTTTCTTTATCTATTAAAACGATAGGAAGTAAACCTATAAGCTCTTCCTTCTCATTTCTATTTTTATTATTGTTTGATATTTTTTCTATATTCTTTCCAGATAATAATTGGTAGATTTCTTCCTTAACTTCACTGTATATATCCGAGTCTATGCTAATAAAATTCTTAATATCAGATTCTGAGGAATTTGTTTTAATAGACTCAAGAATATCTAAAGCCATATAAATAACACCTTTTGTTTCTTCACGCATTTAAATCCTCGCCTTTCTCATAAATTCTTGAGTTATATTAATCATTTGCTGTTCAATCTCATTATCCCCCAATTCAATAATATAACTTTTATTTTTCTTCTTATTCTCTGGTGAAAGCGCCTTTTCTATTACAGTTTTTGCTTTTAATTCCGAATTAAATAATTTTCTATTCCATTCCATATTATGTTTAATTAAAGATTTGACATCCCCATAAATATTCCAATTTTCTCTTACCATTGTTAGTATAATACCGATAAATTCCAGTTCCTTTTCGAAATCTTTTTTCAAAGAACTAATATAATTTTCTAATAAAGGTAAACCGAAAAATGAAAGATAATCTGTCTTCATTGGCACAACATATCCATCCGAACTTAATAAAGATAATCTTGTATAACCGGATATTGTAGGGGGACAATCTAATATTATTACATCATATTTTTCATTTAATTTTGTATCTTTTATAAACTGTTTTAATCTTAATGGTCGTTCATTTAAATTGAGACTCATTAAGTGTAAATGGGAAGGTATAATATCAAAATTATTATATACTTGATAAATATATGTATATGTTTCATTTTCAGATGACCCTTGGACTACACTAGGAAGAAGTTCCGATGAAGATAAAATACCACATATAGAATTTCTTGAATTATTAAGTATTGTTCTAACTTGTTCATCATTAAGTATATACTGTGTTGCATTCATCTGAGGATCCATATCGATAAGAAGGACTTTCTTATCATACAATTTAGCCATAGTATAGCATATATTAACAGACAGTGTAGTTTTTCCTACTCCCCCTTTCATATTGATAAATGTAATTATTTTACTCATTAAAATTACCTCCATTCATAATAAATATATGTTATATTTTAACGTTATTGGTTTTTTATTTCTATATATGGTATAGATTTTTATAAAAGGATACATTTCCAAATTTAATTTTCTATAATGTAAATCATCATTTCGATTAGTACCAAAGATACTTCTTTACATCAACATCTTAATTTCTTTACTGCGAAAATAATTAATTCACCTCAATCTTTGATAGCTTCGATCCAGTTAGGGTAACATATAAAAAAGACAATAAGATTACCGAGATAACATCGGTTAGGTAAACTTTGTATAACTTTTTTGCACATACTATTTACTTATAAAACTTCTTAATCATGTAGTATGGACTAACCTAAAAAATATGACAAAATTAAACACCTTTGAAAAAGACATATTAAAAGTATTTTCCAAATTATCTTCGGAGGTGTTTTTCTATGGTAAAGTTAGTTAACCATCTAAATGACCTTTACGCCAAAGCTGTTGATAATATGGATGGGTTTTTAGTAATGCTTCATGTGTGCCTTGACCTGTCAACTGTCCATCTTCAAAAATAAGAATTTGGTCTGCATTGATGATCGTGGATAATCGATGGGCGATGATGATTGTCATCCGGTCTTTCATTAACTCTTGGAGGGCAAGCTGCACTTCACGCTCTGATTCGTTATCTAAGTTCGATGTAGCCTCATCAAGTAATAAGATTCTCGGATTTCTCAATATCGCACGAGCAATCGCAATACGCTGTTTTTGACCACCTGAAAGCTTAATCCCTCCTTCTCCTACCTCTGTATCAAGACCCTTTTCAAGCTGCATGACAAAATCATAGGCATAAGCTGCTTTTAAAGCTGCAAGTACTTCTTCTTCACTTGCTCCTTTTGTCCCGTACATGACGTTTTCACGAATTGTTCCATTTAATAATGGTGCATTTTGACTAACATAGCCAAAGAGGTTACGCCATTGTGTTAGGTTAAATCGTTCTATGTTTTCGTCTCCGTATAAGATGGCACCCGATGTAACGTCATAAAAACGTTCAATAAGGGAAAACATCGTCGTTTTCCCACCGCCACTTTGACTGACAAAAGCAGTTGTTTTATTCGGGGCTATCGTAAAGGTTATGCCCTTTAATACGTACTTTTCATTATATTTGAACGATACGTTTTGGAAGTGGATAGGTAGTGGGGTAGCAGGTACTGATTTCCCGTCTTGTACTTCGCGCTTTTCTTTTAGTGTTTCAACAATACGCTCTGTTGCACCAAGTGTTTTTTGTAAATCGGTAAAGAACGTCGCCATTTGTGTAAAGGGCATAATAATTTGCACTAAATAAATCATGATTGCCACAAGTTCGCCAGAAGTAATGGCACCTGAAGCCACCTGTGAGCCACCGTAACCAAAAATCACAATTAATACGACCATCATGATTAACGTCATCAGTGGTGTAAGAACTGTGACAATCTTCGCTTCTTTCATGCCGAACTTGTAAAGCTGTTGAATTTGAGCTTTCCCACCTTCTAACTCCTGTTGTTCGGTTTGTGACGCTTTCACTAGTCGAATGTTTGATAAAATACGCCCTAAACGTCCACCGAATCCGGCTAGTTCATCTTGATTCGCCATTGAGAGAGCATACATTTTATCCCCTAATGGATACGTCACAAAAATTGTCAGTGGGACGGCAATCAATAGTAATAGCGTCATTTTCCAATCAATCCACAGTAAAACAATGACGGCACCTAAGATTGCAAAAAGCCCTGACACAAAAGACACAAACTGCTCCGTCACGAATTCTTTCACAACATTCGTATCTTGTGTAATGCGACTCATTGTTTCGCCTGATTCATGGGCATCGTAAGTGTAGCATATGCTCCCACACTTCTGTTCGTAAATTCATCACAGCGCCCTCGCCCACCCGACGCATCATATAAAACGTAACAGCACTTAAAATTGCCTGTACAACTAACACAGCGATAACCGGTAAAAGTGACGTGAAGGAAAAGCCACTCGATGAAATTTGATCAATCAGCTTCATCGTCAGTAATGGCACAGCAAGTCCAACTGCGACTTCCACAATACTAAAGAAAAATAAAAATATGAATTGCCCCTTCGCCAATTGACTACGATTCATTAATGTCCAAAGTTGTGAGATTTTCCCTTGCATTATGATTCACTACTTTCTTTCGTCATGACCTTTTCAAAACGGAAAAACTCATACTCTTCATCTGATACCGGTTCTTCGCCTTCCACATTCGGACCTTGATGGCCTTTATGATAAAACTCAACAATTTTAAAGCCGCATTTATTCACGTAAAAATGAATATTACGCTTTTCAAAATACGGTGTGTATAGCTCCCACACCTTCGTCTCAGGAAACGCTGCTTCTATCGCTTTCCATGCCTTTGTACCAAGACCTTTGCCGTGTGCATTCGCCTTTATATACAGGAAGTCCACTTCATTTCGTTGCGTTTCGTTATTCATTTTTAATACGACGCCACCCTTTCTTTCGCCATTTAGTAGGATTTGAAGCACAACCGAATCTTTTGCCGTAAGCGAATGCTCATAATCCTCATCAGATGGGATTGGTCCCATTTCGGTTGGATCCTCTGCTTCTGGAAAACTATCTTGTAACCCTTTCAGAAACGCCTCTTGTAATTCCTGTTTAAATGTCTTTAGCTCTTTTTGCGGTACAGGAGCTAACGTAATTTGTTCATGTTGTTTTGTCATTGATAAAACCCTTTCTATCACTCTTCTTAGCATATCAATGTAGGATTTTTGATTGCTTGTCTCATGTATGTTTTCATGTTATGTTCACATCGAGAAGTATAAGGTATGGAGTAACTCCAGAGTAAAGAAAGAGTGAAGTAAAATGAAGAAAACTTTCGGAAAAACATTTTCCACAGGAGAATTTGCGAAGTTACTGGAAATCAATAAAGACACTTTGCTTTATTACGATAAAATTGGTTTATTTAAACCTGCTGGTACATTGGATAATGGTTATCGCTACTACACCTTCGAGCAATTTGATCAATTTTTAGCGATACAATCCCTTCGTACAGTCAATCTTTCAATTAAACAACTGAAAACGTATTTTGATGAGCCTAACATCCAAGCATTACAACAATTAGCAATAGAGCAGCAAGAAAATGTAGCAAGGGAAATTCAAAAATTACAAGATATTCAATTTTTCCTTGAACGAACAGTTGCCCTAACAAAAGAGATGAAAGACGTTTTATTAGGAAAAGTTATGATAAAAGAGTTACTCGCTGAACCTGTTGTGTATGAGAAAATCGATTTGTCGTTATCATTGGAGGATCTTTTTGAACAATCTACTTCTTTTTTAAAAAAGCTGGGCATTAGAAGTACAGCTGCATATGGCATGGTGTATGCAAAAGAAGATTTTCTAAATAAAGAGTTTGGTGGGGGGGGCTACCTATTTTGTCGACTAAATCATCCGTTAGCAAAAATGAAACCTGCTGGGCATTATGCCATCATTTATCATCAAGGATCTTATGAAGAAATCTCACAATCCTATGATACGCTGCTCGATTATCTAAAACAGGAGCAATGGATATTAGATGGTGATATTTATGAGGAATATTTACTACACTCGATTGCCTCAAAAGAGGAAGAGGATTATTTGACAAAAATTAGTGTGAAGGTGAAAAAATGTGATGAGAGAAAAACACCTCTTTAATGATTATCTTACATTGTGATAAACAAAATTCACCTCTAATATGAAAACAGCCTATAATTTAACTAATGCATTAGAAGATTTTTAAGCAAATGTTCAACGAATCTGACAAAACTCTCAAGAATCTAACAAAGTTTAAAAAGCACAAAACATTTATAAAATCAATGTTTTGTGCTTTTGGCTATATTCTATATTCATAGTATAAAGTCGAAGCTCACGCTTGTTCTCCTTGCAACAATAGTTTCCAATAATTTTCGATTCGTTTAAATGTTTCTTCAGAATGTTGTGAAACAAATTCTCTCGATAATTGATAATCTGCATCCATTGGTGAAATTCCTTTGATTACAAATGAAAGAAGTTGTTCTTTGATTTCTAATAATGTTGAGGCCAAGCTCTCTTCATCTTTTATTTGCTTATATAATTCTTCATAATTTTTGATTACCGATTGAATTTCTTCGTGGGTATAAATGGTTTTTCCTAATTTATTTGTCATAGACAAAAGTTGTGATTGCTCGGAAGTCCTTGGTGCATTAATCCACTTTATTTTTGCTCGTGCAGCATAAAATCGTTCCTCTTCAGACTGATATTCCATCACTTTTTTCGTATTGTGTTGAACATATTCTTGAATGAGTTGATCAAATCCAGCTTTTACATCGCCACTTAAAAACTTGTTACTAAAATATTCAAGGGCAGCAGTCGATGAAGCTAATTCAAGCTGTGCTTCATAAGATTGAAGTTGTTGCTTTTTTATCCCGAATAAATTGATACCTGTATATTTAGCAATACTATCAATTCCATCTGTGATATGTTGTAAGATTGATTCAATGTCTTTTACATTTTCATCGCTTAATGAATCAAAATATTTCGCTTCATGCAAATATTGACTAAAGATAAGCCATTGATCTTGAGGACGATAAGAAAAAAGATCGGAAGGATCTGCATTTTTTACGTTAATATCTTTTGAAAAAAATTCTTCCGTTGTCATTCTCATAAGCCCTTGAACTTGTTTGAATTCATCGGAAAAAGTGATTTGATAGGCAGTGCCGTTTTTGATGACTTCAACTTGTTTACCAGCCATTACATTTGTAGTTTCAAATAATCGCTTTTCACGATTTCGTGCTGCAATGGCTCCGATATATCCAAGATCTATTTTCATGGGTTATCACCTCTCTTATTGCAAATAAGAAATGGATGGTAATGGCTCAATTCCACTTGCATAATAAAAATTCAGTACACTAAAGAAGTCAATTGATTTTCCAGTTGTTAAATCTACAATTAAGATATGATTACCATAATTAAAATCATCAATATCCAATCTACGTGGTGTAGTTTTTCCTAAAGTGTCAACAAATGAACTGTAATAGTATGGGTTTGTACCAGATTGATATTGTGACTCATGATATGTGAATAATGTCCCTACATTTAAATAGACCATCATTGCAAAATTAGAACTTGCATAATTAGAAGAATAAGTAATTGGATTTGAAATAGCGGATATTTTTATATCTGATAGAGAATGTGTTCTTTGAGAGTATCCTCCATTATATGAAAAATAATATTTTCTTTCCCAATTAAGCTGTTCGTTAGTGCCATTAACATTCAAAATATATTTACCATTTGAATAAAGAGAACCATCACTATATTTTGCAACAAATCTAGTAAGATCTTGTGTGACAAAAATAGCTTCACTGAAATTAGCAGGATTGGAAGCATTCATTTGAATAGTGTATGAATCTCCCAAAGTTCCTTCTGAAATCACTCCTAAAGCATAATCACCCGCAGGTAAATTTACTAGCATTAGTTCTTGTGGTAAAGTGGAAATTTGTGTTGGATAGGCGAGTCCATTTTCGTAATCTATTACATAAAGTCGTAATGTATAATTTTCGTTTTCAGATAATATTCTAGAGATTAGAATTTTATTAGATGTTGGACTAAAGAAATATAAATCTAACGGGTTATTTTCTGTTAAAGTACCTTGTGTATTTAAGATTAATCCTTCTACATCATAGTAGGATTGAAGTTTGATTTTATTATTGTTTTTAATTTTTATAGCTTCATTTTCATCAATTTGTATCTCTGGTTTTATATTTTCTTTATTAATATCTACTATTAATGATTCTTTTGTAAACTGCATATTATTTTGGGATTCAATGATGGAATTCATATTTTGGTCAAGTAAAAATTCTTTCGCATAGCTTCTCTCAAATCCAATCGCCATTAAAACAAAAATTACAGTAAAAGCCAAAAACAATATTTTGCCTTGTTTTCTAAAGAATGAATTCATTTGTACATTCCTCCTCCAAAATAATAGTTCATTATAATTATCGGATTTTAAAATCAACTCTTTACTAATTTGTGTAAAATTAAGTATATTATGGTTAATCACCAAAATTTTAGGATAATAAAATCAATGCCCTTTTCCAATCGCAATCGAAGGAACAAATGAGCATCGTTTCAGTAACGTTTTGAGACGATAGGTAGTGTTTTTTGTACACTCATGCAAAGGCTGTTGCAATATTGGCAAATTCAATGTTTTGTATTAAATTCAGATCCTTATGTGGATTGATTCCGTGTTTTTCAAGAACAAATTCTCCAACCATTTGCGGCATACCACCTTTACGTTGGCCAAGGAAAGTAGAACCTTTCAACATATCCCATGAAAATTCATCAATTTTCTCTCTAGACACTAAAAACGTACCATCTGTTTGAGTTAATTGAGCAAAGTTTTTTATCGGATCGTTAGCACCTTGAGCTGTCACATATATAGAAGTTTCAGCCCCTACAAGGGCAATATCTATCCCATCAGAAAGAAGTGCAGTCATTGTTTTATCCCCACCAGGGATAGTAGACAACTCTATTTCCAATCCTTCTTCTTCAAAATATCCATTGGAAATCGCAACGTATTGTGGTGCATAGAAAATCGAACGCGTTACTTCCCCTACTTTCACTTTTGTCATCTCTTTTTCTCCACAAGCAGCAAGGATAACCATTACCGCTGCCAGCAAGACAACAAGACTAATTTTCCACCATTTCATCCCTCTTACCTCCTTATTTCGTAGTTCTTTCAATTATCAAGAGTAGGTTATGCGAAGGAGAAAAGATGTGTGATTACCTAAAGATGGGAGAAAAATTCAATTTTGAGCGGATACTTTCTCCTCTTGAGTGGATAGCACACCGGCATGTGTAGATACGCTCCTTGCTTGTGCGAATACCACTCTCGCTCGTGCACATACTCTCCCTGCTCGTGAAAATGTCCTCTCCTCTCGTACAAATAGCATACTCTGGTAGATACTCTCTCCCCCACACATACAAATTCCTTATTTCTGTGACATCTCTAACTACTTATAATGTTTAACATTTACTCTATTTACCAAAAAAGAGCGAATTGGGAAAACACAATGTTTTCTCAATTCGCTCTTCATCTAAGCTCATTTTTTCTGTGACGTGACAGGGATTCTACTATTACTTAAAAGACACCGCTACTTGCAAATTAATTCATAGGTGTTGTAATTGAATAGCGATAGGATCCCTAATCAATAATAAACTACCTAATATTCTAATGCATCTGGAATCACATTTTTCCACATACAAATTACGCTTCTTGTTCTTCCTTCTTCTCTCGCCATAAACGAATTTTATAAAGAATTAATACAAGTGCTGCAACAATTAATCCTTCAATCATTGGCAAGAAAATCGCGAAGAATGTTAGTAGAATACAACCTAAAAATAGGAAAATATAAATAATTATATTTTTACCTAAACTAAGTTTTTTCGCAAAGCCGAGTTTATACACGATTGCAGATAAGATGAAAACTAAGAAAAAGATAATATATCCTGCAGTTGTATTGCTTGGAGCACTTTCGTAAACATAACGAGTAATCGGTGACATGCGATTAAACACTCGTTCTGTATCACTAAGTACTGGTGCAGACGCTAATATCAAACTGAAAAGCTTCAATTCGAACAACACCTTTCATACTTTAAAAGAAAGAATTATACTTGTTCAGCGTATTTTTTCTTTTTCGCTACTTTTTCTCTTTCGTTTTTATCTAATATTTGTTTACGTAAACGAATCGATTCTGGTGTTACTTCTAAGTATTCATCATCGTTTAAAAATTCCAATGCTTCTTCCAACGTTAAAATGCGTGGTTTTTTAATCACTGCTGTTTGATCTTTTGTTGCGGAGCGGATATTTGTTTTTTGCTTTTGTTTTGTAATATTCACAGCAAGGTCATTATCTCGGTTATTTTCTCCAACAATCATGCCTTCGTAGATTTCTGTTCCGGGCTCTACAAATAGAGTACCACGATCTTCAATTTGCATCATCCCATAAGTCGTTGCTTTTCCTGTCTCCATTGAAACCAGCGCTCCATTATGGCGTCCGCCAACACGACCAGGAACAACCGGTTGATAGCTATCAAATGAATGGTTAATAATACCGTACCCTTTTGTAATGGACATAAATTCCGTTGTATATCCAATTAGTCCTCGAGAAGGCACCATGAAAATTAGACGTGTTTGTCCATTTCCGTTATTTGTCATATCCATCATTTCGCCTTTACGATGTCCTAATGATTCAATGACTGTACCCACGTATTCTTCAGGAACATCCACTTGTACTCTCTCTACTGGTTCACATTTGACACCATCGATTTCTTTAATGATTACTTGCGGTTTCGATACTTGTAATTCATATCCTTCACGGCGCATGTTTTCAATTAAAATTGATAAATGCAACTCCCCACGGCCAGAAACGATCCATGCATCTGGAGAATCCGTATCTTCTACACGTAAAGAAACGTCTGTTTCTAATTGTTGTTTTAACCGTTCTTCTAGTTTTCGAGCCGTCACAAATTTCCCTTCTCGACCTGCAAATGGAGAATTATTTACAAGGAAAGTCATTTGCAATGTTGGTTCATCAATGTGAAGCGGTGGCAATGCGTCTTGATGATCAATCGGACATACCGTTTCTCCGACGTTAATCTCTTCCATTCCTGACACTGCAACAATATCTCCAGCGCTCGCAGATTCAATTTCTTCTCGTTTCAATCCTGAATAACCTAATAATTTCGTAACGCGATATTGCTTTACACTGCCGTCTAATTTCATTAGTGCAACTGATTGGCCAACATGAATTTTTCCTCGGAATATACGGCCTACCCCAATTCGGCCTACGTAATCATTATAATCGAGCATCGTTACTTGGAACTGTAAAGGCTCTTCTGAATTATCAACTGGTGCTGGGATGTGATCTAAAATTGTATCAAATAAACATTGCATATTTTCTTCTTGATTTGCCGGGTCCGGATCAAGACTTGCTGTACCATTGACTGCAGAAGCATATACGACAGGGAAATCTAATTGATCTTCATCGGCACCTAATTCAATTAATAAATCTAATACTTCATCTACGACTTCAAGAGGGCGGGCAGAATCTTTATCAATTTTATTCACCACAACGATTGGCGTTAACTTTTGTTCTAATGCTTTTTTCAAAACGAAGCGAGTTTGAGGCATACATCCTTCAAACGCATCAACAACAAGTAAAACTCCGTCAACCATTCTTAAAATTCGCTCTACTTCGCCGCCGAAATCCGCGTGTCCTGGAGTATCTAAAATATTGATTTTTGTACCTTTATAGTGAACGGCTGTATTTTTTGCTAAAATAGTAATGCCGCGTTCACGCTCTATATCATTCGAGTCCATTACTCGTTCTTCTACATGTTCATTTATTCGAAAAGTCCCAGATTGTTTTAATAATTGATCCACTAATGTTGTTTTTCCGTGGTCAACGTGTGCGATGATTGCAATATTGCGAATATCTTCACGTAATTTCGTCATATTTCCACTCCAATTTCTTTGTTCATAAGATTAACTGTGTTATTATATCACAAGACCGTAAAAAATTGTCCTTTTCTGAAATATTACATTTTTTTAACATTCGGAACATTAAAGGGGGCGCTATGCATGAATAAAGCGAAAATCGTGATGTTTATATTTTCCTTAGCCGCACTTTTGTCAATGATCTCCATCGGTTATGCAATTGCTACGGAAAGCGTTGTAACAATCATTGCAAGTATCATTGCATTATGTGCTGTCATGGGACTTGGATTTCGCATGAAAAAAAAGTTTCGAGAAAAGGGGCTTTTATAAAATAAATGGCCTGACTAAAAAGTTTTGCACTTTTTGGTCAGGCTTAACTATTTTTTATAGTTCTTTCTCTGCTATGGTCACATCAATTGCGTCTCCTCGTCGAATTTATCAGCGACGAAAGCGATAGCGGCAGTCGTAATTAACGCTCATTCTTTTTGTTACCTCAATATCCTATTTTAATTCGATAAATTCATCTAACAACTTTTGATGAATGGATGGATTTGCAATTAAAAATGTATCATTGGACAATAAATTGAATGGTTCACCTTTTAAATTTGTTGCAACGGCTCCTACCTCTTGTGCAATCACCATTCCTCCTCCAATATCCCATGGCGCTAATCGCATTGATAGATAAGCATCAAGTTTCCCAGTAACAACTAAAGCGATTTCCATGGCAGCAGAGCCATAAGATCGAGTTCCTCTAACCGTTCGAATGAGATTGGCGATTTTTTCATGATTGATTTTTCCATTTTGAATCACCCAACTTGAATTGATGCCAATAATCGCTTCTTCAATTGTCAAAGGTTCTAATTTGCGAATTGGATGATGGTCAATATACGCTCCTTCTCCTCGTATTGCATATATCAGCTCATTCCGCATGACGTCATATAAATATCCTAGCTTCCCTACTCCATCAACAAAAAAACCAACTGTAATCATGAAATTGCGATGTTGTTTAATAAAGTTCATTGTGCCATCAATCGGGTCAATAATCCAAATGGGGCCATCAAGTGTGACGATTTTGTCGCCCAACCCTTCTTCTCCCATAATTTTATGGGATGGATCTAATTCTTTTATTTTCTTTACAAAAAATTGCTCGATTTGACAATCAATATTTGTCACTAAGTCATTCGCATCTGTCTTCGTTTCTATAATCAATTCCTTCGAAAAGGATTCTCGTATTTGTTCGCCAGCATCATAAATCAATTTTATCGCAAATTCATTTATTTTTTGTAAATCCATTCCACTTACCCCACCTTCTTTATCAGCAATCGAATTCTTCTATTCTAGTATATTATTTACAAAATTCAGAAATTTACTTCGGATAAAATAAACGAAATATTCTAATACTTTAACATTTTAACATGAATTCTTCAAATGGACCCCTGTTTATTTTAGTTGTATATTTCATGTAAAGTCTTTATTTTTTTCATTTTCAAATTGTTATTATATACTTTTTGAGAAGGAAAGAGGGATAGCAGGGAGTAATTTTTTCAAAAATATTAAGGAGTTATATTTTCAAAATAAAAAATCACTTGCTCTACAAATGAAAGCAAGTGACTTTAATGGAAGGGAAAATGTTTACGCATATGCGTGCAGACCATTTAGCTCATCCTGAATTTCTTTTAAACGTTTTTTACATCTTTCCATTTCTTTCGTATCGTTTTCCTGCATCGCGGAATATAAGGAAGCCAACTCATAATCTAATTCTAACCGTAAAACATGTTCATATTGCTTTTCAATATCGACTTTGCGGATGATCTTAACCATTTGTTTCATGAACATCACTTTCCTTTCCCAATTATTTTTTGTCAAAAGGATAAATGCTATTGTTACAAGATTTTTCCCAAAAAACGTGAAAAATAAACATTTGATTCAAAAAGGAGGAAAACAAATCATGGTCGATATAAAATGGACAAATTCCGATTTCAATGTCTTTACCATTGACGGCTTAGATCATCGGATGGATGCACTAAAAACCATCGTACGTCCAAAATTCGAAGCATTAGGTAACCATTTTGCCGGTTATTTCAGCGCTAAAACTGGAGATGAATTTTTTGCCCATATAGCAAAACATGCAAGAAGAACAGTCAATCCGCCTAACGATTCATGGGTAGCATTTGCACCTTACAAACGAGGTTACAAATCACTTCCTCATTTTCAAATTGGGCTTACGCACACCCATTTATTCATTATTGTTGCAATTATTTATGAAGCCCCACAAAAATCTGCCATGGCAGATCGTCTATTAAATTCAATCGATGTTTTTTACGAATTGCCAGATGATTTTATTATTTCAGGGGATCATACATCTTTAGATGCTATTCCGCTAAAAGAAGCATTGAACGGTCAATTGAATGAACTTCTTATTCGTTTAAGAGACGTCAAAAAAGGAGAATTTTTAGTTGGGCGTCATATTCCTCGGGAACAATGCATAAATCTATCTTCGGAAGAGTTTTTAAAAGTCGCTGAAAATACTTTTGAAGCCCTTTTCCCAATTTACGATATCATCATTGGGAAAAATTAGGATTTACAATCGGATATATTTACAGATATAATTTCCTGTTTTGAGGAAAAGTCGATTTTCTGCTATATGTTGTATAATTAATATGCTCAGGACGACTTTAATCATTACATTTTTCTTCCGCTTTTTTTCATCAAATTCATTTATAAACTCCATTAATGATTCATATATTGATGTTTGGGAAAGGAAAAAAGGAGCGTAAATGACCGCTCCTTTTTGTTGTCTTTATCTTCGTTTTTTTTGTGATTCAAGTACAATTGTTTCCCCATTTTCCAGTTTTCTTGCCTGTTTCACTACCGGGTAACTAGCATATCCACTGACCTCTTCAAATTCACGAAACAGTGTTTTTTCTTCTGCTTTCGATGGAACGATTTCTTTAAAACGCCGATACTTTTCTAACATCACTTCTCTTTTAATGCCTTTTTCATATGCTTGTTCAATTCCTTCAAAAAATTTTACTACCGTGATAATTTCTTCCGTTGTCCAATCCGGCGAAATAGGATACGCATATTCCATTGACAGTACCTCTCTTTTTTCTCTTTATCTTCCCCACTTTAATCGAATTTCTTCCGCTTCCCGGATCATTCGATCAATCAGTTCTTTTACGGTTGGTACATCTTTTATTAAACCAGTTACTTGTCCTGCCCAACCGAATCCGTTCTTTGCATCTCCATCGTAAATGAAGCGTTTATTGGCCTTTCCGCTTATGTATTCTTTTAACGCTTCATAAGTAGGGGTTTCCTTTTCAATTTCCAAAATTTTTTCAGTAAATTCACTTTTTAATGCGCGAGCTGGAGTTCCTAATGAGCGTTTGATAACCGTAGTATCTGTTTCTGTACTGTTGATTAGCGCGTCGATATAGGCAGGTGATGCATGCACACACTCTTTTGTCGCAATGAATCGTGTCCCCATTTCGATTCCTTCTGCCCCAAGGGACAATGCTGCCATCAAACCACGGCCATCCCCAATTCCCCCAGAAGCAATTACTGGGATTGAGACGCTATCTACTACTTGCGGAACGAGCACCATTGTCCCCACATCATCTCGACCTAAATGCCCTCCACCTTCTTGTCCTACAACCATCACTGCGTCCGCACCAAGTTCTTCAGCTTTTTGTGCTTGACGGCGTGCCGCTACTAATACTAACTTTTTCACATCAACACCTTCAAGTAATTTGAACATCGGTGCTGGATTTCCTCCAGTCATCGATATAACGGGCACTTTTTCTTCAATGGCTACTTCCACCATTGGCTCATATCCTTTCCCGTAATTGCCAAAAGCAAAATTGACGCCGAAAGGTTTATCCGTTTTCTCTTTCGTTTTTCGAATTTCTTCTCTTAATTGTTCTGGTGTTTCTAAACTGAGAGCAGTAATTTGTCCAAGTCCACCAGCATTAGATACGGCTGCAGCTAAATCTGAGTATGCTAAATAAGCTAAGCCACCTTGTATGATTGGATATTGTATTCCTAATAATTTCGTTACTCTTGTATCCCAATTCAACATTTACATCCCCTTTTCATCATAATTATTTATATAGTTCTTCAATAAAACTTGAATTTCCTTTAATTTTTTATAGCATGTGTAGCCTATAGATGCTATAATTTCTTTGTTTTGAATATTAATTAAAAGCGAGGTGGTACCTGCGTTGTCACAGTTAGAAACTCCTTTGTTCGACGCATTGCTAAAACATCGAAACAGACATCCAATCCAATTCCATATTCCCGGACATAAAAAGGGACAAGGAATGGATCCTGCGTTTCGAGAATTCGTCGGAGACAACGTTTTATCAATTGATTTAATCAATATTGCTCCACTAGATGATTTACATTCACCAAAGGCTGCTATTAAAGAAGCTCAAGAACTTGCTGCACAAGCTTTTGGTGCTGATTATACATTTTTCTCTGTTCAAGGAACTAGTGGTGCTATCATGGCGATGATTATGTCTGTCGTCGGTCCAGGAGATAAAATTTTGGTACCACGAAATGTTCATAAATCAACAATGTCAGCGATTATTCTTTCAGGTGCTATTCCGATATTTATTTATCCTGAAGTGGATGAAGAATTCGGTATCACCCATGGAATCTCAGCAGAATCCGTTGAAAAAGCAATCGAAACATATCCTGATGCAAAGGCTGTACTTGTCATTAATCCAACATATTTTGGTTTTGCTGCTGATTTAAAACGCATTGTGGATATCGCACATACTTCAAATATACCAGTAATCGTTGATGAGGCCCATGGCATTCATTTAAAATTCCATGATGAACTACCAATCTCAGCAATGGAAGCTGGTGCAGACATGGCCGCAACAAGCGTACATAAGCTGGGAGGGTCTTTAACGCAAAGTTCTGTATTAAACGTACGAGAAGGTCTTGTGAGCGTAAGTCGAGTTCAATCAGTGTTATCAATGTTGCAAACGACTTCCACTTCATATCCGCTATTAGCATCCCTCGACTGTGCTAGAAGACAATTAGCAGTTCATGGATATGATTTAATTGACCAAGCCATTCGCCTGGCAAAAGAAGCAAGAAAACGAATTAACAAAATTCCTCACTTAAAAGTTGCTGGAAGAGAAAAATTGCATTCTTCTGCTACATTCGATATGGATCAGACAAAATTGTTAATCAGCGTAAAAGATTTAGGAATTACAGGTCATCAAGCGGAGGAATGGCTTCGTCAAAATGCGAATATTGAAGTAGAGCTATCTGACCTATACAACATCCTTTGTCTTGTAACATTAGGCGATACAAAAAAAGAAATTAATTTGCTAATTAACGCGCTCCAACGTATGTCTCAAACCTTTGATTCTGAAGCTTGCGTGAAAGAAACAGAAGTCAATGTACCGGACATTCCTGCTCTTGCCATGACACCAAGAGATGCCTTTTATTCCAGTACGGAAGTAATTCCTTTTAAAGATTCCGCTGGTTATATTTGTGCTGAATTTATTATGGTATATCCTCCAGGCATTCCAATCTTTATTCCTGGGGAAGTCATTACAGAAGAAAATATAAAGTATATTCAAATGAATATTGAAGCAGGATTGCCGGTCCAAGGTCCAGAAGATGCGAGCCTACAAACCATTCGGGTTATTAAAGAACGCAAACCGATATATTAGTATGCATTAAAAGATGAAAGCATTCTAGAATCTACTAGAATGCTTTTTTACATAAAAATATATGCAAATATTGGACATAAAATCGCACCAATTACCGCACTAAGCCCCAAAGATAATGAGCCAATCGACAAATCCAGTTCACTATAATCCACAAGCTTAGACGTTCCAACTCCGTGACTAGCGCTCCCCATCGCAATTCCACGACTAATGGATGATTCAATTTTCCCAATGGAAAACACAACAGAACCAAGTAATGCTCCTGTAAATCCTGCAATCATTACCAATACGGCAGTAAGAGGTGGGATCCCGCCAATTGTTTCACTCACTTGCATTGCTACAGGTGTCGTAATGGATTTTGGTAAAGCTGTTAATATTAATTCTTTATCTAATTTAAAAATAACAAGCAAAGTATAAATACTAATTAAACCACTCACCATGGCTATCAAGATACCAGATAGAATCGTATATTTATATTTCAACACCATTTCCCACTGATTGTATAAAGGATAAGCTAATGCCACAACTGCTGGACCCAGCAAATGTTGTAAATAACGTCCGCCTTCCATATACACTTCGTAAGGAATATTCAATAAAAGCAGTCCTGCAATAATAATAATCGACGAAGTTAAAATTGGCATGAAAAACTGATAAGGGAATCGTTTATGTAATTTCACCATTAATAAAAATATGATAACGGTGCTAATGATGGATATACTTGCTTGCATGATCCATTTCTCCCTTCTCCTTCTTCTCTTTCATTGCTAGCTCTTTTTTCTCAATCCATTGACAAATCAAACTTGTTGTGATTAGTACAAATAGTGTACTAACAATAACGGATGCCATTAATAATGAGCCAGACAAGGAGAAAAGCTCAGGATAATTAATTATGCCAATCATCGGTGGAATAAAGAACAACATCATAAAACCAATTAAAAAGGATGCACCATCTTTTATATAATCTACTTTTATCCATTTTAACTGCAAGCATATAAATAAAAGCACTAACCCTATAACACTAGCTGGCAATGGTAGTTTTGTTAAATTACCAATTAATACACCAGCATAATAAAAAATATACAGAATCAAAATTTGAGCGATTATCCGAACAACTCTCATAGAATCATTAGAAAAAGGAAATCCTTTTTCTAAACTCACCTCCGTATCCGTTATTTTATACCTGTGACAAAATAATGTCTATTCTTTTAAATTTATAAAAATCAAAACTATCTAAATATTGAAGATAAATTCCTAATTTATGAGGATGAATTCTCGAATAAACGGATAAATGCATTTTTACAATGAAGGAGCTGGCATCTTTTTTTTGATGTAATTGCTCCACTAAATAAGAATCTCCTTCTTGTGCAGATAACACTCTAGCTTGTGCAGATTAATACTGCTCTTGTGCATATTCCTTATTTAATTGTGTGGATGTTTCACCTGCTCGTGCGAATAAATCAACCTTTTACATAAATAGCTCTCCTCTTGTGTAGATAACTTATCTGCTTGTGTGGATACATCAGCAGCTTGTGCGGATAGCTCCCCTACTTGTGTGAATGGCTTCCATTCTTGTGTAGATAACCACACATCTCGTGCGGATAACCTTCAAGCTTGTGTGGTTAGCATATAATCTTGTGCGAGTTTCCCCACAATACGTTTCCTCCTCATTATATGGATAAACAGAAAAGCTGTACGAAAGACATTGTATATTGGCTTTCGTACAGCTTTTTCATTTAATCTAGCCGAATCGCTCTTCGATTTTTTCCAAAAAGTCTTGATAATGATTCGTATACAATTGGAACGATAAATAAAGTGAGAACTGTTGAACTAAATAAACCACCGATTACGGTAATGGCTAATCCTTTTGAAATTAAACCGCTTCCTTCTTCCTCAAATATAAGCGGAATTAATGCCCCCATTGTTGCAATAGCCGTCATCAATATCGGTCTTAATCGAGTGCTACCCGCCTCTAATATTGCTTCTCGCATCTTCATTCCGTCATATTCCATATGAACGATGCGGTCCACTAAAACAATCGCATTCGTTACAACAATTCCGATTAACATAAGAAGTCCCATCATCACTGAAACGGATATCGTTTCATCAAAAATCCATAGCAATCCTAAGGCTCCTATCACGGTAAAAGGTAAAGAAAATAAAATGGCAAATGGAGCGAGCCCTTCGCTGAACGTTACTACTAATATAAAATAAACAATCGCCACTGCCGCAAGACATGCAAGACCAAGTTTCACAAAAGCTTCTTCCATATCTTTTGTTACTCCTGCAGCTTCAATCTCAACGCCTTTTGGTAATTTTAATTTCTCAAGCCTTTCTTCCACTTCCGTAGAAGCTTTCGTAATGTCCTTACTTGTAATCGTACCAGAAACTGTTGCATAAAATTTCCCTTTACTTCGCGAAACTGTATTGGCAACCGTTCCTTTTTTCACTTCAACTATATCTCCAATTGTCACAACACTTCCTGTTGGAGTAGAGAGTGGAGTTTGCAACAACGCTTCAAAGTTTTGTGGTATGATTTTATCTTTGCGAATAATAACATTGACGTCTTCTCCATCTTTTTCAATCGTTGTTAATACTTGTTCCGGCATATGAGGATTTAATAAATAAGCGATTTGTGCAGCTGATAAGTGATATTGCAAGAGGGTTTGTTGATTTACTTTCAATGTATATTCATCAAATCGTTCCGCCAGACTTGTCGAAACATCTTTTACATACTTTGAATCCTGCATTATATCTTCTATTTGCATAACAGCTTCTTCTAAATCAACTTGATCGTTGCCGTAAACTGTATAACTTAATTCGTTATTCGAGACGGACATATTGAAATTTTGATTTTTCCATTTACCAGAATGATCTAAATTGGCTAAGTAATTTTCGATCTCTTTTGTCACTTCATCAAAGTTTTCTGTTTCTTCATTAAAAATTAAGAACATTAAAGCTCCATTATTGCTGCCCATACCCATCATCATATTATCGCTTGAACCGATGGAAAGTTGAACAACCTCCACATCTTCTCTTGCCATCATTTCCTGTTCTACTTCAGACACATTTTGTAATATCGTATCTTCCGTTTCACCCGGCTCTGGTGTATAGGTGATATAAAGCATTTTTTGTTCTTCTGTTGGCAAAAAACTAAAGCCGAGAATAGGAATTAAACATAAGCTTCCAACAAGTAATAAAAAAGCAACAAATGAAGTAATCAGTTTATGATTTAATGTCCAATTTAAAAATTTCCTATAATATTTTGCCAACATGCTTTTGGTGGATCGATGCCCTGTAACTCTATTTTCCTTATATAATTTTTTCTTAAAAAGTGAATGTGAAAATGCTGGTACCACGGTAATTGCTACAAGCAAAGATGCGAGCAATGCAAAGGTTATTGTCAGTGCAAATGGGAGAAATAATTCCCCAATCATCCCTCCAACAAATACTAGTGGTAAAAATACTGCAATGGTAACCAATGTAGAAGATAATATTGGTTTAAACATTTCAATCGTTGCAGAGCTTATTAATGCTCGTCCATATAAAGGTTCGTTTCTTAAATGGAGCCTTCTGTAAATATTTTCAACGACCACAATCGAGTCATCAATAACCCTCCCAATTGCTATCGTCATCGCACCTAATGTCATCATATTTAACGTAATATCTAGAGAATACAAAATCATAAAAGCAATCAATAAAGATAATGGTATGGAAATTACAGAAATCAATGTTGATTTGATATCTCTTAAGAAGAATAAAATGACAACAATTGCTACCACTGCGCCAATAAAGGCTTTATTTAACATGGTTCTGACAGACTGTTCAATTGGTGCACCTTGGTCTAAAGTAACATCAATGATTAACCCTTGAACGGATGACGTTAATTCATTCGCTAACGCTTTCGCTTCCTTAACGACTTCCAGCGTATTGGCATCTTGCGCTTTAACAATTTGTAAAGTGATTGCCTCTCTACCATTCGTTCTTGATACAGACTCCACTTTCCCAACAAAATGAATAGTTGCAATTTCACCTAACGTAACAAAAGGATAAGGGTAAATCTGGGAAGGGGTAATTGGTATAACTATATTCTTTAATCCTTCAATTGTCGTCACTTTACCATCAATTACGATTGATTGCTCTTCATCCTGAAACGGAAATAATCCAAGAGGCACTCGGACGTTGCTCGATTGAATCATTTGTTTTACATTTTCCTCTGTTATCCCAAGAGAAGCCATTTTCTCTTCATTAAAATGTAACTCAATTTCATTTACATGTTGACCTGAAATCGAAACAGACGCCACACCATCAATTCCTTCAAATTTTGGTGCGACAATTTCTTCTACCGTCGTTGTAAGTTCTGCAATATCTTCTGTTTCACTTGAAATACTAAAAGCCAATATTGGAAATGCATTAATTGTTACTCGTGTAATATTTGGCTCCTCTGCATGATCTGGAAGTTTTATTTGTTCAATGGCTGACTTGATTTCCCGTTCGGCATTAACAAGGTCAATACCATACTCAAATTCAATTTGCACATTTGATAAATTGGCATAGGAATTAGAGTATACATTTAGAACTCCTTCTAAGTTTGCAACAACTTTCTCCAAAGGTTCTGAAATTTCTTCCATCACCTGTTTTGGAGTTGCTCCAGGATACACTGTCGTAACCGTAATAACTGGAATTGATATATCAGGAATAGTCTCCATATTCATTTTAGATGTAGAGTATATTCCTGTACCTAAGAAAATGAATGTTAGTAACCAGACAGCTAGTTTATTCCTTAGCACAAATCGAAGAATCCCATTCAATGGTCATTCACCTATCTTTGATGGTTAATTATTTATTTTTATTTTGTGCAATCTCATTTTTTCAATGCTGAAAATTCATCATTTTACGAGCTAGAGAATCAATTCATCATTTCCTATCAATTCGACCAGATATTTGCCAGCATAGAACGAGAAGCTTCAAAATAAAAAAAGCCCTTGTAATGAGTTACAAGGGCTCTAAACTAGTGATTATTTTGAAATAATGTGGATTGGGTTGCCAAGTAATACTTCCGCAGTTTCCATTGTGATTTCGCCTAAAGTTGGATGCGGGTGAATTGTAAGAGCGATGTCTTCAGCTGTCATACCGCCTTCGATTGCTAGGCAGATTTCAGAAATCATGTCAGAAGCACCAGCACCTACAATTTGTCCACCGATGATAAGGCCATCTTCTTTACGTGCAACAAGTTTCACAAAACCTTCTGTTTGATTTAATGCTAATGCACGACCGTTTGCTGCGAATGGGAATTTCGCAACAGTTACTTCGATACCTTCAGCTTTCGCTTGCTCTTCGCTATATCCAACAGATGCCATTTCTGGGTCTGTGAAGCAAACAGCTGGAATTGCTAAGTAGTCAACTACAGATTTATGTCCTGCAATTGCTTCAGCAGCAACTTTTCCTTCATAAGAAGCTTTGTGAGCAAGTTGTGGACCAGGAACAATATCACCAATTGCATAGATATTTGGAATATTTGTACGGCATTGTTTATCAACTTTAATTAATCCTCTTTCGCCGAACTCAATACCGATTTGTTCAAGACCAAGTTCATCTGTATTTGGTCTGCGTCCAACTGTTACAAGTACGTAATCTGCTTCAACTTTCTTCTCTTCGCCGTTTACTTCATAAGTTACAATTACGCCATCATTAGTTTCTTCTACACCTTTAGCAAGGGCGTTCACTTCAATTGTAACACCTTTTTTCTTCAGACCTTTTTTCACGATTTGAGTCATTTGTTTCTCAAATCCTGCTAAGATGTCGCTTGCACCTTCAAGGATTGTTACTTCAGTACCAAAGTTTGCATATGCTGTTCCTAATTCTGTACCGATGTATCCTCCACCGATTACAACTAATTTTTTAGGTAATTCTTTTAAGTTTAACGCACCAGTAGAGTTAATTACACGATCAGAATATTTGAATGTTGGGATTTCCACAGGACGAGAACCTGTTGCAATAATTGCATTTTTAAATTTATAAGTTTGAGCTTGGTCGCCATTTACAACGCGAACAGTATTTGCATCAACGAAATAAGCTTCACCTTTTACAACATCAATTTTATTTCCTTTTAATAGACCAGCTACTCCACCTGTAAGTTTTTTTACTACGCTGTCTTTGAAAGCTTGCACTTTTTCAAAATCAAGTTTTACATCAGAAGTAATAACACCCATATCATCTGAATGTTTTGCTTGTTCGTAGCGGTGAGCAACTGAAATTAACGCTTTTGATGGAATACATCCAACGTTTAAGCATACTCCGCCCACTTCATTTTTTTCAACAACTGTTACTTTTTGTCCAGTTTGTGCTGCACGAATTGCTGCAACATATCCACCAGGACCTGCTCCAACTACAAGAGTGTCGATTTCGATTGGAAAATCTCCTACTACCATTTGTTACGCCTCCATTAATAAAAGTTCAGGATCACTTAGTAAACGCTTCAAATAATTTAAAGCATTTTGAGCTAAAGCTCCATCGATCATACGATGATCAAAGCTCAATGATAATGCTAACATAGGTGCTGCTATAATTTCACCTTCTTTTATTATAGGCTTTTCTGAAATTCTTCCAAGTCCTAAAATTGCTATTTCTGGATGATTAATCACTGGTGTGAACCATTGGCCTCCAGCAGAGCCTATATTTGTGATGGACATTGAGCCGCCTTTCATCTCGTTTGGAGCAAGTTTTCCTTCACGCGCTTTTGTTGCTAAATCATTGATTTCGGACGCAATTGTAAAAATTGATTTTCTGTCCGCATGTTTGATAACTGGAACAAGCAACCCACGTTCAGTATCGGCAGCAATTCCAACATTATAATAATGTTTTTGAATAATTTCTTGTGTTGCATCGTCAAATGAACGATTAAATTCTGGGAATTCTCTCAACATTGCCACTAACGCTTTTACCACATAAGGTAAATATGTTAACTTGACGCCTTTTTCAGCCGCAACATCTTTGAATTTTTTGCGATGAGCGACTAAATTCGAAACATCTACTTCGTCCATTAAAGTTACATGAGGAGCCGTTTGTTTGGAATGAACCATTGCTTTTGCAATCGCTTTGCGAATTCCAGAAATTTTTTCTCTCGTCTCTGGGAATTCACCTTCCAACACAGGAATTTGTGGAATTTCTGCCACCGCTTCTTGTTTTTCTTCCACAACTTCTGGCGCTTCTTGAACAGTTTGCCCGCCTTCCATATAACGAATGATATCCTCTTTTAAGATACGACCGTTTTTCCCTGTACCTTCTACTAACTGAATATCAACACCGTTCTCTCTAGCAAACTTGCGAACGGAAGGCATCGCGATTACTCGTTTAGCAACTTCAATTTCAGAAGATAGTGGTACTTCCTTTGTTTCCTGTTGTTTCGTATCTTCTACTTTTCCATCTTCTGCTGTCGCTTGAACTTGCGCTTCCGTTTTAGATGAATCTTCCTCAACGTGAGCATCACCTTTAAATTGCATGTTTTCATAACCTGGTGCATCTAAGCGAATGAGCACATCTCCAACGACAGCTACACTGCCTTCATCGACTAAAATTTCTACTACTTTACCTGCAACAGGAGAAGGAATTTCCACTACTGCTTTATCGTTTTGAATCTCACATAAAATATCGTCCTCATTTACCTCATCACCTGGTTTCACAAACCATTTTACGATTTCACCTTCGTGGATTCCTTCGCCGATATCTGGCATACGAAATTCAAACGCCATTACGTCCACCCTTTCATCAATTAGAATGTTAAAACTTTTTTCGCTGTTTCGATAATATCTTTGTAATTAGGTAACCAAACATTTTCAGCTTGCGGGAACGGATAAATTGTATCTGGTGCTGCCACTCGAAGTACCGGAGCTTCTAAACTTAATACCGCTCTTTCCATGATTTCCGAAACGACATTTGCCGCGATTCCAGCTTGCTTTTGTGCTTCTTGAACAACAATTGCACGATTTGTTTTTTCTACAGAAGCAATGATTGTGTCAATATCAAGTGGTTGCACTGTGCGAAGGTCCACTACTTCTACAGAGTATCCTTCTTTCTCTAATTCTTCTGCAGCTTTTAAGCTTTCATGCACCATTAATCCGTAAGCGAAAATGGATAAATCTTTTCCTTCTCGTTTTACATCTGCTTTACCAATTGGAATTGTATAAGCTTCTTCAGGCACTTCTTGACGGAATGAACGATATAGTTTTAGATGCTCTAAAAAGATAACCGGATCATTATCGCGAATAGCTGAAATTAACAACCCTTTCGCATCATATGGCGTTGAAGGAATCACAACTTTTAAGCCCGGTTGTTGAGCCATTAATCCTTCTAAACTATCAGAGTGCATTTCAGGCGTGTGTACACCGCCCCCAAATGGCGAGCGAATCGTAATTGGCATATTAAACGTACCGCCAGTGCGGAAACGATAACGAGCAATTTGTCCGCTAATGGAATCCATTACTTCATATACGAAACCGAAGAATTGAATTTCCGGAACTGGACGAAATCCTTGTAAAGCTAAACCGATTGCAAGACCACCGATTCCTGATTCAGCAAGAGGAGTATCGAATACCCGATCCACTCCAAATTCCTTTTGTAAACCTTCAGTTGCTCGGAATACCCCGCCGTTTACACCGACGTCTTCCCCGAACACTAACACATTTTCATCATTTTTCAATTCTGTGCGTAAAGCATCAGTAATCGCTTGAATCATCGTCATTTGTGCCATAGGTTACTTCGACTCCTTTGCTTTATAGATTTCGTATTGTTCTTTTAGATTGAAAGGCAGCTCCTCATGCATGATGGAGATTAAGTCAGTTACTGTTTGTTTTGGAGCTTGGTCCGCTAATTTAATAGCTTCTTTAATTTCTTCTTTCGCTCTTTCAATCACTTCTGTTTCTTTCTCTTCAGACCAGAGTCCTTTGCCTTCTAAATATTTACGGAAACGTACAATTGGGTCTTTTTTCGCCCATTCATTATCAATATCTTCTGTACGATAACGCGTTGGATCGTCCCCTGACAT
Organism: Ureibacillus thermosphaericus; assembly: GCF_012396605.1. Lineage (GTDB taxonomy): Bacteria > Bacillota > Bacilli > Bacillales_A > Planococcaceae > Ureibacillus > Ureibacillus thermosphaericus. Next base: position 50,504 of record NZ_JAAXPW010000020.1, read on the forward strand.
TGTATGCGGTCCGTAACGGTAACAAATTGTTTCAATTAATGTCGGACCTTCACCAGCTACAGCACGCTCACGTGCATCTTTTGTTGCTACATAAACAGCTAATGGATCCATTCCATCTACTTGAACACATGGAATACCTGCTGCAATTCCTTTTTGTGCAAGTGTTTTTGCAGCTGTTTGTATGTCACGAGGAGTAGAAATCGCATATTGGTTATTTTGAATAAAGAAGATTGCTGGCGCTTTGTATGCCCCTGCAAAGTTGATACCTTCATAGAAGTCACCTTGAGATGAACCACCGTCACCTGTATATGTTACTGCTACATTCTTTCCGCCGCGCTTCTTAATTCCTAAAGCAACCCCAGCTGCTTGAATGTATTGGGCACCAATAATAATTTGAGGAGGTAAAATATTTACACCTTCAGGAATTTGGTTTCCAATGAAATGTCCACGGCTAAATAAGAATGCTTTCCATAACGGTAAGCCATGCCAAACGATTTGAGGAACATCTCTGTAACCTGGTAAAATCCAGTCATCTTTTTCCAATGCAAAGTGGGAAGCTAATTGGGAAGCTTCTTGTCCTGCAGTTGGCGCATAGAATCCAAGTCGTCCTTGTCGATTTAGAGAAATAGAACGCTGGTCTAAAACTCTTGTGTAAACCATGCGAGTCATCAGTTCTACCAATTCTTCATCAGACAATTTTGGTTCATACTCTGGGTTCACAACTTCTCCGTTTTCATTTAAAATTTGAAACATTTCAAATTTGCTTTCAACATCTTGTAATACACCTTTTGGATCAAAAACTTTCCCACTCATAAAACACCTCTCCTTTATCTGTATCATTTTTTATAACCCGAAAATTGATACAACCTTCAATTTACTACAGTATATATTACCATAATACAATCGGTCAATCGTTGTTTTTTCTTTTCAATTCAAAATTATGCTAGTTATTTGAATTTATCACAAAAACATTCTGTTATACCACAAAATAAACTTGTATTATAACAGTTTAATTTTTTGACAAAATTAATATGATATGCTCATAAAATAATCCGTTGTACGAAATTCATTATCGCCTATAAATGACATATAATATTCATTGAAACATCTATTAGAAAAAGAAATTGACATATGGTATTTTTAAATAGAAAAACCTTCATTTTGATAGAGAAATTGAAAGGAAGTAAAATATGATTTTAATGAAAGATATTGTCCGTGAAGGTCACCCTGCTTTAAGAACGAAAGCAGAAGAGATGAAATTCCCGTTATCAGATGAAGAGCGTAAATTAGCAGAGGATATGTTGCAGTTTTTAAAAAATAGCCAAGACCCGGAAATAGCAGAAAAATATGAATTGCGTTCTGGAATAGGGCTTGCAGCAAACCAAGTAAATTGTTTAAAAAGAATGTTTGCCCTTCATATTGAAGAAGAAAATGGAGAAACACTCAGCTTTGTCGCAATCAACCCAAAAATCGTCAGCCACTCTGTAGAAAAAACGTACTTACCTAATGGTGAGGGCTGCTTATCCGTTGACCGCAATGTTCCTGGGTATGTTCCTCGATATGCACGGATTACGGTAAAATTCTTCACTGTTGATGGCGAAGAGAAAAAAATGCGTTTAAAAGGTCTTCCAGCGATATGTTTTCAACACGAATTGGACCATTTAAACGGGATTATGTTTTATGATCATATTAATAAAGAAGATCCATTTGCTCCTATTCCAGATGCTTTTCCTTTTGAAGGTTAATAAGCATAAAAAAGAAAACCCTAAAAGCACCAATTTTGTCTTCAGTGCTTTTGGGGTTTCTACTTGTATGAGACAAATGCCGAGACTTCGAAAAGTCATCATGCATATAAATAGATTAGATGATTTCTAATTTTTTCATCACTTTCGCAAGCCCATCATTGTCAACATGTTCACCTACAACATCAGCTACTTCTTTTACTTGTTCTTTGGCATTACCCATTGCTACCCCTACACCAACTGCTTGAAGCATTTCAATGTCGTTTAATCCATCACCAAAAGCAATGGCATTTTCAATGGGAATATTCATTTTTTCCAATACTTTTTTAATCCCTCTCGCTTTTGAACCGTCTTTTGGAAGGATATCGCAAGAGTACGGATGCCAGCGAACAAATTTAACATTTGAAAATGTTTCGTGATAAATCGCTTCCTCTTCTTCTTCCATAAAAATAAGTGTTTGATAGACAGCATTTTCTTTATAAAAATGAGGATTAATTTCGGGATACGGGTAGCGTAACGATAATAAACTTTGTTCGATTTTTTTGTTTCCTTCTGTTGTCGCAATCATTTTTTCGTCATCAATAAATACAACAGGATGGTTGCGCATTGATCCGAATTCAATGATTTCCGTTAAATCGTCTTGTGGAACACTATCTGTAAAAATTACTTCATTTTTATAAACAACATATTGTCCATTAAAAGTTATAAAAGTATCAATCTCTAACTCTTTTAAAATCGATTGAATCATAAAAGGAGCTCGACCTGTAGCAATGGCAATTTCATAACCATTCCTTTTTGCTTGATAAATTGCATCTTTCGCAGATGGAGGCAGTCTTTTCTTACTATTATAAAGTGTACCATCTACGTCAAAAAACAGAACCTTCTTCATTGTCACTAACCCTTCTAATGCATATTTATATGTAAATGAAAAATACTTTACATATATATAATTCTACCTTATACTTTAAATTAAGGAGTGGTGCACCATGTTAAAAAGACTCAAAAAGAAACTTTTGAAGCGTCTTAATGGCATCCTCGGTAAAAAATCAATCGCTTAAGCCCTTCAAAAACGGAGGGCTTTTCTTTATTTTAAAAGATTCACATGATAATATAAAGGAAATGCATTCTATTTCAACATGTTACAAATTTGAAATTTTGGTATATAATGAATATTTCTTAATAACTTTTGTCACTTTAACTAATAGGCCACTTCATGCATTTGGTTGTGAAGATATAAACCATTTGCGTTAATATAATAAATACCAATTGATTATATTCGTAAAAAGTGGAAAAATAATAGATGCAAAAAATGTTCGGTTAAAGAGGGAGAGAAAAGATGATTTACAAAGTGTATTATCAAGAAAATCCAGATGAAGTACCAGTTCGCGAAAATACGAAAAGCCTCTATCTAGAAGCTAATTCAGAACGAGAAGTCCGCGAATATTTAAAAGATCGCCACATTTTGATTGAATATATTCAACTACTTGAGGGCAATTATTTAGAATATGAAAAAAATAGCCCGAATTTCCGTTTGGAGAATGCGTAGTCTATATGAAATTTGTAAAAAATGATCAAACTGCCGTTTTTGCTCTTGGCGGACTGGGTGAAATCGGCAAAAATACTTATGGAGTTCAATTTCAAGATGAAATCATTATCATCGATGCAGGGATTAAATTCCCTGAAGATGATTTGCTAGGAATCGATTATGTAATTCCTGACTACACTTATTTAGTACGAAACGCCGATAAAATTAAAGGTCTTTTTATTACTCATGGCCATGAAGACCACATCGGTGGAATACCATATTTATTGCGCCAAGTAAATGTACCTGTGTACGGTGGAAAACTTGCCCTTGGACTTTTGCGCAATAAATTAGAAGAACATGGTTTACTACGTCAAACGAAACTGATTGAGATTAAAGAAGACGATGTCATTAAATTCCGAAAAACATCTGTTAGTTTTTTTAGAACAACACATAGTATTCCAGACGCATTTGGAATCGTTGTAAAAACACCGCCTGGAAATATCGTTCATACTGGTGACTTTAAATTTGATTTTACACCAGTGGGTGAACCAGCCAACTTAACGAAAATGGCAGAAATTGGACGCGATGGCGTGCTTTGTTTATTATCGGACAGCACAAACGCAGAAGTACCTAACTTTACAATGTCAGAACGAAAAGTTGGTGAAAGCATCCACGATATTTTCCGTAAAGTTGAAGGACGTATTATTTTTGCAACGTTCGCTTCCAATATCCATCGACTTCAACAAGTAACAGATGCAGCTGCTCAATATGGAAGAAAAATTGCAGTTTTCGGACGATCGATGGATAATGCTATTTCCATTGGTCGAGAATTAGGATACATTACTGCACCAAAAGAAACGTTCGTTGACGCTCAAACAATCAATCGCCTACCAGCAAATGAAGTAATGATTTTGTGTACAGGCTCTCAAGGCGAACCAATGGCGGCTTTATCGCGAATTGCTAATGGTACTCACCGTCAAATTCAAATTCAGCCAGGAGATACAGTTGTATTCTCCTCTTCGCCTATTCCTGGCAATACGATTAGCGTCAATAAAATTATTAACTTATTATACCGTGCTGGTGCAGAAGTCATTCATGGATCTATTAACAATATTCATACTTCAGGTCACGGTTCCCAAGAAGAACAAAAATTAATGCTTCGCTTAATGAAGCCAAAATTCTTCATGCCAATTCACGGTGAATATCGCATGTTAAAAATGCATACGAAACTTGCTATTGATTGCGATGTACCGGCTGAAAATACATTTGTAATGGAAAATGGAGATGTACTTGCACTCAGCTCAAACGAAGCTTACGTTGCAGGACGCATCCCTTCAGGCGATGTTTACATTGATGGAAGCGGAATTGGTGATATCGGAAATATCGTGTTGCGCGATCGCCGAATTCTTTCCGAAGAAGGATTAGTCATTGTTGTTGTTAGCGTAGATATGAAACAACAAAAAATTGTAGCAGGTCCTGATATTATTTCTAGAGGTTTTGTTTATATGCGTGAATCTGCTACACTAATTAGCGAAGCACAGAAAATGCTTGCAGATCATTTAGCAGAAATGATTCAAGAAAAATCTCAATGGACAGAATTAAAAAATGAGATAACAGATATTTTATCTCCATATTTATTTGAAAAAACTAAACGTAGACCAATGATTTTACCAATCATTATGGAAGTATAAAAATCTGAGGCTGTCTAGAAAAATTAACCTTCTAGACAGCCTTATTTCTTCGATTCATGTTGTCATTCAATTTTATATATTGCTAACTCGCTTCCTTCTTTCTTTATCGATTGACTATTATGTCGGTTATTTTGACTATTATCCTCTGGCGCATGACTATTAACTTCGAAAGTTTGACTATTATCCTCCCTCACACGCGGCTTTTTTTATCGCTTGGCTATTATGTTCGCTTCTTTGACTATTATCCTCTTACGTATGGCTAATATCTTCTGAAATTTGACTATTATCGCCCATCGCTCTCGGCTTTTTTTATCGCTTGGCTATTATGTTCGTTCCTTTGACTATTATCCTCTGGCGTATGGCTAATATCTTCTGAAATTTGACTATTATCCCTCTCTGCTCCCGGCTTTTTGATAGAGTCCATATAATTGTGTAAAAAAGAAAAGAGCCATTTTCCTCCTCTTTTGCTACACTGTTTTCAGACCCAATAAAAACAAATAGAAAGAGGATGAAAAAATGACTCTATTAAAGTTTAACCT